>WVZO01000333.1:0-1298 GCA_011772425.1 Candidatus Aminicenantota bacterium
CCGGTGTTAAACATGTTTTTTTAAAAGGATTATCAAAGGGAGACGCAGTCCGTTTTTTCCGCAGCGAAGGGGTTAAAGGGACCCGGGCGGAATTGGAAGAGGCAGGAAAGGTTTACGATTATCATCCCCTGATGTTAAAGCTGTTGACCACTTCCATCAGGCGCAGCCGGGCAAAAGATATAAAGGGTGCCTTTCGTCTCAATCTCATCGACCGGAAAGAACCCAATAAGATTTTGACCAGGGGGTTCGAGCTTCTTTCAAAAAAAGAGCGGCAGGTGGTTTCCTGTANNTTAACTCTGCTAAAGCACTGTTCCCGGATATGGATGAAGAGCAACTCTGGCAGGTGATGCAGGAGCTGCGCAACCTGGGTTTTTTGTTTTACGATGAAAAACAGGACCGTTTCGACTTTCACCCTATTATGCGCTCCTTTTTGTACAACGGTTTAACCGATAGGGCAAGGGTCCACGATCTGGCGGTCCGGTACTTCCAGGCCCTTCCAAAAGTTAAAAAGATCATTACCCTGGAAGACCTGGCCCCGGTGATTGAGCTCTATCACCACCTGGTCAAGGCAGGAAAGTTTGATGAGGCACTAAAACTATTCCAAGATAGGATTGATAAACCCACTTATTATCAATTAGCTGCCTATCATTTACAAATTGAATTGTTGAAGGAACTCTTTCCCGATGGGGATAACAAACCGTCCAAATTGAAAAATAAATTGGATCAAGCCTGGACGTTAAATGCATTGGCCAATACCTACGCCCTTTCCGGCCAGCCCGCAAAAGCCGTTCCTTTATATCTTCAATATATTAAACTTTCAGAAACGAATGATGATAAAACAAATATTGCCATTGGTCTGGAAAATGTGGCTTATATGGCGCAAAATCATATTTGCCAACTATCAGCTTCTGCCACGCATTTGCGAAAAGCTACTGCTCTTTGCCAGGAAATAAAAGACGAACTTTGGGAAGCCGTTAGTCANNTTCAAGGCAAGGTAAAAGGTGATAGCACCTGTGCCGAAGATGAATTTAATAAGGCATTTGATTTAGCAGGAAAAATAAATCACATTCAATATCAAGGCTTAACTTTGGATTACTGTTCCCTTTCCGCCCTTTTACAAGCGCGGCTGGCTGCAGTTCTGCCTGATGAAGAGAAACATTTCGCCAGTCACTGTCTGGAGGCCCTGGAACAGGTCCGGAAGGCGCTGGCATTCGCAGAAGAAGACGCTGAAACTGATTATCCGGTGCCACTAGATTTCGTTCGGGCTTATTGGCTGATTGGAGAGGCCCTCATTCAAT
>WVZO01000333.1:1414-1658 GCA_011772425.1 Candidatus Aminicenantota bacterium
ACCTTGAACCGGACCTGCTGCTGGCCCATGCACGACTGGGAAGGGCAAAGGGGCTGCCTCCCGACGAAAAAATTCTTAAAGAAGCACAGGACATCTCCCTCCGTTCCGGCTATCGCCTGAAATTGGCAGACCTTCATCTCTTCTGCGGCCAGACACTCCTTGAATCGAAAGAACCTCAAAAACTACTTGGTTTACATGCAAACGAACACCTGGAAAAAACCAAAGCATATGCCCTGGATGTGTC
>WVZO01000423.1:0-209 GCA_011772425.1 Candidatus Aminicenantota bacterium
AACCAATAATCGGATGGTATAACTTCAAAAGAAAGAAATCAATAATGCAATCTATTGGAACTGTTGATAATCCGCTGCTTTTCTATCTTTATGGAACGGTTAAAGAACCGGAGTCGTTGGTACTTACAGAAAATGATCTCCTGGATTTCCTGGTCACCATAGTTTCAAAAGATACTCTCCCGGACAGATTAATCAATGAGCTCCAGGCT
>WVZO01000423.1:291-2332 GCA_011772425.1 Candidatus Aminicenantota bacterium
AAGAGTACTGTGCTTTTTTTCCAGGAAGGGCCTTGCAAAGTTCATATCTTCGAGCAGGACTTCAATGAATTTGCAAAAAAACTGCGTAAAAAATATGAAGATAGCGCTGGTACTTCTATCGAGGCGTTTCCCGATAAAAAAGAAGACAGACCGGTGGTATTTATTTGTCACGCCGGTGAAGATAAGGATTATGCTGTTTCCCTCTACGAAAAAATGGGACAGGCAGGTTTCGCACCCTGGCTGGACAAAGAAAATCTCCAGGGAGGCGACCAGTGGAATGAAGTGATTAAGAAAGCGATAAAAAAGGAGATCGATTATTTCCTGGTCTTACAGAGTAAAACCCTGGCGGATAAAATTGAGGGGTATGTGAACAAAGAGATTGTTGAGGCACGGGAGAGGCAGAAAGAATTCCGATTCGGTATTCGTTTTATTATCCCGGTCAAAATTGAGGATTGCCGGTTATTGGAGGTATTGGACGACTTGCAAACCATTGATTTAACAGACGAAACTGGTGTTGATCGTCTGGTCCAGACTATCAGGCGGGACTTTATGAAGAGAGGTAAACGATGAACACGAAAGGCGCTTATCGTTATCCCGGCTCCCGGCCTTTTGAGGATACCGATATTGACCGGAAATTGTTTTTTGGCAGGGACAGGGAAAAAGAGGAACTTTTACAGAAAGTTTTAGCAAGGAGATTGGTAGTGTTATTTGCCAAGTCAGGATTGGGCAAAACCTCCCTGATCAATGCCGGTTTAAACCAGTTGTTAAGAAAGAACGGTTGTGTTCCCTTGAAGGTCCGTTTCAATGATGTTAATATGAGCCCGGTTCAAACAGTTTTTGCCGGGATAAAAAAGATGGCTGAACAGCACCATGTTGACTATGAACATGGTGAAGAGAACACACTCTGGCAGTATTTTAAAACCGCTGCATTCTGGTCGCCCGAAGACACCCTCCTGACACCGGTATTGATATTGGACCAGTTCGAAGAGTTTTTTGCGTTTCATGAACCGGAATCCCGGAAAACTTTCGTCGCACAACTGGCAGACCTGGTCAACGGAGCCATACCGGCAGCGCTTCGGCAATCCGTGGAAAAGGGAGAAGCCTTTCCATACACTGAAAGCCCCCCCAATGTAAAAGTTCTCATTTCCATCAGGGAAGATTACCTGGGGCAACTGGAGGAATTATCACGTGAAATCTCCGATATTCTTAAAAACCGGTTTCGCTTGCAGGCGTTAAGTCGTGAGCAAGCCAGGGAGGCCATTACGAAACCGTCACAGGTGAAAGATGACAAAATCCAAACCCCTATTTTCAGCTATGATTCGTCGACAGTAAAAAGAATGCTGGTTTTTCTGTCTGTCTGGATGGAAAAAAACAAAGTTGTTTACAAAGATGAAGTGGAGTCTTTTCAATTGCAGTTACTTTGTCAACATATTGAAGAAAAAGTTCGTCGTAAGACGCAAGAAGGGGATGAAATTATTATAAAAGAAGATGATCTAAGTGGTATGCCTGGTATGCAGAAAGTCTTGCAGAACTTCTATGATGACCGGATTAAACGATTGAGAGGCGTAAGGAAAAAGATAAACGTCCGTAAGTTGTGCGAAAAGGGATTGATCAGTTTATCGGACCGCCGGCTTAGCCTGGAAGAGGAAGAGATTGGACGCAGGTTTAAGGTATCCCCTTCCCTTTTGGCGGAAATGGTAGACGGTCGTTTGCTGCGTGCTGAGAAGCGGGTAGGAAGTGTTTATTATGAATTAAGTCATGATACACTGGTAGCTCCCATCCGGGAATCCCAGCGTAAGCGAAGAATCGGGACTTCCAAAATTGTCGGTTTAGTACTCATACCTGTCTTAATTGTAATTGCGATTTTTTATCAATCTCAGATGAACAAACCACAGAGTAAAAATGAGAGCAGTAGGCCTTCGGAAGCTGGAGACATAAAAAGTACAAGTAAATATAAAAAAGCAACAGCGATATATAGTAAAATTACTAAATATGATCAAAAAAATGTTGAGGTTTATCGTGAGTTGGGTGACATATTCGT
>WVZO01000297.1 GCA_011772425.1 Candidatus Aminicenantota bacterium
GGGCAGGCAGAAGGAACTTCAATACCTGTTGAAATGGATAGACAATATTCCTGAAAAGATGTCCAAATCAACGGCCCTTCTTGCCCGTAGAAAAAAAGGCAAAACCGCGATTGTCGAAAGGCTTTATAACATCATCTTTTCTCGAAACGGCAGGGTAATTCCTTTTTATTATGAAATATATGAAAGAAAAGAATGGATTGTCGATTTTTCCAATATTTTTTACCGCACTTTTCTAACTCAATACCTGGCTTTTAAACTCCGGGATACAGCCATGGCCAAGCAGTGTTTTACCTTTGATAAGCTAAAAGATTTACTTAGTAAAAATAACTATCCGGTTATTAAAGATGATATCGATATGTTTGTCGATCATCTCAAGAATTCGGCTATGGTAGGTCCCATATGGCAGCATGCCCTTTCCGCTCCCCACCGTATCGCAGGTATTACCGGTGATTTTATTCTCCAGGTTATTGATGAATTCCAGTTCTTAAACAACTATATCTATTGGGATAAAGAAAAAAAGAATAAGGCCGATGACCTGGCGGGAAGTTATCTGTCTCTTGCCGAATCCAGGATAGCCCCCCTTCTGGTAACAGGAAGCTGGGTGGGATGGCTCATTTATATCCTGGACATACAGCTCCCGGTACGCTTTTTAAAACGGGAGATAGGGAACTTCACCGATGAAGAGGCGGTTAAAGCCGTTCTTAATTACTCAAACTTCGCCGATGTGCCGGTTACCAATGAAACCGCCGTATTAATCGCCAGCCTCTGCAATAACGATCCCTTTTATATCAACGCATTGGTGTGCAGCGACTATCCCGGTAAAGACCTTACCAATACCAAAGGGGTTTTAGAAACCTTCGAATATGAGGTAACCGGTTCTACCGGTTCAATCCGCAATACCTGGATGGAGTATATCGATATAACCCTGTACCGGATAAATGATAAACACGCCAAACGAATTGTTTTCTTTTTGACGGAAAATAATGATGACCAGTGGAACAGGAATCAGATCAGGAGTGAATTGTCTCTATCCATGGAGGACCGGGAACTGGATGAAAAGTTAAAAGCTCTTGTAAAGGGGGACCTTATCAAGCAGGGAACGTCGAATTACA
>WVZO01000234.1:0-278 GCA_011772425.1 Candidatus Aminicenantota bacterium
TCCTGGCAAAAAATAGAAAAAAGGGAACATGCCAAAAGGTTTTGCAAAGGCCCCGAAAAATTTTTCAATGACCCCGAAAACTTCTGCAAACACCCCGAAAAGTTATTCAATGACCCCGAAAAACTCTGCAAACACCCCGAAAGCTTATTCAATGGCCCCGACAACTTTTGCAAACACCCCGAAAAGTTTTTCAATGACCCCGACAAGCTCTGCAAACACCCCGAAAAACTTTTCAAACACCCCGACAAATCCTGCAAACACCCCGAAAAATTTTTCAA
>WVZO01000234.1:376-1153 GCA_011772425.1 Candidatus Aminicenantota bacterium
GCCGTGAGTGATATTTTGTTTCTTAAGAGAGACATTTTATTTCTTGCATGAGGAAATCTATTTCCTGGAAGAGGCTTTTTGTTTCTCGCGTAATGCTTACCCGGTAAATCATTCGCCAAAAAACACAAAGGAGCTCAAATCGGCAATTTTAAAAAAACCAAAATTCAACGTTCCTTCCTTGCATTCAGCAATTTCATGATTTCCCGGACAAATNNGCAAAATTGGCGAAATTCTTTTTCTCCCCTTTCTTTTTCCAGGTCTGCGAAGAAATGGTCCAGGTCTTCTCCAGCCGGGGGTTGAATCTCCTGGAAAATTTCTCGTGCCTGCCACTTTGCGGCAATTGCGGCATTTTCTTCTTTTAATCTTTCCAAAGATATCCCTTGATCTTTCAGGCACAATGCTTGCCCCCATCGGTCTTTAATAGTTCGGTAAATTCCCAAAGCGGTTTGGCTGAGAATGACGGCCACTTGAAACTGTTTCTCATCGATTTTGGTACGCCCAAGGAAGACCAAGTCAGCAGCAGTGCTTAGATATGCGTTTATTTTTAGATGAATACGTAATGCTTGCAGTAATTGGTCAACGGCATTTTCCAGGTTACCTTCAACTCTGGATAAATTTCCAAGGGCTTGAAGCGTATTGGCTTCACCCAGTCGTGCCTTAATTTCCCGGTAAATGGGCAGGGCCTCTTGATAGCTGCGGCTCGCCCCTTCAAGATCAGAAACCCTGACCATCAGGTCACCAAGGGCTTTCAGCGTATTGGCTTCACCTCGTTTTGTA
>WVZO01000234.1:1340-1492 GCA_011772425.1 Candidatus Aminicenantota bacterium
TCGCAGGATTTCAGGAGAATTTTCGCAAATGTTATCCCGTCCTGGGGACGGTATGTGGATAACAGGATATCGGGAAAATAATTTGAAATGCCTTCAAGTCCTATGTACAATTCCTTTCTCCGGTCAGGTGCGAACATCTTTATATGTACCGG
>WVZO01000619.1:0-302 GCA_011772425.1 Candidatus Aminicenantota bacterium
CACCCCTGAAAAATAAAATCAAAGGGAAAAATAAAAAATTAAGCACTTACAGTGCGGTAATGTTGAAATTCTTCTCTGTTTATGTTATTTAATTACTTGTAAAGGCGGGTTCTTGAAATGATTGGTAAAACAGTATCCCATTACAAAATCCTGCAAAAACTCGGTGAAGGGGGAATGGGAGACGTATTCCTGGCGGAAGATACGAAACTTGAACGCAAAGTGGCACTGAAATTTCTTCCCTTAAACATGACATCCGATAAATATGCCCGTAAACGTTTTGAACGGGAAGCCAAAGCCGCCGC
>WVZO01000619.1:430-1302 GCA_011772425.1 Candidatus Aminicenantota bacterium
AAATAATCGGGCAAAAATCCTGGATTTTGGCCTGGCAAAGTTAAAGGGAGCCAGTAAAATAACCCGGGAAATTTGCCGTGTGGGCACCATCCATTACATGTCACCCGAGCAGGTACGAGGAGAAGAGGTTGATCACCGTACGGATATCTGGTCGCTGGGGGTGGTCTTGTATGAGTTGGTCACAGGACAAATCCCCTTTAAAGGCGAACACGAACAGGCGGTACTGTATTCCATTTTGAATGAAAACCCCGAGCCCATGACTAACCTTTGCACCGGCGTTCCCATGGAACTGGAACGAATTGTAAATAAGACTCTGGCAAAAAACCCATCAGAACGATACCAACATACAGATGACCTGATTTTGGCTTTAAAAAAACTGGAAAAGGACTCTGAACCTGAAATTATACCTTCCCGGAAGAGAATCCACATTCATTTCTTTAAAAAACCCTATCAAAAATTTCTTGCATTGGGAATATTTTTATTAATTGTCTTTATTGCTGCTGCCAACTTTTGGTTGTCCAGGAGTCCTTCAAGGACAGCGTCTTCCCGGGTTTCCTTGAACCAGGAACGGGTGGTAGTGGCAGTATTTGAAAATCTGACCGGTGATGAATCTTTAGATGTCCTGGGACGTATGGCAGCAGACTGGGTCACCCAGGGAATTTCACGTATAGACCTCATCGAGGTCGTACCCACTATGGCAGTCTTGGAGTTTTTCCCGGTAAAAAAACCGGTAAAGAAGGTCCTCAAAGCATAAGGTATCTACAGTCCCTTGCTAAGGAAGTCAATGCCGGAACCGTGATTTCCGGGGCTTACTATCTTGCCGGTGAAAACCTCTGCTTCCAGGTAAACATCACGGACATTGAACACAGGAA
>WVZO01000619.1:1441-1574 GCA_011772425.1 Candidatus Aminicenantota bacterium
AATATATGGCTGGGGTTGAACTCTTTGGCAGGGATTTCCCCAGGGCGATTTCCCATTTTAAAAGAGCATTAGAATTGGACCCGGATTTTCAAATACCCAAATTCTTTATTGCGGCAGCATTAGTGAGTCAAGG
>WVZO01000395.1:0-256 GCA_011772425.1 Candidatus Aminicenantota bacterium
TTTTGGCAGCGATGATTACATGTTTCATGCTTACTTTACCGGGATTGGCAGCGGCTAAGAAGGCAGCGTTCAATACGATGTTCTTAATATTCCCACCGGTTATTTTTAAGCGCCGGGAAAGAAATTCAAAATCAATATCCTCACTCATGGGTGTTTGCCGGGGAAATGTTTGTTTCCAGATGCGGCGGCGTTGGGTATTATTAGGGAAGGGAAATTCCACGATAAAATGCAGCCGGCGCAAAAAAGCATCATCCAT
>WVZO01000395.1:392-1237 GCA_011772425.1 Candidatus Aminicenantota bacterium
CCAATTGCAGCTCATTGGCAATGATCTCGGCGGCCATGGTTTTCCCAGTGCCGCTGGGACCGGAAAATAACGCATTAAGGCCTTTTCCCAGGGAAAACTTTTGCTCGAACCCCCATTGGCCAAAAACCCGGTGCCGGTATTTTACCTGGTCGCATATTGCCTGGAGCTGACCCAGGGCCTCTCCAGGTAGAACAATATCGTTCCAGGTATATTTAGAGGTAATCTTTTGGGCCAGGCTCCCCAGCTTTTGGTTACATTGGGCCCGGCAGCCTTGATAAAGTTCTTTCATGGTAATTTCCGGCGAATCCGGCTGTTCCATGAGGGCCAGGTTTTGAGCAGCAGCCAATGCATCCGTTATTTGACCGGGAGTAAAACGAAAAGCTGCGGCCAATTCCCCAAAGCCTACCCCGCGGGAAAACCGGAATTTTCCATTGGCTTTTGCTTTCCAGGATTCCATCCTGTCGGCATAACCCGGGATAGGGAACTGGACTTCAAGGAATGTGTGATGGTGGAACAAACCTGCCGGCTGCCAGGTTCTGTCACCGTCCATAAAGGTCAACCAGGAGAATTCTTCAATGAAGCGGGTAACAATTTTAAGATGAAAAGAATCATTTTCTTTCTCTGCCAACAAGCGCTGAAAACCCTGTAAATAAATAGCTGCCGGCTGCAGAAGCGCTTCCCGAAACACCAGGCGTATGGTTTCCTCGAAGGGGAATCTCCCGGCCAAAAGCGCTTCCAGGTCACTCACCACTAACGGCACCTTGAGTTCCCGGCAGATTGCCTCAGCAAATGATTTCCTGCCGGAGCCATAAGCTCCATATAAATAAAAGATGAATTTAGTCATC
>WVZO01000461.1:0-346 GCA_011772425.1 Candidatus Aminicenantota bacterium
TTGTCCAGCGCCGGGGTGCTCCTGACCGCAGCACCGGTATCGTATTTCCAAACCAGCGAACCTTTTTCGCGGTCAAGAGCATAAATATGATTATCGCCGCTGCCAAAAATAACCAGTTCCCCGGCCACCACCGGTGAAGAGACAAAGTAGTCCCATCCGCCCCCATAATGTCTCATGGTTTTAGCTTTGGAAGTAAAACGCCAGGCTTCTCTCCCTTCTAGTTGATGTTGATGTTGATAAACGGCATAGATCATGCCTCTTTTGCTAGTGAAAAAAAGGAGATCGCCTTCGACCGCGGGTTTTGATGCAACAGCGGCATCAGCCCGAAAATACCATCTCGGGTTAC
>WVZO01000461.1:419-696 GCA_011772425.1 Candidatus Aminicenantota bacterium
CCCGGGCACTCACCGGGGTGGAGCGGATAGGCCCGCGGCAATTAAACTTCCCCATTAAGCGGTCCGTACTGCTGGCGGCATTCGCTGCCGGAGATACCGGGTAAGCATGGATACCTACCATTATCACCAGTAAAAAAAATATCAGTTTTCCACGATTGCTGCTCATTTTTCCTCCATTTTAACCTATTTTTGAGTCGTTCCGTGACTAACACGTTAGGTGGAAGGCGCCAACCACTTTTTTGGTTTTATCAGCTGAATTAAAAATCCGCACCGCTTC
>WVZO01000461.1:726-1039 GCA_011772425.1 Candidatus Aminicenantota bacterium
GGGTTTTTCCTTTAAAACGTCTTGCAAATCCTCCATGTGAAGATGGTGCCCTGCCAATCTCCACCAGTTATCAAAAACCCGGTCAGGGAATATAATCAAATCCGATGTGTAAGTCCTACCATCGTAAACCATCTTTCCAAACGAATAAGATTCAATTGCCTTCATTTTTCTTCTCCTTTTTTTTAGCCACGAAGGCATTTACAATGCAGTAAAAAGCACGAAGAAGCACAAAGGAAGGCAGAAGAGCGCAGAGCGCTCTGCTCCTGGTATTTTAAAAATCTATCCCTGTGTTTAAACTCATAACTTTCATCCA
>WVZO01000109.1:0-194 GCA_011772425.1 Candidatus Aminicenantota bacterium
ACCAGAAACGGATGAACATGGAGAATATGAATTCCCGGTAAATTATGGTTGGACAGGCACAGTCACACCACAAAAAAAAGGATATGAATTTTTTCCTGGAAATATTCCCTACACCAAACCAGTTGAAGTCGGTATAGAAAACCAGGACTTTGTGGCCTATAAAATGCCGAAAATTAGCGGCAGCATAACCAATA
>WVZO01000109.1:256-1615 GCA_011772425.1 Candidatus Aminicenantota bacterium
ACCGGTAAAAAAAGGATACATATTTTACCCCTCCAAAAGGCAGTGCGATGAAACAACCGCCGACGGTAAAATAGAATTCCGCTATAAAGCTGAATTGGACCGGAAGTTCTTTATTGCTGTTACCGGGAATCAAATGCTCCCTTCTGAAGGAAGTTTCGATGATGTTTATGGAAAGAGCCTATTCTCCCCAGAAATAAAGGCAGGCTATAAATTTTACCGGGACTTTTATGTATGGGGCGGATACAGTTTTTTATCCAAAAACGGAAAATCTTACCCCGAGTTCAAAGAACCGGCAAAATGGGAAGAGAAGTTTTTATCCCTGGGATTGGGATATTTTGGAAATTTTTCCATTACATTTGGCTGGAAAGCGGAAGTAGGGCTGATTTACGTTAGTTTTACAGAAAAAATGAGCCAAATAGAAGAAGGAGAAGTTGTTGATACGTTCTCGGAATCAGGCAATGCCCTGGGATTGCGGATCGGCGGAGCCAGTATTTTCAAGTTCAGTGATCGTTTGTTTACTGAGATTTCTCTGGGTTACCTTTTCGCTTCTGATAAGGTCAATGAAATATCCATAAAATTGGGAGGTTTAAGAGCCGGCATCGGCCTGGGGGTGAGGTTTTAGTAAGCTCCAGCCCCAAGCCACAAGCACCAGCCAAAGATAAAAGCTGGTGCTTGAGGCTGGCGCTGGTGCTAACAACTGCTGGGGCTTGAAGCTGGAGCTTGCATCTTAACTACTATGCAAAGGTGTTTTAGATTTTATCACTGATCTGCCAATACCCATTCCGGGAAGAACCGATTCGCTTTAATGTGCCTTGTTGTTTAAGATTTTTTAAGTGGTACCTTATTCCATCCTTAGTCATATTTAATTGTTCTGCCAATTCGATCAAGCTTACACCGGGATTCTTTTTACTAATATTCTGTAAAAATGCACAAAAAAAACAAAGTTTTCCGGATGGTACCCTTCAAATGTCATGAACGCCGCCTATAGGGTGGGGACGCCGTCCCCTTTTTGATCAATTGAATAAGTTTGGCAGTGGATTTCGCGGTAGTCTTTGCGGTAGTTTTTGTGGTAGTCTTTGCGGTAGTAGGGGCAAACCTTGTGTTTGCCCGCTCTTTAATGGGCAAAATTAGAATTGCTGACTTTTAAAAAAAATGATTCAAAAAAAAGTTGGTTTCTGGTATAATTAATACATGAACTATCTAATGTACTATATTGAGGGGTTTATTAAAAAGTTTCCCTTGAGTAAGCCATCCATCACCATTGGCAGAAGTCCCGAAAATGACCTGGTGATACAGGAAGATTTTATTTCAAGAGACCATGTTCAAATCAGCAACCAGGGGGATTATATTATTGCTAAA
>WVZO01000682.1:0-1136 GCA_011772425.1 Candidatus Aminicenantota bacterium
ATTTCAATGGGAAGTATCTCCAGGTCTATATTATCACCTTTTGAATCCAAAATAAATGAAAAACACATCGATAAGATTCTTGAGTTAGGTGAGAAAGACAATGAAAGAATGTATAAAGATACCCAACACTCCAGGAAATTCCTGTTGTTCTATATTTTAATTGGAGTTTCTCTTTTTGTCTTTTTAACTCTTTTTCTAGTTGGAAAGGATACCGAACTTTTTAAAGAGGTAATTAAATTATTCGTTGTCTTTGTTGGTGGACTGGGGGCGGGATACGGTATTAAACATTATAAGGATAGAAAATAATTCATTTATTTGGCTTTCTCAGAAATATCAATTTATGCCCCAAAAAACAGTATATGAAGCAGCGGTTCGTGATGCTGTTGAGAAGCTTGGAAAGGTAGACCTTGCTGAGCGATGTACCAGCCTGGGTCTATCCAAACCCCAGGATGGCATTTTAAAATTACGGGCGTTTGGCATGGATATGGTTCTTCGGCTGTCGGATTTTCAGCTTTTCCCGGCAGATTCGGATAAACCGGTAAAAGTTAGCGACCGTATCCTGGTTTTGCATTATTTGCTTTGTGATTTGCCGGTCCAGCAGACCGGCGAACTCATTTCCTTTCGTCAAATGGACAGTGGGCAGTTTTACTGGCCCGCATTTCTTTCGCGGAGTGTCCGTCCGTTGGTTGAGCGGATTGGAAACGACCTGGAATTATTAAAAAAGAATTTGGGTAGATTTGATTGGGAACCGGTTTCATTGGGCGATTTCGCCGCGTGTATTCATGCTGTTGGGAAAGTGTATGTGACTCTTATTTATCGTATTGGCGATGACGAGTTTCCGGCGTCAGCGGATTTGTTATTTGACAGCAGCATAAAACGTGTATACCCCACAGAAGATGCGGCGGTGCTGGCAAGTCGAATTTGTTTAGGCTTGCTGTAATAGTTTAGGAGATGCCTATGGCTGAGAAGCGTTGTCCTGGTCAAGATCAGCGATATTGGAAATTCGAGGATATTTTCGATGTCGTTTGTCCCCACTGCGAAACAGAAATCGAATTCTGGAAAGATGAGCCGGTGCGTACTTGCCCGGAATGTAAAAAATCAGTCCGAAACCCGAAAATAGACCCGGGTTGTGCCGA
>WVZO01000682.1:1151-1556 GCA_011772425.1 Candidatus Aminicenantota bacterium
AGGTAAAGCTTAGAAGTTAAGAAGTTGAGAAGGTAAGAAGTTGAAAGAATCCAAAAAAGAAAAAGTGTCAGGTCAAAAATCTCTATACCAAACTCGTATATTTACAATCGTTATTTCTATATTCCTATTAACTCCGGGAATTATAAAAGCGGTTTTTTGTGAAAAGCGGTTCTCGCCTTCAGCAGATTTTCATGCCGTACGGGTCCTAAGTGTTGCGTTTAGTCCTGACGGAAACACCCTGGCATCCGGGTCTGATGACAGCATCATCCGTTTGTGGGAGGTGGACTCCGGTAAAGAGATAGGAAAATTTACCGGGCATTCATCTTTTGTTACCAGTGTTGTGTTCAGTCCTGACGGCAAGGTCCTGGCATCCGGGTCTTCTGATACCACCATCCGTGTGTGGGA
>WVZO01000358.1 GCA_011772425.1 Candidatus Aminicenantota bacterium
TCCCTTTCATAAGTACATCCCGGAATTTGATCTGTACAGTAAAAGTCTTCCCGCTTCGTTTGATTGGTGGAAACAAGGAAAAGTCACACCGGCAAAAAGCCAGGGGGCGTGTGGAAGTTGTTGGGCATTTGCTTCTGTTGGGGCCATGGAATCAAAAATACTTATCGCTGGCGGCCCCGCGTATGACTTATCCGAACAGCAGCAGGTATCATGCAATAAGGAAATGTGGGGATGCAATGGTGGAAATATGACTGCCCTCCGGTTCTGGTATAATGAGAAACCGTTTAAGGAGACTTGCGCCCCCTATGAGGCCAGTGATAATGTTCCCTGCGATAAATTTTCACATTGTCCGGGAGTTGACTACAATACCACAGGATATTATACGGTCACACTATGGATAAATATCACATAAAAACGTCTATTCAAAGTGATGGCCCCGGGTATTTTCGATTTGATGTTTATGAAGATTTTGATGATTTTTGGGACAATGGCACCCCCGGGCAGGTTTATTGTCAGAGAACCGGGGAACGCAAAGGTGGACATGCGGTGCTTATTATCGGCTGGGATGATGCTAAAAGCGCCTGGAAGTGCAAAAACAGTTGGGGAAAAAACGCCGGGCCTAATGGAGACGGCACCTTCTGGATTGCATATTCCGGTCATAAAGAATCATTGAGATTTGGTATGGCAAATGTAAGGCTTACAAGGTAAATAATGTAAAAAAAAACGTGAGTAGTAAATAAACCATCTGGCAGGTGGGCAGCAGGCTCCTGGTGCCCACCTGCCAATTACCATTTCGCCTTTTTCAAGGCATTTCCCTCCTATTTGTTTCATTTGAATCAAATCTTATATTTTTTGAATCATATGTTATATCTTTAAATCCGTCTCCCCGGTAAAATACAAACGCGAGAGATTAATTTGTGAAAAAAGGAGGAATATAACGATGAGTCAGACGAATAATGTGACGATCTCACTTTATAATCACACAGGAGATAATCAGTCCTTTGTGATTTTTCAACAGGACCCGGACATCAACCAGATTTTTGAAAAGGTATTTCCCTGTGCCTGGCGAGTTTTCAAAGT
>WVZO01000480.1 GCA_011772425.1 Candidatus Aminicenantota bacterium
TAATTGCCCAACCATTCCAGGGATTTATTTCTAATGATTTTTTGAAGTTTTGGATGGCAAGACCTTTTTCTCCTTTTTTCATATAAGCTTCTCCAAGGCTGTGATACACATTGTAAGACTTTGGATAGCGTTCAACGTTAAACGTAAACGCCTCGATGGACATATCCACTAAACCATTCTCTAAAAAATAATAGCCGATATCATCTATTATTTCCTCGGTAAATGTCCCGGATATAACCCCTTTCTCCAATGATTCCTTAAACAGCGATATCGCATCTCCCTTTTTTTCTTCCTTAAACAGTCTTTCAATTTCGAGCAATTTGTTCCCCAGGTTCTTAGTTATGGAAATATCCCTGGCCTCTCTTTCTTTACGGCGCTTCCGAGCCTCCTCCCGTGCCATTTCGAGAGCAACTTTCAACGCATTCTTCGATTTTACCTTAATATCGGGTTCAACACCCACACCCTCCCAATTTGTACCGGTTATGGGGTTTATGGCCCGGCCCCAGGGGACATATACTACAAAACGGTCGTTAATCTGAATTTTTTGGGTGATATGAGCGCCGCCTTTGGTTCTTTCTCCGATAACAGTCGCTCGCTTTAAAGCTTGCAAGTTGTAAGTAAATGATTCCCCGGCAGAGAAAACATTTTTACTTGTCAGGATGTACAGGGGGATATCAGGCATGCGTTTGCCTTGCACTTCCCTGAGAGTCCAGTTCTCTTCCGTAATATCGTCTTTGCGAAAATAGGTCTTGCCCAGCAGGGTTGGTTTATCGAAAAAATAACTGCAAATGAGCTGCACCATTTCCGGCCTTCCCCCCATTACTTCTTTCCGTAGATCAATGATAATCGCATCCATGTTTGATAAGAAACTCATAACAGCCACAACCTTTTCACCCGCCACATCTACCGGGCAAAAAGCACGCAAATCCAGGTAACCGATATTTCCCTTTATCCACTTTACACTTATGAAACCAAAATTTCCTCTTTGTAAAAAGTGATTATAACTGAGTTTATCCAATAATGGATTCTCTTCTTTACTACTTTGACCAAACAATACGACTACCCGCATATGCTTATCTTTGCTTATGCTTTGCAGGTCTTTATTTAACGATATTACAAATTCCCTGGGATTTTTAATTTTATCGTAAGCCCCGGCGCTCAATCGCGATTGGATGTGTTTTACACATTTCTCCGCTGTTTCAGGGAAAACATATTTCTCGACGAGTAACTGACTGACACGTTCCACCACAGATTTGCGCTCTTTGGCAGTCACTTCCCGCAGCCCCTGCCGGTCTGCTTTCCCGCAGCCCTGGTGAGCGCTTATTACGGAAAAAACCAAAGCTAAGCAAAATATGAGAAACCCGAAGCGGAAACCGCCTCTTTTTTGAAACGTGAATTCAAATCCGGGAAAATTAATCTTCATAATAAAGCCTCCTTACTTCTTACTTCCTTTTAGTGCTTCGAGCACTTTCTCAGGGGTGATAGGAAGATCACGAATACGAATCCCCACAGCATTGTAAACAGCATTGGCAATTGCCGGTGCTGTAGGCACAAGACCGGGCTCCCCTACTCCCTTTGCACCAAACGGTCCAAAGCTGTCATCAGTTTCGATGAACTCCAAATCAATAGGGAAATCCATTTCATGGATGGTGGGAATTTTATAGTCC
Organism: Candidatus Aminicenantota bacterium; assembly: GCA_011772425.1. Lineage (GTDB taxonomy): Bacteria > Acidobacteriota > Aminicenantia > UBA2199 > UBA2199 > JAKAGC01. The sequence continues at coordinate 1,668 of WVZO01000480.1, forward strand.
CTGAAATTGGGATTCATGATCTTACCTTCATGAGACTGAACCTGCTCATAAAGGGCATAGCCAATACCCTGGGCTAGTGCGCCATACATCTGGCCTTTGAGTGCTTGCGGATTCAGAACTTTACCCACATCGTGTGCGGCTGCCATGCGAAGAATTTTAACCTCCCCGGTTTCGGTATCCACCTCTACCTCAACTCCCTGGGTGCCATAGGCATAGGTGGCAGATATATTACCTTTTCCTTTATCCCAGTCAGGCAGTTCATTGGGTGGATCATAAAAAACCTCTTCGGTCTGCATTGTGCCCTGCTCACGGAAATGAATTGCCCGGAGTAAACTTCCCAATTCCATACGCAGCCATGGTTCCTGCGGCGCCTCCTTTATAAAGACATACCCTTCCTTCAAGTCGAAGTTGTCCTGTTTCGCAGCTTTTTCAATGTCGAAATCCGGCGGTTTGTAGTCCGGGTTCTTTTTTTGGAATTTCTTTAGATTTTTAACGACTCCCCTGGGGAATAATCCTTCGGCGTATTGGAAGATTTTCTCACGCAGGTTGTTTGCCGCTTTTATGGCTGCATTACAAGCCATGAATGCGCCCCGGCTGGCATGGGTCCCTACATCCCAGGGACAGGTAGCCGTATCGGTCTGGTTGATGAAGACTTTCTCAGGCCGAACCCCCAGGGCTTCGGCAATGCCAAGAGCCAGGACAGAGTGCAGCCCCTGTCCCATCTCCACGCCGCCGTAGTAAGCATAGACGTTTCCAAAATCGTCCAGTTTGAGAATTAAGCCGCTGCCGTCCGACCGGTAAATACGGCCGCCGCCGCCAACATGAAAAAGAGAAGCCATGCCAACACCCCGGCACTTGCCCCGGGAGCAGCTGCTCTTCCATTCCAGCTTTTGGGCAACCGTTTCTATGCATTCCCTTAAACCACAGGTGCTTACTTTCAAACCCATTGGGGTGGTCTCACCAGGCTGGTTGCAGTTGATCATTCGCAACTCGAAGGGATCGATCCCGGCTTTTTCTGCCAGCTCGTCCATGTTACTTTCCAGGGCCCAGGTGAGCTCAGGGTTGCCATATCCTCGCATTGCCTGGGAATACGTGTTATTGGTGTAATACAAATCAGCGTTGAAGTAAACGCTGCTTACCCGGTAAAGAGACGTGGCCGGCAGCATCATTACACTGGGATAGGTGGCACCCCACGAGGTGTAAGCACCATTGTCTTGAATAACCTCCACGTGACGGAACGTTAACTTTCCGTTTTCATCACAACCCTGGATAATTTTGGTTTGAGAAGACTGCCTGGGAGAGAGGTTGGCAAACTCCTCGTCCCGGTTGTATACGATTTTTATTGGCCTGCCTGTGCGGAACGCCAGCAAGATGGCGATATATTCATAAGCGTGGGTATCAAGACCGGTTCCAAAACCGCCGCCCAGGGTGGGCACAATAACCCGGGTGTTCTTCCCCTGCAGTCCCATGGCAGAAAGAGCCTGGTTGAAATCACGCTGAGCAAGAAAAGGAATCTGGGTTTTGGCCCATATGGTAAGGTTATTGTTCATATCAAATTCGGCAATGCACCCGGCTGTGCCCATACAACTCTGCTGAACCCATTGGGTTGAGAATTCTCCTTCGGCCACATACCTGGCTGCATTTTTTCCAGCTTCCAGGTCCCCGGACTCATGATGAAAATTCAACGGAACCCGGTTGTTTGTTCCGGGCCGGCCCTGCGCGTCGGTCTCATGAACAAGAGGTGCGCCCTCTGCCATCGCCTCTTGAGGACTGAACACACCCGGCAGAGGTTCATACTCCACCTCGATTAACTCGATGGCTTCGGCAGCAATATCCGGGTGGATGGCGGCAACAGCCGCAACTTCATCCCTGAACTGACGAACTTTGTCTTTTTTCAAAGCAAAATTGTCACGTATAAACCCGATGCGTATCTCCGGGGTGTTGTAAGCCGTGATCACCTCCCTGACACCGGGAAGTTTTTCTGCTTTTGAAGTGTCAATGTTCAGTATCCTGGCGTGGGCGTAATCACTGAACTTTACCTTCCCGTAAAGCATGCCCGGCCGCTGGAGATCATGAATGTATAACGCCTTGCCCGCAGCCTTGTCCGGCCCCTCAGGCCTGGGCACGTCTTTGCCTAAATAACGAAAAGCATTATTGTCATTGGTCATTGGTCATTAGTCATTGGTTCTTTACCATGTCGGCCGCTGATTTTACCGATTCGATGATTTGAACATAGCCGGTACAGCGGCAGAGGTTACCCAATAGTGCATCGCGGATTTCCTCTTCCGTAGGGTCCGGGTTGTCATCCAGCAGCGCTTTGGTTGACATAATCATGCCTGGAGTACAGAAACCACATTGAATTCCGCCTTGATCCACGAATGCCTCCTGGATAATAGACAGGTTGTTGTCTGTACCCAGAAGCCCCTCAATGGTGGTAACACTCTTGCCCTCAACTTCCAGTGCCGGATAGAGGCAGGAGTTAACCGCACGTCCGTCAACAATAACCGTACATGCCCCGCACTCGCCTTCACCGCACCCTTCTTTGGTGCCTGTAAGCCCCAGGGGGCCGCGAAGCACATCAATCAACCGCTTGTGCGCTTCTATCGCCACGGTTACCTCAGAACCGTTTAAAACAAAATTTATTTCCTTTTTCATGTTTTATTTTTGCCTTCGGCGACCAGGGGGGCTCTTTTCGAGAAAACCGCCCCCCTGGACCCCCCGCAAAAGCTTTTCATTACCCAACAATTTTTGAAGTGCACGCTTGACATAAATACCCACGATATGGCGGCGGTAATCAGCCGTAGAACGAATGTCGGTTATGGGTGAAACACTTTCCATGGCAATTTTTTGCGCTTTCAGGATTAGTTCTTTTGATATTACAGCGTCCTGAAATAGTTCCTCTACCTTTTCTAAACGCAGAGGTACCGGAGCAACCGAACCTGCAGCAACGCGGGCTTTTTTACATGTAACACCATCCATTTCCAAAAGAACACCTACACTGGCAATGGCCAGGTCCATTTTTACCCGTCCTTTTTTCATAAAAATAGCCCGCACATTGGGAGCAGGCTTATCCAAAAGGAGTTTGGTCAGGAGCTCGCCGGAAACCAGACAGCTCTCACCAGGTCCCATAAAGAATTCAGTTAAGGGAATTTCCCTGCTGCCCTCCGGGCTGGTAAGAACAGCCCTGGCATCCAGCACTAGCAGCGCAAGCGCCATATCGGCACATGGGGAGCAGTTGCAGAGATTACCGCCAACAGTGCCCACATTACGTACCTGGGGGCTGCCTATTCTCTTTGCCGCCTGGGTCAATACAGGAAAAATCCTGCCCAGTTCCGGGTGGTTAATCAAATCCGTAATAGTGGTCATGGCTCCTATGCGGGTTTTTTCCCCAATTTCGATCCCGGAAAGTTCGCGAATAGATCGCAATGAGATCAATGCCGGCGGTTTCAGTTCACGGTTTTTAATTTTTACCAGCAGGTCTGTTCCCCCGGCAATATACCTGGAACCGGGAAATTTTTTATACAACCCCCACGCCTCACCCAGGGATTGCGGTTTGAAATAATCAAAATTGCTCATGCCACTAGGCCACGATACCCTGCTCTCTCAAAGAAGCGATTTTTTTAGCTGAGAGTCCGATTTCCTTTAAAAGGGCGTCTGTATGTTCTCCGTAAGCCGGGGCAAAAGGCAGCGTACCGTTGATTTCTTCGAGATATTCCGTACCCTGGGCCGGGGGGGGCAGCCGCACGGTCCCACCGTCCGGGGTCATTGTTTTTAAGGCAGTTTCAGCCACAAAAAGCAGGTTAAACACGTCTTCGATGGGTGTTATCCGTGAATGGGGAACCGCAGCTTCCTCTAAAACCATTGAGATGTCGGCACATGAATGTTTCATGGTAATAGCTTCTATCTTTGCATACAACTCCTCCTGGTGCTCGCGTCTACCTTCGTTGGTGCAATAACACTCCTGGTCAAGTTCTTCAAACATGGGCATTTTGGTAAAGCGGCTCCACTGTGGGTTGCTGCCAACAGCAATGTAAATAAAACCATCCGCTGTTTTGTATACATTAACCGGGATAAACTGGCGGTGCTGATTGCCGGAGCGTTTTAATTCCGACGGCGGACTGCCCATATCCAGCATGGGCAAGAACGTCTGCAGCCAGGATACCGCCACCTGTGCCATGGATATGTCGATCATTTTTCCTTTGCCGGTTTCCATGCGTTCTGCCAGGGCCAGGATGATCTGGGTAAACGCCTCATCCCCTGCCTTCAAGTCTACCAACGGGGGACCGCACTGGAGTGGTGGACCGTCAGGATACCCGGTTATGTCCATGTACCCGCATAACGCCTGCATGACCGGGTCATAACCCGGGACCCTGGGATATTTGATCCCCATTGCCGAAATGCTGCACCAAATCAAGTCTTCCCGCACGTTACGCAGGGTTTCATAATCCACCCCCAACTGCTTATGACGTGCCGGCATGGTGTTGGTACAGAATACATCGACATTCAGCTCTTTTATAAGACGCTTCACGAGCTCACGGCCTTCTTCATTTTTGAGGTCTATGGCAATGGCCTCTTTCCCAGGATTAGGGGCCACAAAGTAGCTGTGCCGATCCTCCCCGGCAACCGGTCTGCCAATGTAACGGTTGGGATCGCCTTTTGTCATTTGCCCGGGCAAGGGGGTGGACTCCAACTTGATCACACGCCACCCCAGGTGTACGCAGCGAAGCGTTGCATAAGTCATGGTCAACGCCTGCTCCATACTTAAAACAACTTGAGGTTTCAATTTTTTTCTCCATCAATACAAAAACGTCAGAGGAAATTATAAAGGAAATAAATAAATATTTCAACCCCACTGCGGGGCGGCCCGAATCCGCCGCCTGAATTCTGAAACACCCAATATGAGCGTATTCCAAAGATGTAGGGGCAAACCTTGTGTTTGCCCTCAATCGGACTAAAATTAAAATGTTGAAGGGGATTTGGAAGGATTTGGTGCCAGGCAAGTATAACACTTGACAAAAGGTTGCTGAAAATTTAATATTATAGGGAAACCGGAATTTATAGAGGATCAACATATGGCTAAGAAAGCAGTTGAAAAAGAGTTTGTAAAAATCGTAAGGAAAAAGCTTAATAATCGTCTGAAAAAAATAATGTTATTCGGGTCCTATGCCCGCGGCGATTATACTGAGCATTCCGATTATGATATCCTGGTGGTGGTAGATAAAAGGGAGAAATTCGTTCAAGATGTTATCCTGGATGCTTGTGTTGAAATAATGGACAAATATTATGAATTGATTGGCTGTATTGTCTGTGATGAAAAGGAATGGGAATTGAAGAAAAAATTCCCGATTGGATTGAATATTTTAAAAGAAGGAATAGAGTTATGACTGAGAATGAGAAAAATGATAAAATTGATGACATTGAAGTCATCAAGCAGATGCTTCAAGTATGGTGCCAGGTAAATTATTTACAAGCCAAGAAGAAGGTAAAATTTTCCCGAGTGCCGATTTTTTTGAGAAAATTACTTCGTTAGAATACCTGCAATTCTTCCAGGTTCGCGAGTTACCTCGCCAGGCCAAACCAAATCTAATACCAAATCGCCATGATAACCATATTGCCGTTCCCAATAAACCGTGAAGTCAGTAGGGAGTGGAGTGGGTGTAAATTCCCTGATCCATCTATCTTTGTGAGGTTTTACCTCCTCTAATAATATAAAAAATCTATCACCCTTTAACTCTAGTTTAGTCCCCATATAGTATAGGCCCGTCGCTGGCAGCTCTCTCGGTTTCATTAAGAAATAAGGACTCAGGTCTTTATGCACATAATGAATAGCTGTACTTTTTGCAATTGCTAGTGCAATACGGTGAGCACGAGCAAGCTTGATAGCTCCTTCAGTGAAACCAACGGTTGCTATCAGTATGCCCTTATTTGCTGAAATATCGTCTATTCGCTTCGCAAAGGTAAGTACATCATCCGTACTAACTTTCCTTTTATAGCACTTGCACTCTATTAAAAAAAGTATTTCTGCTCCAGCAATATCTATTGTAAATGCCAGATCAATTTCGTGTGTATACCCCGACTTTCCTTTTATTTTTTCTCTATGGTGTACCACCTTTGCACCATTTGAGATTTGAGAGTGGAGTGCTGACAAAATAAGATCTTTGGTTAATAGCTCAAACTTCTTATCCTTCTTCATGGTTTAAATTCTTGATATATGTATTATAACAATGGAACATTTGGATGTCAATAAAAAATAGGCTTAGAAATTCCCTTATTTGGCATAGACTTTGATGGGTAATAGGTGATATACTTATGATAACCGTTGATTATGTTACCTTCTTCATCTTTATCTTGACTCTCTGCCTTGGCCATCACAGGGTAGAGCTTAGGCTTAGACTAAAGAACCAGGCGGCTAAAGGAAAAAAATAAGGTGGCTCAGAGAAGATTAAAGTGACAGGCGAAAAAATGTTGACACTTTTTCACCACAGAGCCACAGAGGACACAGAGAGAAAAGAGAAAACCGTTGACAAAAAGAATGAATTGAGTTACTCTAAATATGAGGATAAAAAATGCTAAGAGAAATTGTCAGAACCCAAAAAAACGAATTAACAATAAAGATTCCTGATGAATACCTGGATAAGGAATTAGAAGTATTTATCTTACCGGTGGAACCGAAAAAAAAGAGCCTTGCCGGTATTTTTAAACAATATGCCAATAAACGATTAATCGAAAAAGAGAATGAAATCGCCTGGGAAAAGGTAAAATCCGCCCGGCTTCCCACTAGAATCCCCGGCCAATAATATCATATCCCCGGCGGGAATTCGATTTTCCTGCCAATTATTTTAAAATTTATGCCAATAACTTTTATTTTTATGGCAATTTTATTTTTTTTCCTGACAATTTTTTAGAAAATATTGACAATTATTTTAATATTACTGTCAGGAATTTTTAATTCCTCCATAGGATTCCTTTTTTTGGTACGGCTCCATTTCACTTTTGCCTACTGCCAACTGTCTAATGCCTACTGCCTAATGCCTGATAAAACAGGCACAGGCAGATAACGCAATTAGGAAATCTTTTTATTTGATTTTTCTAGTGGTTTATGATAAATTGTGATCTATATTGTCAGCTTATCAACGGCCCAATAGGAGGTATAAATGGACTTTAAATTTACAGAGGAACAGGATTTTTTCAGAACTCAGGTTAAGGATGCTGTCGATCGCATGATTCGTCCCAGGATCCAGGAGATCGACGAAGCTGACGAGTTTCCCAGGGATTTATGGAAACAATTTTCCGAACTGGGGTATTTAGGGCTCAGGCATCCGGAAACCTATGGCGGTCTTGACCTGGATGTGATTACGTCGATGATTTTCTACGAAGAACTGGCCAGGGGTTCCTGTGGTTTTGCCATGGCCGTTACCATGCAAATCCTGATGGGTACTTATTTTATTGGCCGGTTTGGCACGGAAGAGATCAAGCAGCGTGTCCTGGTACCGGCAATAAAAGGTGAGAAGATCGGCACGATTTGTTTTACTGAAGACCAGTCCGGTTCAGACCTGGCAGGAACCCGCACCACTGCTGTGAAAAAGGACGGAGGTTGGGTGATTAACGGCAGAAAAATGTGGATCACCAATGGCCCGGTCTGTGATTTTTGTACGGTATTGGCCACGATTGATCCGTCCAAAGGTCTTGAGGGCTTAAGTTTTTTCCTGGTGGAAAAAGGCACAAAAGGTTTTAGTACTGGTCAGACCATTCACAAGCTCGGGTCTCATGGTTCTGCGACCGGGGAGCTTATTTTCGACAATGTGTGGGTGCCTGACGAGAACCTGTTGGGCGAAGGGCCGGGGAATGGGGTAAAGTATACCATAGAGATTTTAAACGAAGTACGGGTGATGACAGGCCTTATGGCCTGTGCCATTGCGGATGAGGCCATGAAAGACGCCCGCAAATATGCATTAGAACGTGTGGCCTTTGGTAAGCCCATTGCCAAATATCAGTTGATCCGGGCGAAATTTGCCAATCACTGGGCCTGGTATGAGGCGGCCCGTCTTTTTTCCTATAAAGCGGCCTGGATGATCCATGAAGGGATGCAATGCCAGCACGAGTGCATGCTGGCCAAGATGTTTGCCACGGAAATGTGCCTGTCGGCTGTGGATGAAGCCACCAGGATTTATGGCGGAAATTCTTTTGCCATGGAGTATCCCCCGCAGCGTTATTTCAGGGATGCCCGTTTCCTGTTGTTTGGGGGCGGTTGTCATGAGGTCCTCCAGAACGCACTGGGTGCAGCTTACTTACGCAAAGGAGGTTGACAGTGAAACTGGATATTGCGGTACTGGTAAAGCAGGTCCCGGATCATGAGGCCCTTGTCCGGGTTAAATCGGAACAAGAGCTGGACATTGAGGACCGGTATGTATGTTCGTTTTTTGATGAGATAGCCCTGGAAACGGCATTAAATATCAAGAAAAATAACCCGGACAGCGAACTTTTCGCGTTGTCGGCAGGTGGTAAAAAAGCGGTTGATGCGCTGCGCAGAGCTATAGCCATGGGAATTGACCGGGTAGAACAATTAGGTGACGAAAGCCTTGAAAAAGCAGACAATTTCTATGTGGCCAGGGTTCTTGCTGCCAGGCTGCAGTCCTTACAACCGGACCTGGTCATCTGTGGAAAACAAGCCGGTGATGACGACTTCGCTGCAGTGGGTCCTATGGTGGCGGAGATTCTTAATATACCTCATGCCAGTGCGGTTGTCTCTTTGGATATCGATGTCGATACCGGTAAGGCTAAGATCGGCCGGGAAGTAGAAGGAGAAGTGTGGTACCTTGAGTCAGGTTTCCCCTTGTTGTTAACAGCGGAAAAAGGGTTGGCTGAACCCCATGTCCCTGTGGTGACCCGGGTAATGAAGGCCATGAGGGCAAAGATACAAAACATCCTGGTTGATGAACTAAATTTACAGGACCATCAACCCCAGGGCCGGGTACGCCGCCTCCGTTATGTCGGACCGCCTTCACGACCGGCGGTAACCATGATGCAGCAGCCGTTCCCGCAGAATATACCGGAATTGGTTAATTATCTTCAACAAAAGGGTGTTTTATGAAACCTTTGTGTTTCTTCGTGCTTTTTACCGCATTGTAAATGCCTTGGTGGCTAAAAAATAAAATCGAGGAGAAATTCAATGAGTGGCAATGAGATCTGGGTGATTGCAGAAACGCGGAAGGGTAATATAACCCGTTCCACCAATCAGCTTTTAGGAGCTGCCCGAAAATTGGCGGATGAGAAAAACCTTGGTACTGCCGCATTACTCATGGGAGGTGAACAGGTTCATGTGGATGAACTGGCTCAAAAAGTTCCGCTGGTTTTTTGGCTTCAGGATTCCCGTCTTGAGCCTTACGAGGCTGCGAGGCACCTTCATGCTATTTGGCAGCTTATTGAATCCAGGGGGCAACCTACAGTGATTCTTGCCGGTGCCGGTTCTGCCGGGTTGGAGTTTATGCCGCGCCTGGCTGTGCGGTGTGGTGTTGGGTACGCCAGTTACTGTATGGACATCTGGTGGGAAGGTTCGGAGTTGGCTGCGCGAAGGCCGGTGTTTGGAGGCAAAGTTTACGAAGAACTTATTTTATCGAAAGAGCCTGCATTATTAACTATAAGACCCGGGGCGTTTTCGATCCCGGAGAACCTTTCCAATCCGGGTAAGATTGAAACCCTTTCTATAGAAATACCCGATGATCTAGGTCTCAGCCTGGTTGAACGTAAGAGTACGTCTTCCGGCAAGAAGGACCTGTCTGAAGCGGTTTGTGTGGTGGCCGGTGGTAGGGGTATGGGTTCTCCTGAAAATTTCAAACTATTAGAAGAGCTTTCCGAAGTATTGGATGGGGCAGTAGGCGTTTCCAGGGCAGTGGTAGATTCAGGCTGGAGGCCCCATGATGAACAGGTTGGAAAAAGNNAAGAAGGATCTTTCTGAAGCGGTTTGTGTGGTGGCTGGAGGCAGGGGTATGGGTTCTCCTGAGAACTTCAGGTTATTGGAGGAGCTTGCCGGGGTTTTGGATGGTGCGGTGGGTGTATCCAGGGCGGTGGTAGATTCAGGCTGGAGGCCCCATGATGAACAGGTTGGAAAAAGTGGTAAAACCATTTCTCCCGGGCTTTACATTGCTTGCGGAATTTCCGGTGCTATTCATCATGTACTGGGCATGAACACTTCAAAGGTGGTCGTGGCGATTAACAATGATCCTAACGCACCTATATTCGAGAATGCAGACTATGGATTGGTAGGCGATGCCCTGGAGGTGATACCGGCTCTAACCGAAGCGTTGAAATCCTCATTGAGTAATAAATAACATGGTAAATGGTGATGAACTGGATGTAATTGTTGTTGGTGCGGGGTTGGCGGGATTGGCCTGTGCTTATGAGGTGGCAGGTGCCGGGCTTCAGGTGGCGGTACTGGAGAGGGGTGATGCTGCGGGCTCTAAAAATCTTTCCGGTGGGCGATTGTACTTGCAGCCGGTGCAGGAGTTTTGCGGTGATTTTTTAAAAAACGCACCCTTTGAGCGTCCGGTGGTATCGGAATCCATTGTGCTGACCGATGATAGTTCCAGTGTTACTTTCCGGGTGGATACCGGGGACGTATCCGAAACGCCAAATTCTGTTACTGTGTTGATGAGTCCGTTGTGCCGTTACCTGGGTGAAAGAGTATCTGAGAAAGAGGCTCTTGTGCTTCCCCAGCAGAAGGTAGATGGGCTTGTACGGGAAAATGGCAGCGTGGTTGGTGTGAAG
>WVZO01000335.1:0-2437 GCA_011772425.1 Candidatus Aminicenantota bacterium
GATGATGCTTTGAAAGTAATTAAAAGATATGACAGCTCAAATACTCTTTTTTATTGTGATCCGCCATATCCTCATGGGTCCAGGGGAGATGCGAACGCTTACCAATACGAAATGAGCGATCAGGAGCACATCAAATTAGTACAACGGTTGAATCAAGTTTCCGGGAGAGTTGCTCTTTCCGGTTATAGGTGTGATTTAATGGACGAATTATATAAAGGGTGGAAGGTCCATGCAGCAAAGACCAAAAAGGCTTTATCTGTAAAATCAGACCGGACAGAGATCCTCTGGACAAATTATTGAGGAGTAATATGCAAGGAGTGGAAAATTTTATTGCGTATTNNAAGGACTTCCTGGATGATAGTTATCAAGACTTAAAATCGGATATTGTTGACTGTTTGACCAGTTCCACAAAGTCGTATCATTATGTCCTGCCCACTCAATTGTTAAGTAAAGCGGTTGAGCATTCCAGGGACTGCCGCTCTTTACAGGCATCTTATGGTAAACCCGGTGCCTTTGATGGACGCAGTATTGCCCATAGAGTGATTGTCCCTTTTGATAGGAGCAATTATAGTGTTTTAGGAGGTTCAGCTGAACCCTATGTTAACAATCCTCTCAGGTGCCCCTCCGTGACCCTGGAAAATGAAGCAAGGCAAAAAAATAAAAGAGACTGGCGAAAATTGGTAAAGATATTGGAAATATATAAATTGTTATCTGAGGTAAAGGTAATTTATCCTACTCCAGGTCGAATCAGCCTGGAGAGGACAATATCGTTGATAGAGGCGTTTATCTCTGAAAGTTCTGGCGGCGATAGGGTTGAAGTGGTGACGGCAGCTCTTTTCCGGGAAATTGCTCACAGGTTCGGTTTATTCGATGAGATAAGGAGAGAGAAAATCAATGCACCAAACAGTACTTCGGGAATGGCTGGGGACATCGAATGCTGGTTAGAAGACTCTATCGTATTGCTTGTTGAGGTTAAAGACAAAATTTTAACGATGACAGAATTAGAATCAAAATTAGATACTGCAAGGTCCGGAAAAATTAAAGAAATATTGTTTATTACGGAAAAAGGAATCGAAGAAAATAAAGAAAAACAAATCGAAAAAAGAATAAAAAGTGAATTTACAAGTGGTCAAAATATCTATGTGACATCAATAATTGAGTTTGCTTCCAGTCTTTTGGTACTATGGGGTGAAAAGGGGAGGGTCAGTTTCATCAGTCGTATTGGGCCTGAATTGGATGTAGGGAATTCCGCTATATCTCATCGAAAGGCATGGGCCAAATTACTGAGAGAAGTATAAAATTTCTTGCATGTCCATACCCGGACAAGACGGAACAAAAAAGGCTATTTTTTACCGCAGAAAAAAAGTTGCCTGGCAAGAAATCATTATTGCTTCCATTCACTGGCAGGTCTTGAAATTATAGAACTTATTGCTTCTATTCGGACATCCTCGTCCTTATCTACTGCCAACCGTTTAAGAGTTTTGAAAGGTGTCGAAGAATTTTTTGCCACTTCCTTTCGTACATCTTCATCGGAATCCCTTAACAGTTTATCCAGTGACTCTTTTGGAGTATTTTTGTTACTGGCAACCCTCCTCTGTATATAGTTATCCTTAGACTCTGCCAATTTTCCCAGTATTTTTGCCTTTGTTCTTTCAGGTGTTTTGGGGTTTTCTGCAACTTCGAGTAGAACATGTTCATTCCCAGACATTGCCAATTTCTCCAGTATTTTTTCAGGTGTTTTGGGGTTTCTTGCAACTTCGCGTAGAACCCGTACATCCTTAGACACTGCCAATTTCTCCAGTATTTTCGCCTTTGTTTTTTCAGGTATTTTGGGGCTTTCCGCAACCCCGAGTAGAACTCCTTCATAATCAGCCCCTGTAAATTTCTCCAGTATTTTTTCAGGTGTTTTGGGGTTTCCTGCAACTGCACGTAGAACCGATTCATACTCAGCCTCTGCCAATTTCTCCAGTATTTTTTCAGGTGTTTTGGGGTTTCTTGCAACTGCGAATAGAACATATTCATCCTCCGACTCTGCCAATTTTTTCAGTATTTTTTCAGGTGTTTTGGGGTTTCCTGCAACTGCGCGTAGAACCTGTACATCCTCCGACTCTGCCAATTTCTCCAGTATTTTTTCAGGCGTTTTGGGGTTTCTTGCAACTGCGCGTAGAAAATCGTTATTCTTAGACTTTGCAAATTTCTCCAATATTTTTTCAGGCGTTTTGGGGTTTCCTGCAACTGTGCGTAGAACATATTCATCCTCAGACTTTGCCAATTTCTCCAGTATTTTTGCCTTTATTTTCTCAGGTGTTTTGGAATCTTCTGCAACTGGGAGTAGAACATATTCATCCTCATACTCTGACAATTTCTCCAGTATTTCTTCAGGTGTTTTGGAGTTCCCTGCAACTGCGTGTAGAATACCCCTATCCTCACACCTTTC
>WVZO01000335.1:2584-23157 GCA_011772425.1 Candidatus Aminicenantota bacterium
TTCGGGTACATCTCCCGGTTCATTCCAGATATTCAATAAAGCGATTTTCCATTCCGCATCCTTTGAGCGGTCCCAAAGATCAATTTTTTCTTTTTTGATTTTTTTGATAATTTTATTCTCTATCTCCATACTTCGCATAGTAAAAAGTAGATAGGTGCCATAAATGGCCGCAACTGCTATAAATAAGGCAACAACCCGGATAATAGTTTTCCAGTGCTTTTGATCGAAAGTCCAAAGAAGCCAGCCAAAAATACTGGATGGCTTAGTATCCCACTTGATTTCTTCCTGTTTTTTTTTATCTTTTGCTTTTCCATCCATTTTAAACCTCCTGGAAAACATTTCCCAAATATTATAGATAATTTGGGAAATTTTTTCAATCTGCCATGAAAATTAGGTGAGTGAGTTGAGTGGGGAACTCTCTGTGACCGCTGTGCTTTCTGTGGCTAAATTTTCATTTGTCTCCGGGCGAAGGGGACACTTGTGCCACGTGGCAGAACTCTTGTGCCACGTCTGTAAGGGGGGCCGGTGCGTAGAAATGTATAAATTTTGCTGAAACCTTTTGCCAATAGACCTTTTATCGCCGATAGGCGTTTTAAATTCGTCCGAAGGACACCTTATATTGATCTCTCCTACCGCACGGGCACTCTGAAAAACCTAGTGCCCTCCGTGCGGATCTACTAACCCATATGTTTATCTACAGGATGGGCAGAAAATCGGAAAAAAATATAAAACTTCCTGCCTGCCCATCCTGAAACTCCTATGCCTCCGGCGGCCAGGGGGCTCTTTTGAAAAACCGCCCCCTGGACCCCTGCAAAACTTTTTATTAGAATGTTCCTCCATGCAATGGGTTTTAGCCCCATGGCCGCAAGGATTTGTATTTTTATTCAATTCCAGGGTATAATTAAATATGGCAAAATTGAATTTTGAAAACAAATGGGTCCTGATTACAGGAACATCCAGCGGCCTGGGCCAGGCCATCGCCCTCTATATGGCTAAAAACGAAAAAGCTAACCTGGTAGTGGCCGCCCGAAGAAAAAACCGCCTGGAACAACTGAAAAAAGAAATCGAATCCTCTGGGAATACCACGGTTAAAATCATTCCCACAGATTTAAACCAGCCGCAAGACGTGGAAAACCTCTTTAAGCAAGCGGTTGAGACAGCGGATATTTATGCGGTGATTAATAATGCCGGTTTTACCTTTTACGGCAAGGCAGAAGAGGCCCATTTCAATACCTTTGACAGGATCATCGAGGTCAATTTAAAAGCAATGATCCATTTAAGCCTCCGGTTTCTTTCCTGGTTCCAACAGAAAGGGGAAGGTGCAATATTGAATATTACCAGCGAAGCCGGCCTTGTACCTATCCCCTACCAATTAGTTTATTCGGCGTCCAAACATGGAGCCCAGGCATTTACCGAAGGACTGCGCATGGAAAACCGAAAAAGCGGAATTGTGATTTCTTCTTTTGCACCCAGCGGCATTGCCACGGAGATGCTGACCAAATCCGGGTTAGATAAAAAACATCCCCTGGACAGTCCCTTTAATATGAAGGCAGAGAAAGTGGCAAAGCTAGCGGTTAAGGCCTTTAAAAAGAAAAAACACCTGGCTGTCCCTGGCTTTATAAATAAACTGACTGTATTCATGGTTCGGTTCTTTCCCCGCTGGCTGGTAGCAGCGGTTGCAGAAAGGCTGTACCGACCCGAATAAGCTGAGAAGTTGAGAAGTTGAGAGGTTGAGACGGTGACAGGGTGAGAAGGGTTGAAACAGAAGAATAAAGCCTGATTTTTATTTATTTTCCTTTGCCTTTCTCTCTTCGATGACTTCTTCTTCAATGGATTTAGGTAAAGATTCGTAGCGGAGGAATTCCATGGAATAATTAGCCCGTCCACTGGACAGGGTACGCAGCACCGAGGCATAACCGAACATTTCCATCAGGGGTACTTTACCGGTGAGCTTCTGGGAGCCTTTACGGTACCGGCGCATATTATCAATTTGCCCACGCCTGCGGTTGATGTCACCAATAATATCTCCCATGTATTCATCCGGGGTATTGATTTCGATTTTCATAATCGGTTCCAACAATTGAAAGCAGTCTTTTTTGATTCCCTGTTTTAAACCCTGTTCCGTACAGGTGCGAAAGGCCAATTCACTGGAATCCACGGGGTGAAAACTGCCGTCAATTAACGTGAACTTGATGTCTACCATGGGATAATCAGCCAGCAGCCCCTTTTCGGCAACACGGCGAAATCCTTTTTCCACGGCAGGGATAAATTCTTTAGGAATGTTTCCACCTTTGATATGATCGACAAATTCAATTCCATTGCCGGGATTGGGTTCCACCCTGAACAGGATATGAGCATATTGACCGTGACCACCGGTTTGTTTTTTGAATTTATACTCGTGCCGTACTTCACAGATAATGGTCTCCCGAAATGCCACCGCGGGTTTTCCCACTTCCACGTTTACTTTGTGCTCAGTTTTCAGGCGGTCCACAATTACGTCCAGGTGGAGTTCTCCCATGCCGGAGATGATGGTTTCTTCGGTTTCGTGCTCATAGCGGACATTGAATGAAGGGTCTTCCAGCGCCATTTTATTTAACGCATTTCCCAATTTGTCCCGTTCTTTCAGGGTGGCGGGAGTGATTTTCATATCCAGCACGGTTTCAGGATAGTGAATGTTTTCCAGTAGGATGGGGCATTCCTGGGAGCACAGGGTATCACCGGTGGTAGTGTATTTCAGACCGATTAATGCCCCGATATCCCCGGCGCGCAGTACGTCCATTTCTTTACGTTCGTTGGCATGGATGCGCATAATCCTGCCGATGCGTTCCTTTTTTCTTTTGGTGGAGTTGTACACATAACTGCCGGAATATAATTCTCCCGAATAGATACGGATAAAGGTTTGTTGGCCCACGTAGTTGTCGTTGATGATTTTGAATGCCAATGCAGAAAAGGGACGTTTCCATGACGGTTTCCTGGAAATAGTGGTTTCCGGGTCGTTGAGATCATACCCCAGGACAATACCCCTGTCAATAGGGGAGGGGAGGTAGTGCACCACCGCGTCCAGGAGTTTGCGAACGCCTTTGTTTTTAAACGCAGCACCGCAAAATACCGGTGTGATAAGCAGCCGTAAAACTGCTTTTCGTGCCGCCTGACGGATATCATTCCCAGTTATTTCCTGTTCTTCAAGATATTTTTCCATTAAGTTTTCCTCAAAATCCGCCAGCTTTTCAATCATTCGTTCCCGGTATTTCCAGACCTGCTCTTGCATTTCTGCCGGGATATCCGAGATAATCATGGTCAAATCATCATAGGTAATGGCTTTCATTTCCACCAGGTCTATTATGCCTGCAAAATTTTCTTCACTGCCAATGGGAAGCTGGAAAAGAACTGCATTAGCTCCCAGCATTTCGTTCATCATCTCAACAGTATGGAAAACGTCCGCACCGGGGCGGTCCATTTTGTTGATAAAAGCGATCCGTGGAACTTTGTAGTGGTCGGCCTGGTGCCATACGGTTTCGCTTTGGGGTTCCACGCCCCCTACCGCACAAAAAACCATCACGATGCCGTCCAAAACCCTCAGGGATCGTTCCACTTCCAATGTAAAGTCAATATGTCCGGGCGTGTCGATCAGGTTGATCTGGTGGCCGTTCCACTCGGTAGTAATGGCTGCAGAAGTGATGGTAATCCCCCGTTCTTGTTCCTGTTTCATAAAATCCATAACAGCCTGGCCGTCATGCACTTCTCCCATTTTACGGGTGACGCCGGTAAAGAAAAGAATCCGCTCCGTGGTAGTCGTTTTACCGGCATCTATATGAGCCACAATGCCAATGTTTCTTATTTTCTGAGTTACAGCATATCCCATGTGTCACGTCTCCTTTTTTTGTTTTTGGATTAGACCGCTGGATTATACCATTTTAATTACCGATTGACAATATTTATTTTTTTAGCCGCAAAGGACACGAAGGGGTTTTTCTTTTTATTTTTATTTTTAGCCACGAAGTTACACGAAGAAAATAAAATAATATTGTAAACCGATTGTTCCCCCACCACGTCTAATTGAATTTGAGAGTGAAGCCCCTGGTGGCTTCGTGGTTAATAAAAAGGAGGAATAACATGAAAATGAGAACGATTCAACGATTTAACACATGCAAAACCTTTACTATGCTGATTATCTTTTTGGTGGTACTGGGTTCCGGTTTTCTGGTATTTGGAGAAGAAAAAACAAAGGATGAGAAGACCGAGTTGAAAGAGGCAGCATTAAATGCGTTGATAATGATGAAAGGAGACAAAGCGCTCCCTCTTGCGGAGAAAATCCTTAACCAGAGCGACAATCCTAAACTAAGAAAAAAGGCGATATTCATTATCAGCCAGCAAGACAGTGAAAAGGCGATTCCCATCCTTAAACGGGTGGCACAGACCGATGCAGACAAAGATATCCGGGCTAAGGCTATTTTCTGGCTGGGCCAGATGAAAAGTGAAAATGCGTTCCAGGCTCTGCTGGATATTTATGCAAAAACAACGGATGCTAAACTGAAGGATAAACTGATTTTTTCTTTTTCCCAACACAAGAGTGAGAAAGCCTTTAAAAAACTGGTAGAGATCGCTCAAACAGATGCAGATGAGAGAGCCAGGGAAAAGGCAGTCTTCTGGTTAAGCCAGTCAGGCAGAAAAGAAGCGGTTGATGTATTGAAAAAGGTCATCGATGGAAATGCCAGCGTCAGGATCAAGAAGAAAGCTGTGTTTGCCATCTCCCAGCTTTCCAGTGAATTGAGTGTCCCGATTCTTACCCAAATCGCCAAAAGCCACCCCAATATGGATTTGCGAGAAAAAGCGGTATTCTGGTTGGGGCAGACAGAAGGCGAGAAAAGTATCCAGGCGCTTTTGGATGTTTATGCGGTAACAAAAGAGTCTAAATTGAAAGAAAAATTGATCTTTTCCTTTTCCCAGCACAAAAGTGAGAAGGCCTTTAAGAAGTTGGTGGAGATTGCCCAAAAAGATGCGGATGAAAAAGCTAAGGAAAAGGCGGTTTTTTGGCTGAGCCAATCAGGTAGAAAAGAAGCGGTTGATGTGTTGAAGAAGGTCCTTGATGGAGATGCCAGCCTCAGGATTAAGAAAAAAGCCCTGTTTGCCCTTTCTCAACTGCCAAAAGAAGGAAGTATTCCCATTTTAATCGATATTGCCAAAAACCACAAAAACATGGAACTAAGAAAAAAGGCGGTTTTCTGGCTGGGTCAGAGCAATGATCCCAGGGCCATAAAAGTATTAGAGGAATTGGCTAATGAAAAATAAAACAATACGAGCAGTAAGTTTAAGTTTGCTGTTGATAGTACTGGCATGGAGCGTTGAGCTCCATGCCCGAACTGTTACTCATGCGCCCGAATCCCTGGGTAAACTGGACGCCCGCTGGGCCTGGGCTGTGGAATCCTCCACTAAAATAAAGGGACAAAAGGGTTTTTATATCGGGTATTCCATCCAACGGATGATGGGAGAACATTCATATATGTGTAGTGGTCGTCACCGGGACAGCGATGATGAACCCACATTGAATGAAATTATCTATGGGAAAAAATCTCCATTGTCCAAACTGTCCCGGGAAAAAACCATTGCTGAAATGGCAGAAGCAGCACTTAAAAGAGTCAGGACCCACAAAAGGCCGGAGAAAAAGGTACTAAAGGAAATAGCGATAATGTTTTACTTTGACGCTAAAGCAAAACCACCCCTGGGGTGCAAGGATATTAAAATCAATAACCTGGAACTTCCGGTGGATCTTGAGGATGGACCCATTCTCTGGTTGGGTAAGGCCGAATATGATCAGAGTATTGCTCTCCTGGAGCATTTTTACAATCGCCTGAAGAGAACAGCATCCATAAAGTTCAAGAGAAGAATCTTGACAGCCGTAGGTATCCATGGGGATACGCCCCGGGCATTTCCTTTTTTAAAGACAGTGTTGACTGGTAATGAGCCGGAAGAGGTTCGTGAGCAAGCAGCGTTCTGGATCGGGGAGCAGCAAAGCCCGGAAGCGGCGAAACTGCTTATAGACACAGCCTCCAACGATCGATCAGAAGAGGTTCGGGAGAAAGCAGTTTTCGGTCTTTACCGTATTCGGCGGAAAGAGGCAGACGATGCCCTGATTCACCTGGCTAAAAACGGGAAAGATCGATCAGTAAGGAAAAAAGCCATCTTCTGGCTGGGCCAAAAAGCAGTGAAACGAAGCGCAGAAGTATTGACCGATGTGGTCAACGACGATAAAGACAGGAGTATCCAGAAGGCGGCTATTTTTGCTCTTTCTCAACTGGCTAACAGTAAGGGGCTGGATGCATTAATCAAAATTGCCAAAACTCACAAAAGCCTGGCGGTTCGCAAGAAAGCTATTTTCTGGCTCAGCCAAAGCGAAGACCCCAAGGCGTTGGATACCATTATAGAGATTCTTGAAAAATAGCCTCCGGCGGCCAGGGGGCTCTTTTGTAAAACCGCCCCCTGGACCCCCGCAAAACTTTTCATACACGGTCAAGTATTGTACTTTGTTTCCCCAAATTGTGCCACATTCAGCCCAAAAAATCCCCTCTTGAGAGGGGTGCCCGAAGGGCGGGGTGTGTCATCTCCGTTTCTTCCCTTCCTTTTTGCCAACTGCCAACTAATCTACTGCCTCTGTGGTTTCCTTATCTTTTTTTGGTATCTTTCATTTGACAGTATGGCACCATTTTGGTATTATAGAACTTCTGGTGAATACAATACAAATGCGAATCCAGTTTATGTGGAGGTAAAATAAATGAAAGAACAAGTATCCCAGGTATTGGATCAGATCAGACCCGCACTGCAGGCAGACGGCGGGGATGTGGAACTGGTTGATGTGACGGATGATGGGATTGTCAAAGTGAAGTTAACCGGTGCCTGTCATGGCTGCCCCATGGCACAAATGACCCTGTCCCAGGGTATAGAACAACACCTGAAAAATTCAATACCCCAGGTAAAAGCTGTAGAAGCTGTATAGTGCGGTAGGGAACAGGCTTGCCTGTTCCCCATTCCTTTTAATTTTAACCGTTACTCAACCACTCACCTATATCTTGCCAACAAGGTCGAGGTTGGGTTTTAATACATCGTCTCCGGGTTCCCAGCTGGCCGGGCAGACTTCGCCTTCGTTTTCCCTGACATATTTGCAGGCTTTTAATTTACGCAACGTTTCCCTGCCGTTGCGGCCCAGGCTGTTATCATTTATCTCGAAAGATTTCAAAACGCCGTCCGGGTCAATTATAAACGTTCCCCGTAACGCCAGTCCCTCGTCTTCGATATAGGTGCCAAAGGCACGGGAGAGTTTGCCGGTGGGGTCTGCCAGCATGGGGAATTTTATCTTCTGGATGGCTTTTGATGTATCGTGCCAGGCTTTGTGAACAAAATGAGTGTCGGTGCTGACACTTAAAATTTCAGCGCCATATTTTCGAAATTCTTCATACAGGTCTGCCATCTCTTCTAACTCCGTGGGACACACAAAGGTAAAATCCGCAGGGTAAAAGAACAGCACCACCCACTTGCCCCTGTAATCGGATAATTTTATTGATTTGGCTTCACCATCGTGAAAAGCCATCAGTTCCATATCTGTGATTTGCTCGTTTACACTTGCCATTTTAATTTCTCCTTATATTTCTTAAGTCTTAAAAATTGAGTTGCATATATATACATCAAATAGTTTCGTTTGTCAATTGCTATCATTTGACTTTTTTAATGAAAAATAGTCTCCCCTGGCATCTATATCGTGCGTTTTATTTCTTCGATGAGGCGGTCGATTTGGTCGCGGGTATGGGTGGAAAAAATGGAAATACGTATGGCTCCGCCTTTGGGAACACTGGTATAGCCCCCCTCAGGGACATAAGTTACGGCGATATCTTTTTTAAACAGTTCCTCTTGAAGTGTTTTGGCATTGATTCCCATTTTCATATTAATGCAAATAATGGGCGACGGTGTATTGGTGATATCAAACCCGATACTTCGCAGACCTTTTTTAGTGTAAACAACATTGCTCCACAATTGTTTCCTCAGGCCGGGATTTTTGTATAAAATTTCAATAGCTTTTGCAGTAGCTGCAGCCGATGGAATGGGGATAGTACTACATGCATTGACCAGCGATGAATTCTTTTTTAATTTCATTATAAGTTTTTCATCTCCAGCAATAATCCCTCCATGCCCGCCCAGAGCCTTACTGAACGTACCCGAAGAATAGAGTTTCTTGCCTTTCATGCCGAAGTATTCAAAGGTACCATATCCTTTTTCTCCGAGAACACCGGTGGCATGAGCATCATCCACACAGAAAGCAGTTCCCTCAATTCCCTTTAGCACGTCTTTGTATTCAAGAAGGGGAGAAATCTCGCCAGATATGGGAAAAATCCCATCGCATACCACCAATGGGCGTTGTGAGGGTTTCAAATGCTCCCTGATCTTTTGCCTTAAATCTTCCGGGTTCCTATGCTCAAATATAACCGCAGGTTTGCCGGCCAGGGAAGTCCCCACTCTAGAAGAGTAATGAGACTCTTTATCGATAAAAACTATTTCATATTCATCTTTTAGCCCTTCCATTAAAATAGGATTTCCAAAACAGCCTGAAGCATAATACAATGCATTTTTTGTACCGAAGAATCGGGTGATCTTCTTTTGGAGGTCGATTAGTATAGGGTTATTCCCATAAAAAGCAGGTGTGGTGGCACTGGAAATGCCGTATTTTCGAGCCGCATCACCTGCCGCATAAACCACCTCAGGATGCGATTGAAACCCGAAATAACCGCATCCGCTAAAATAGTCAACCAATTTCTTATTGATTATCACTTGTGTACCGGCTTCACTTTCCATTACATACTGCATCACTGGCCTCCTGTTAAACAATTTCCATCATTGTTTTAATGCCTTTTAATATCATCTCTTGCACCTTTGTATTATTTATTCGATCCAGGTCATCTTGGGTAATGCCTCCGTCAAGATTACCGTTGAATTTACCATCTGAGGAATTATAGTGCCAGATCAGGTCGATACCACTGTCAAAATCAAAGGGAAACATCCCGCATATCATTTTATCTGTCACACGTGAAGCAAAACGGTCCGCCATATCGTTCATCCCAATCTCTTTCAGGCTTTTAATAAGAGCCTTTTGCATCTTTGGCAGATAGTCTAATTGGTTGGAACCACCCAGAGCTACGTATCCTTCAAGAAAAGTGATAATTAAAAAAGTAAAAAAAAGAGAAGGGAAAATATTATCTTTCATTAGTGCCTCAATGAGTGCTTCTCTTTGCAGTTCTATGCGGAAGTCCTTTCCCACTAGTGAGTTGGTTAACAGATCAATTTCAAGGCTTACGAATCGTTTTTTTTCTGAAATACCCCAGAAAAGCCTTGTACCTTTATCGTCTTTCCAGGCTCCCTGAATACCATAGAAATTTTTTAAAAAAATCAGTCGCACATCCGGGTCAAAAAGAATCAATGATATTAAAGAATCTTCCTTTTTAATTTCTTCAATAAGCGTTCTTACCAGGATGCGATTGATCTGGAAATAAATGATATCCGGCACTGAGTCACGAATACTCTTATCAAAATAGTATTTCCACAATTTGTAATTCAGGAATGTGATTTGATCGGAGAATTTATCATAGTCGCGGGCGGCTTTTTCGATTTTCAGGCAATCGAAGAACAGGTGTTCCAGGAACTTCTCTTCTTCTTCCGTTAGCAGCTTTCTGCTGTAGTTAAGAATAAAACTCTTGATTCCTTCTTTTTTGTTGGCAGTGAGTTTCGAGGGGAAAAGGTAGACGGGTATGTTACTTGGTTTTTTTGTAAAGAAATTCCATTTCATTTTCTTGAAGTAAAACCCCCTGGGATACGTATTATTACTTAAAGGAATACTCCCCGTGGCAGAAGCGACGATAAATGGCAATTTCAATTCCTTTATTATTTGCAAGTAAAGCAAATTGGAATTATAGAGGAGCCTGTAGTTCAGTAATGCATGATGATCAGCAGTGGATAGTATGGGATAGCGTGACAGTTGGTCTTCAAGAACATTGTGGGGTATTTCATTGTGTAGAATTGGTTTGATTTCTTCTATTATTAATTTCAGCATGAAACTGTTGTGCTTTTGAGGTGAATGGTTTACAGATTTTGCAATTTCTTCGGCATAATCTTTGAATGTTCCCGGGTATTGGTATTTCTCCCACAAACTCGTTCGTTCTTTAAAAAAAGCTTCAATTTTTTGATTCATTGGATTTTCCTCCCTTTGAAATGAGGGTAAAATAATATGGCAGAAAATAAGGGCAAAAATCAACATTTAATAATAATGACATATTTACTCCTATGAATATCAAAGGCGAAATTAGGTTGAGCAATTTAATTATACCAGAAGCTGCATCGAATGTCAATATGAAAAAATATTGTTATAATCCATTTCTCCACAGGTTTAACCGGAATTCTGTGCGGGTTTGGGTAGCGGCAAAAAAGAATCCGGGTAATTTGAAGTAAGTAAGAAATATAAAAACGGAGACAAAAAATGGATTTTTACTTGACTTTCTGTTTTGGTATTTTTATACTTATATTTCCAGTTATAAATTGTTTCAGGAGGCAAATATGTTTTGTACTGAAAAGGTATTTAAAGCGTTTATTGTTACGCTGGTTGTTTTGGTATTTTTGCTTCCCAACTTATTATTTTCCCTTGAACAAGAAGAATCCAAAAAAAAAGAAGATTCCCAAACAGATAAATTATTTAAGATGTCCCTGGAAGAGTTGATGAAAGTTAAAGTAACAACTGCCAGCAGGACACCTGAAAGAATAGGTGAAATTCCGGCAAGCGTGGTGTTGATCACCCGGGAAGATATCGAAATCTTTGGTTATAGAACGTTGGCAGAAATCCTGGAGAATATCCCTGGTTTGTACGCTATCGATGACTATGGAGAATACGGTGCAAATTTTGGAGTACGAGGATTCTGGTCAGGAGTAGTAAATGACAATATGATCATCCTGGTCAATCATGTTCACCAAATTAATGATATATTTTCAAATTATCCATTGAACAATATTGCGGTTCCGATAGAAGCTATCGACAGGATAGAAGTTATCAGGGGTCCCATGTCGGTTGTTTATGGTAATGGAGCTTTTTACGGGGTGATTAATATCATCACTGATGATAATTTCTATGGTCCGACAAGTATATTAGAGGGCGCAGTCGGTTCTGAAAACACAAAAAAACTTTTTTTAAGAAAGGCTGGCAGTGAAGGTGACTTTGATTACGTTCTTAATGCCTCCCTATATGACACCGACGGTTTCGATTATGGGCTCAGCGAAATGGTAACGGATCCGTCAATTCTTCCCTTATTAGGTGTGCCTGTAGATAGCAGGACCGGTGGAAGATTGGAAAATAATGAAAAGTACTTCAATTTCTCTGGAAATTTCAAAGGATTTTTTGTAAAACTAAGTTATAATGACACTAAAAAAGAATGCTATTTTAATTTACCGTCATATTCATACGGCACTTACATCCGAAATAATACGACCCACATATCTTTTGGATACCGTAAAAAACTATCTGATATTTTAACTGCAGAAGGAAAATTAACTTACTCAAAAAGCCGGGATTCAGTAAAATATAACGTTCTTTTTGATGATTTTTATGGAATCCAAAATTTTGATACCAGTGGAATTGAAGTGGAATTAAACACCTTTATTTCACCTTCTTCTGCTTTGGATATAACCACAGGTGTCTATTATAGGGCAGTGTTGGATGTTACCGATATGTATGATCTTCCTTCTTTTGGCCTCTCTTTTTATGAGAATACAAATATTTTTCTGGCAGAAAATGATGATATTGTCACGCGTGCGGTGTTTACCCAGATCACTTATAGTCCTATTGATAGCTTAAGATTAGTGGCAGGTGTTCGCCTGGAGCAAACTCCGAAATATGAACTGGAAAGTACCCGGACAATTGGAACAGAACCGACCGTTAAAGTGAGTGGTATTTACGATGAAGAAAAAATAGAAATCATTCCACGCCTGGCTGCTATTTTCTATTTAAACGATGACAATATATTCAAGTTCCTTTTTGGGAAAGCAATCAATCGTCCGTCATTTTTCCAGAATACGCACAATTCACTTGATCCAAATCGTGATAATCTGGAACCAGAAAGTATTCAAACCCTTGAATTGAACTACATTAGTAATTTATCATCAGTATTTACTTTGAATGCCAGTGTTTTTCGAAATACTCTTAATAAGTTGATAACACGAATCGTGGAATTTGATGAACAAACCAACGAATATGAATCATGGTCGTTCAATGCAGGCAAAATGGTAACCAATGGAATAGAATTGACGTTAAATGCCGAACCGGTGCTTAATTTCAGGATGGAGTTCAGTGGAACCTATCAAAGAACAGAAGATAAAAGAGATGGCTATAAAGATATCGAAGTGGCATACTCACCAAAATTCCTGGGATACGTTAAGGCGTCATACCGCTGGGACACGTTTACGGTGGCCTTGACCGGAAATTACGTGGGGGCAATGGAAACTTTCTGGGATGAGGCCAAAGAAAATCCTGACAGCTCCTTTGGTGGCCGAATCGGGGAAAAAGTTGACGGCTATCTTTTATTAGGCGCAAACGTGCGAATTGAAGATTTGTTTGTCGATGGTTTGTATCTAAATATCCGGTGTTCCAACCTTTTGAATGAAGAAATTCGCTACCCCACATATACCAATAATCCCTGGGCAGACAGGGGTACGATCGGAATCGGGAGAACGTTCCTGGTTAGCCTGGGATATAAATTCTAAAAATTAATTTTACTTGTATGCAATCACAGCACTGGAATCACCTGAAAGACTCAGGGGAGTAGTTTTTTTAAAACCGGCTTCCTTCACCCAGGAATCAAAATCCGCAGCCGTAAAATCAAAACCCCCTTCTGTTGCTAGAAGCATATTCAGTGACATTAGAAGGCCATCGGTATTTTTTCTCCTTTCATTATCGATAATACTTTCAATCACAACCAATGCACCTCCTACCGGTAATGCGTGATATGCCTTTGCAATCAGGATTTTTTTTTGTTCAAGGTTCCAATCATGCAAAATATTTCCCATGGTAATCATATCAGTTTTGGGAAAATCATCCTTAAAAAAATTTCCGTTTACTACTGTTATACGATCAAGCAAATCGTTTTCTTTGATTTTATCCCTGGCAAAGGAATCAAGTGCAGGCAGATCGAATGTGATACATTTCATATGTTTATGTTGCTCTGCTACCATGATTGAAAACAGGCCATTGCCACCACCGATATCACACAGCGTATTATAACCGGAAAAGTCAAACCTCTTAACAAAATTTTTAAAACTCCCCATTTGCCTGAAGTTCATTCCTTTAACAGATGCCCTGCTTTTGTCCTTTGAATCATAGGCTATTTCAAATAGATTCTTCCCGGTGTTCTTCAGATCTTGTCTCTGCGGTTTACCGGTTTTCAACGCTTTATCAAGTGCTCCCCACATTTGTTCAAACTCTTGCATTTTATTTTCAAAGTACCATCCGATATATTGACTACTACCTTTTACCAGGAATAGAGACACTTCTTCCGTATTGCTGTAAAGGGCATCTTTGCCATTTCCATCTCTGTTAAGAAGTTCCAGGCTTACCAATGCATCCAGAAAATCAAATAACCCTCTTCCATTTAAATTTAAGGCTGTTTTAATCTCTTCCCCTGTTAGGGGTTTATTTTGCAATAGGGTGAATAGCCCCAGCTTTATTGCAGCTCTTAATGTTTTGTTTATGTAAATTCCTCTAACGGCATCAAAAATTTTGGATTTTTCCTGGAATTGGGTATTAGTCAATGATATGTTATTTTTCGTTTTCATTTTTACCTCTAATTTTTATTTTAATAATTTTTAGTTATACATTATTTCCAATACCCCGGGTCATTGACCACACTCAACAATAAATCTTTAAACTGTACGACAGTACCCAGGTTGATATGTCGATTGATGATCTCGGTTATTTCCTGTTCACTTATTTCGTTTTTGAAGGTTTCCACAACCTTGCTGCGTTTTCGGGTCCAATAAAGGTACCGAAGCACCCTAAGTTCATTGCTGTGGAGTTCCCTTGTCCAGTTTTCTTTCTTTTCCGGTCCATTGTATTCTTTTTTTAAAGAATTGTCCTGAAGGAAAAAATGAGACGGCCGTACATGCGCCATTTTACTTATCATACGTGCTTTGGGTCTACAACTCGCTTGCAAAGCCCCTTCACTGTCTGTGCCTGTTATAGGTGTATCCGTTACTTTTGTAAGATATTTAAACAGATGTGTCCGCTGTCGAAAAAACTTCCTTTTTCCAAAAGGCAAGAGTAAAAAGTAGCTAAAGATTATAAGTGCATTGAGTTGCAAAAAAATGCCAAATGAGGCAGCCCGCCTTTTTAATCGAAGTTTTGGTATGGGCCAATTCATCTTTGCTCTTTGAAGAGGACGATAACGTGCATCACTGGTTTTGATTATTTTGTATAAAGTCCATGTCAACAGACCATACCGGCCATGATATCCGGTTTTTGGTCTTTCATCGTAATAATGCGACCACTGAGAAAAGGGTAAGTCGATGCCAAAAATGCTTTTGAGCCAGGAGTCCCCCCTCCTCCGCCTTATTTTGACCATGTATTTATCCTGTTCCTGGTAAATTCCATCGCGGTTGTTGGAAAAGTAAGGGAAAAAAACTCCCTCTCCTTTTGGTGGCATAAACAGGTGTGCCACCCTTTTTAAAATTTTGACTTCGCGTTCAACACTTTCGTCGGTCTCTAGCGGGAAGTGAGTGAAATAGTTGGTAATAAAAGAGTGGCCGGAGTCCTGTCCTGACTTTGCTGCTTCAATGGCTTGAAGGGGCGAGTGCCCTTTGCGCATATTCCTCAATGTTTCATCATTCAGACTTTCGAAGTTTAATTTTAAAAGAACTCGGATCTTTTTACTGTCGATTTGAGCAAGCGCTTCAGCTACTTTCTTCCGAAAACTTTTAACCTGGATCCATAAGGTAATATCAAAACGCATTCCAGGGTCTTCGATGGTGTTGAAGTACTTAATAAAATCAATGAACATATCAATGCTGTTCTCGTCGGAGTCAAATGTAATCCGTAGGGGAGAATCTTTGCCAGTATGATTTTTGATTTCATTTTGAATATTCTGGATCAGGTGATCCACCGATATAGGATAGAATCTTTCTTTGTCAATCTGGGTGCAAAAGATGCATTTCCCCCAACTGCAACCTCGCTGGGACAAAACCCGAATCTCGCCTGATCTATCCTTTCGGGCGTATGACACGATGGGCTCAGTTGGAAGTTTTTCGTAGAATTTTGGAGTGTTTACCTCTGTACGGGAATGAGGATTTTGAAGGTAAGCATCATTGATGAACCCTTCTAACTGAAAAGTGGATAAGGAAGTACCATTCCGCTGTTGTGAAACGATTTCCCGCATGACCTCTTCGCCATACCCCACCACGATACCGTCTACATCGGGAATACCGTTATCGGTTTTTATACGTTTACCTTTAATAATTTCTTTGGCATTTTGAAAATTAAAATAGTCGCCGCCGAATATGACTGATGCTTTAGGGTCATTCTGTTTTATCAGTCTGGCGATGTGTAAAGAAAAAAATAATGTGTAATCGTACACACTAAAGGCCCACACGCGCTTTGCATCTTGATTTTCTTTGATATAATTCCCGATTTTTTGAATAATGTGTTCGTCAACCTTTTTTTTGAGGACCCGTAAATCGCGAGAACAAGAAGGGCGAAGCCATTTATAAAGCCTGGCTATCTTGAAAAAATCATCTCCAGCACCAGCGGCTAGTCCCATAAATATATATGGACTGGTGGTAACCCCAAAAAATGTGTTCATCTGGTGCTCTTTCATTGATAAGAAAAGCTTACTAAGAGACATGCTGTAGTGTTTATTGAGTTCCTCATAGAACGTATCGTTTCGAAAATCCCACAACCTTATACTGGCAAACTTACACGTTTTGGACAAGTAATCTTTTATAGAATGAATTCCCCACAGAAATATCCTCGGATCCACTCCCAACGGAACCACAAGTATTACTTCCACATGCCGTTTATTTTCACTATTCTCTTTCTTCTTCATATATTTTTGCCTCCGTTATAATCGATTTTTTTACGTAAATACTTAAGCAAATGCGTATTGATGATTAGAAGAAACGGCGAAAAATTCAAAAAGAGATCATAAGCGTATTTTAAAGAATATTTTAAAGGATGCATGTGGTGTTGTCAATAGATGATTAAATTTTTTGGGAATTTTTTTCTCACCACAAAAACAAACCCGGAAACAAGAAAACCTGGATAAAATTCCTATGTTTTTTTTATCATTCCACCATTCCATTATTCCTGGTTGGAATAAAAAGAATGGTGGAGGGGAATTCATTATTATCAACGACTTGTAGAAATTTCCGAGACATTAAAGATAGAAATATTTATTTTTTGCTTGACATCCATTATGAATTGAATATAATTGATTTCTTAAGTTGAATATAAGAGAATAAATCATGTTTAGGCAAAAAAGAATCAACAATTATTTATTGCGGTAATCGCTGTATTTCTGTTTCTATTCCAGGGTACTCTATCCCCACAAAAAAAATCCAAAAAAGAATCCCAAACAGATCAATTATTTAAAATGTCGCTGGAAGAGTTGATGAGAGTTAAAGTAACCACTGCCAGCAGGACACCGGAAAGAATAGGTGATATTCCGGCAAGCGCCGTTCTGATAACCAGGGAGGATATCGAAACCTATGGATATATGACACTGACGGAAATATTGGAAAACATACCTGGTTTGTATTCCATTAACGACTATGCGGAAGGAGGAGCAAATTTTGGGGTGAGGGGATTCTGGTCCGGTGTGCCAAATGACAATGTGATCATCCTGGTCAATCATGTTCACCAAATTAATGATATATTTTCTAATTATCCATTGAATAGTATCGCGATTCCGGTAGAAGCCATCGACAGGATCGAGGTCATTCGAGGGCCGATGTCGGTTGTTTATGGTAATGGGGCTTTTTACGGGGTAATTAATATTATCACTGATGATAATTTTTATGGCTCCACAAGCATAGTAGGGGCCGCAGTTGGTTCTGAAAAAACAAAAAAACTTTTTCTAAGAACAGCCAGCAATGAAGGTGACTTTGATTACGTTTTTAATGTCTCTGTATATGACACCTACGGTTTGGATTATCCTCTCAGCGATATGGTTTCAAATCCGTCATTTCTTCCCTTATTAGGAGCGCCTATAGATAGCAGTACCGGTGGAAGATTAGAAAATAATGAAAAATACTTTAATTTCTCAGGAACGTTCAAAGGATTTTTTGTTAAATTAAGTTATAATGAATCAAAAAAAGAATTCTATTTTAATTTACCATCATTCGCGGGCGGTACTAGAATTCGAAATAACACCACACATATATGCTTTGGGTATCGTAGAAAATTATCGGATATTTTTACTATAGAAGGAAAATTAACTTACTCCAAAAGCCGGGATTGGGTCAATTACGATCACCTTTTTTCGGATTTTTACGGGGTAGAACAGCTAGAAACAAATGGATACGAAGTGGAATTAAATGCTTTTATCAGTCCTCATTCGGATCTGGATATAACCAGCGGGCTTTATTACCGGGCCGT
Organism: Candidatus Aminicenantota bacterium; assembly: GCA_011772425.1. Lineage (GTDB taxonomy): Bacteria > Acidobacteriota > Aminicenantia > UBA2199 > UBA2199 > JAKAGC01. The sequence goes on from WVZO01000335.1 coordinate 20,247, forward strand.
ATTGGATGCTGCAGATATGTTCGACTTACCATCTTTCGGTGTTCCTGCTTTTGAAAACACTGTTAGATACCTCTCTGAAGAAGATGATATTATTACCCGGGCGTTGTTTACCCAGATCACTTATAGTCCTATAGACAGCTTAAGATTAGTGGCAGGTGTTCGCCTGGAGCAAACCCCGAAATATGAACTGGGAATTACCCGGACAGTTGGCACAGAACCGGCCGTTAAAGATATTTGGTGTTTACGATGAAGAAAAAGTAGAAATCATTCCACGCCTGGCTGCTATTTTCTATTTAAATGATAACAATATATTCAAGTTCCTTTTTGGGAAAGCAATCAATCGTCCGTCATTCTTCCAGAATACGTTAAATTCACTTGATCCAAATCGTGATGATCTGGAACCAGAAAGTATTCAAACTCTTGAATTGAACTACATTAGTAATTTATCACCAATGTTTACCTTGAATGCCAGTATTTTTCGAAATACCCTTAATAAGTTGATAACACGAATCGTGGAATTTGATGAACAAACCAACGAATATGAATCATGGTCGTTCAATGCAGGCAAAATGGTGACCAATGGAATAGAATTGACGTTAAATGCCGAACCAGTGCTTAATCTCAGGTTTGAACTGAGCGGGATCTATTAAAAAACAGAAGATAAAAGAGCTGGGTATGAAGATATCGATGTGGGATATTCACCAGAATTCCTGGGATATGTTAAGGTTTCATACCGCTATGACATGTTTACGATTGCCCTGACCGGAAACTACGTGGGGGCCATGGAGACTTTTTGGGATGAAACCAAAGAAAACCCGGACGGCTCCTTTGGCGGCCGAATAGGAGAAAAAGTTGACGACTATTTTGTATTAGGCGCAAATGTACGAATTGAGGATTTGTTTATCGATGGGTTGTATCTTAATATACAGTGTTCCAACTTGTTGAATGAAGAAATTCGCTACCCCACATTTACCAATAATTGGTGGGCAAACAGGGGTACCATCGGAATCGGGAGAACGTTCCTCCTCAGTTTGGGGTTTAAATTTTAGTCAACCCGGGTTCTTATCCTTGTTTTATTACCCTATTCAATTTCTTCCATCACTTTAATTCGACCGGCCATCGATATAGTGATCTTGTAACTGTAAATTTTGTTTTTGACATAAATTGAACATAAAGGAGAAACACTCCCGGCAGGGGAAAAAACCGGGGATGCATTGATGGAAAACGAGACATTTTCTTCCAGGTCAAAATGCATAAATGCTTGCCACTGATTGCTTTGTTTTTCATTTAAAACGATTTTATCCCCTTCTATGGTAAATTTGACCCGTTTGTTCATCATAATGGCTTTGTACCTGGCGGTGCTTAGTGCCGAGGTCACTGCCCGTAACCCATTATTTATCTCCATGCGGCTGTAAAATGATTTAAACCCGGGTACCACTATTGTCAGCGCCAGGGAAATAATCCCCAGGGCAATAAATAACTCCAAAAGGGTGATTCCTTTGCGAGTCCTATTTGTTTTCATCGGAAACCTCCTCTATAAAATGAAGCAAAAATTGATCGATGGTTTTAAAATCCACTGTACTGAAATAGTTTGATCCGTTTTTAGCAAGAGATGACTGCATATGGTTGATTTCAATGGTACCATGGTTTTCCAGGTCTGTGCAGTACAGGCTGCCGGTAAGCTTCAATTCCGCACCCGGATTTTTATTGGTAAATTTACCGGCTGTAATCATGGATACCTGGAGTTCTTTTTTACCTGTCGTTTCTGTATCTACTATAATCTCATTCTGAGCACTGCCGCTGTTGAACAACTGGCTTTTCCCAGCGGTCGCCGTGAGATTTGTACGTTTCATATTTTTAAAATCGAGATGCTGCACGTCTATTTCCCTTTCCAATTTGGAGCGTATAATGATTTTCCCGGAGACAAAAAGTTGGATGTCCGAATTCTCCAGGAAGGCTGCATTTCCCTCCTGCTCAATGGAACAGACATCTCCGTTTACAAGTATCTTTTCCCTGAAATATAAATTCTCTTCAAGCGAATGATTCCAGCATAGGAAATAATTCTCCCCGGGTCTATAATGGATTTCGTGAGGGATTGAGTTTTGTATTATCCGTATCTTTTGCAGAAGGTTTTGGCTATCTGTGAAGAAAACCATTTGTTGAACATCTCCCTGGATAACAACGGATTCCACAATCCCGTTTTCTACCACCAGGTGAGGTCCCTCCGGGATAGGATCGTCCGACGATTCGAGTCCTAGTTGTTCCCTGACGGCCCGCCAATTCATGACCGTTCCGGTGATTTTGAGTGCATCCATTAAGAACCCGGAAAAATTTAGTTCAGTCTCAATATTGTCAACCACCAGGTTTTTCCTGCTTTTGTTTATAATTTGATTTTCCTTGAGAAAGGTTTCTGTAGGAATCTCTATATTCTTCTTGACTAAGAGTGGAAAAAAGGTTAATGGTATTTTCCCGGAAAGTATGTCGACGGTTACCTCTGCCTTTAGATGATACGGATGTGGGGGTGGGTATGAAGATGCATTGACAAGGGCATGGGCATGGAGGGCAGAGATTACCCGCGTTTTTTTATAGCCTGTTTTGAGGAATTCGACAAATTTAAAAGAAATGGCGATTACATTCCGGTTGTGGGTTGATTGGTCCTGGAAATACGTGTTGTTAAAGAATTCGATTTCCGGCTGATAAAAATCCTGGATTCTCTCCTGGAATATTCGCTCCCTGAAATGATGAAGATAGTATATCATATCCTGGTACAGTACATCTGTTTCCTTCATTTTCGTATTCCTGGCTTTTACAACCCGGATGTGAGTGATGCAGTGAAAAAGTAAGCTGATCCCCAGCAGGGAGATGAAAACAATAGATGTAAGCGAGATAATCATATTGCCTTTTGGTTTCC
>WVZO01000201.1:0-27201 GCA_011772425.1 Candidatus Aminicenantota bacterium
AAGATAACGGTCCATGTTTGCTGGCAGGTATGACAGAGAGATTCCTCACCACCTCGGCACCCAAACCGAAACTCGCAATGTTAATAAAATACCTGGATGTCTCTTCCGCTTCGGAAGACTTGTAAGTGATCTTACCCACATCGATCTTACGCATCCCGGAATTCTTGATCAAAGCCACAGACTGGTTAAACTCCCTGGGAATCCGCATAAAGCGAATAAAATCCGAACCGGTACCCGAAGGAATAATCCCCAGGGATGCTTCCTCGTTAATGGTTTGATGAGTATTTTTATGAAAATAACCATTGGTGATTTCATTCAATGTCCCATCGCCGCCAACACCGATAAGCAAATCAAACCCCTGTTTTAACAAATCCCTGGCAATCTCCGTGGCTTGCCTGGGCTTTTCCGTGAAAATGTATTTGAACTCCTTGAAATAATGATTAATAACATCTTTGATGGCATTCCACCGTTTGCCGGTTTTTCCCCTGGCTGAAAAGGGATTGACAATCACATGCACCTTGTTCATTTTATTATTCCTTTTATTTTTTGTTTTTAGCCACTAAGACACTTCTTTGTGTCTTCGTGTCTTTGTGGCTGTTTCCCAGCGTCATGAACGACTCCTCTAGGGTGGGGACGCCGTCCCCTTTTTAAACATGCTGCGTGATATAACACCACCCAGGGCACCGGCAATTACCGAAAATATCAACGCGATGCCCATAACTACAAAGAAAAGCCTTATCAGTTCCCTGCCCTGGAACAATTCAGTGAAATCTTCTTCTGCGGAAGGCGAAAGCAGTTGAATGATCTCCATTATTCGTTCCATTTTCTCAGGCGAGATATTGGAAACCAGTAGGAATGAAATAGAAGCGAAAATCACACAGCCCAACACCCCACTAAGCGCTCCGGATGCCAGTGCATCGGAGACAGATACGTTGATTTCCTTATTCTCCTGGAGCAGTATGTAAACGCACAGTCCACCGCCAAAAGCCATCCACATCATCAGCAAAAGGTTTAAAAGATTGATAATAGGAATGAGGGAAATCACACCGGCAGCTGCACCACCAATCAGGATACTTTTGCCAAGCGATTTTAAATGAGTCATTAGAGGCTTTTTGTTTTCATCCGGCTAATCGAAGAATTGTCAATTGTCAAATGTCAATCGTTACTCAAATACTGTTACCTCTCCGACGGCATTGGCTGGATAGGTATCAGTGATCATAATTTTCCCATCCGGTGTGCGATATTGATATATTTTTGTCTTGGGCTTTGTATATAAATAATGGGAGTAGGACATGCCCATATAAGCCATAACCCGCTTGATAAACGTGCGGGTTTCCTTGTAAGGAGGAACCCCTCGATACTTTTTGACAGCATCTTCCCCGGCATTGTACGCTGCCAGGGTAAGGGGAAGATTGTGACTATACTTTTTATAAAGATACTTTAAATGCCTGACGCCGGCATCCAGGTTTTGGTCGGCGTTGTAACGGTTCACCACGCCGTACTTCCTGGCAGTATCCACCATTAATTGCATAATCCCTACAGCCCCTTTCTTTGAAACCGCAAAGGGATTAAACCCTGATTCCGCCTTGGCAACCGCTATAATTAACGATTCCTTTACTCCATATTTTTGGGCAAGTTTCCTGATTTTTACCAGGTATTTCCGGGGAACTTTGGACGTTTTGGTTGAACTAATATAGATGGTGGTACCGGATTTTCTTTTGCGCCCCCGGTATTGCTTTGAAGAATGGTTACGTTCGTTGGTTATGGTGATTTTACCCTCTTTATCCTGGTAGACAAGTATCTCGGCCATGGCTGTTTCAGTCAGCAGCGCTGCCGCCAACCACAGTCCCAACACGAACACAATTATTCTTCGCATTTTTCTAAGCATTTATTGTACATGTTTAGTTATTATATCGACGACCTGGGGTTTAAATTTTAGAAAATTTTTCACAGGTTCGCCGCCAGCCTGGGCAAAATCCGGGCGTCCACCGCCGCTGCCTTTCACCCTGGCAGCAATCTCCTTGACGATCTCGCCGGCATCCAAGCCCGGTATAAGAGACTTGGCAATGGATACCACAATGGCAGATTTACCATTCAAATTGGAAAAAAGCACGGCAATACCACCGGTCTTGTGCTTCACTTCATCCGCCAATGCACTCAACTGCTTCCGGTCCATATTGTCCACAAATGCCGCAACAGTATGAACCCTGTTGATTTCACTGCCCTCGGAAATAATTTTACTAATATCGATGCGATCACTTTTTTCCAATTTTTGTTTCTTTTTGAGCTGCTTTTCTTTTTCTTTTAGCTGCCTGTCCAAATGGACCAGGTAAGACACAATGTGATCCTGTTTCTGCTTGAAATGAGACATGATATCATTAAAACGCTCCAGGTTTTCCCGGACATAAGCATACCCGGCGTCACCAGCCACAGCTTCGATGCGCCGCACACCGGCAGAAATAGACGATTCACCGGTAATCTTGAAAAAACCGATTTCACCGGTGGCCTCCAGGTGGGTGCCGCCACATAATTCTTTTGAAAAATCTCCCATGGACAGCATGCGCACCACATCCGAGTATTTTTCCTCGAAAATCGCAATGGCCCCGCGGTCAATCGCCTCCTCATATTTGACGTCCTCGGTTTTTATCGATATATTTTCCCTTACCTTCCGGTTCACAATGAACTCCACTTCCCGGAGTTCCTCCCTGGTAAGGGGTTTAAAATGGGTAAAATCAAACCGTAACTTATCCGGCCCCACATATGAACCGGCCTGTTTAACATGAAGCCCCAATACCTCCCGCAGCGCAGCATGCAATAGATGAGTGGAGGAGTGGTGGACAGCGGTATTTTTTCGCTTCCCGGCATCTACTGTTAAACTCACCTCATCACCGGGCCGCAGTGTTCCCTTTTTAACCTGAACCGAATGTAAGGAAGCACCGGAACCACCGGCTGCTGCCTTACGGGTATCAACAATATTAAAAAAAGCAGTATCGTTTTTCCCTACCCCGGTATCTCCCACCTGGCCGCCGGATTCGGCATAGAAAGGAGTTTTATCAAATACCAGAACGCCTTCCTGGTTTTCCCGGATTTCGGGAACTTCTTTCCCATCGATATAAATCGCCAGCAGTACAGCATCCTTTTCGAGGCTGGAGTAACCGGTAAAGGCAGTGGCATATGTTTCAATATTCTCCAGGGCTTTGGTGGCTTTTTGTTTAGCAGCCAAACTGATCCGGGACCTCTCACGCTGCTGCTTCAGTTCAGCCTGGAACCCCTGGTAATCAATACCTACATCCTTCTCCATTGCCAGGTCCCGGGCAAAATCCAATGGGAACCCATAGGTATCAGATAACTTAAATAACTCGCTGCCAGGAATAATTTTTTCTTCCTGCTCTAAAGCTCTCGCCAGCAATTCTTCGAATCGTTTCAAACCATTCAGGAGTGTGTTGTTGAACCGTTCCTCCTCTGCCAGGATCACCTCAGAGATAAAATCCCGGTTGTATTCCAATTCCGGATAAAAATCCTTCATCACTTCCACTACCTTAGAGCTCACTTGATGGAGAAACGCAGAGGTAAAATCCAGTGCTTTTCCGTGTTTGGCTGCCCGTCGCAGAATCCGCCGCAGCACATATCCCCGACCGTCGTTTGCCGGTAATATACCGTCGGATATTAAAAAACAAAGCGCACGGATATGGTCGGCCACCACATTGAGAGCCACCCGATGGGTGGGATCCGTTGTATCCGGGTCGATGGTTGCGCTCGCCAGTTCTGCAGTGTACTCGATGAGAGGGCGAAACAAATCCGTCTGATAATTACTGTTTACTCCTTGCAGCAAAGCAGTTAATCGCTCCATTCCCATACCCGTATCAATAGAAGGCGCCGGCAGCGGATTCAATTTCCCTTTTTCATCTTTATCATACTGCATGAACACCAGGTTCCACACCTCGATATAACGTTTGTTCTCATCACTAAAGGTCTCCGGGCCAAACGCTTCCCCCCGGTCATAATGAATCTCAGAACAAGGGCCACAGGGACCGGTTTCTCCCATTTGCCAGAAGTTATCCTTCTCCCCCATCCGCATAATTTTATGAGCCGGTACGCCGATCTTTTCTTCCCAGATGCGAAACGCTTCATCATCTTCCTGGAAAACCGTCACCCATAACCGTTCGGGTTTGAAGTGGTAATACTCTGTCAGCAGCTCCCAGCCGAATTCGATGGCTTTCTCCTTAAAATAATCGCCAAAAGAGAAATTGCCCAGCATTTCAAAAAAAGTATGGTGAAAATCTGATTTGCCTACTTCATCAAAATCATTGTGTTTGCCTGAGATCCTCATGCATTTCTGGATGCTGACCGCCCGGTTATATTCTCTTGTCTCTTCCCTGAGAAAAACACCTTTAAATTGATTCATACCGGCGTTGGTAAACAGCAGAGTGGGATCTTTAGCAGGCACCAGCGGCGCAGACAGCACTTTGTGGTGGGTGTGTTTTATAAAATAGGAATAAAATGTCTCTCTAATCTCAGCGTTTTTCATGGTTCAACAATCAATGATCGATCATATTCGACCTCATTCCAATTCCAGCAAGTTATGGTCATCAAGCCCGAGATCGGATTCCGGATCGATATCCCCCAGTCCCTGTACTTGAGGGCCTCCGCCTTCCTCAGACCCGGCAATTTCAGACATTCGCCGTTCCATTTCTTCCATGGACACCTCCTTGGCGGACTGCAGCCCGATCTTCTTGAGCTTAAATTCATCCGGATTGCTGGCCCATTTGAGAGCTTCATCATAACTGATTAATCCTCTCTGGAAAAGGAAATACAGTGACTGATCAAAGGTTTGCATGCCGTATTGTGAGACACCTTCCTGGATGGCGTCATTGATCAATTTGGTTTTCTCCGGTTCAACAATACATTCCTCGATATAAGGCGTGTTGATCAAGATCTCCACTGCAGGGACCCGGCCCGGTTTATCCGAACGGGGGATCAGCCGCATGGAAATGATGGCCTTTAGCACCGATGCTAACTGGATGCGGACTTGCTTCTGGTGATGGGGTGGAAATATGGAAATAATCCGGTTAACGGTTTCCGGGGCATCCAGGGTATGGAGGGTGGAGAGCACCAAATGACCGGTTTCTGCGGCCAGGAGTGCGGTTTCAATGGTTTCCATGTCCCTCATCTCACCCACCAGGATCACATCCGGGTCTTCACGAAGCGAAGATCTTAAAGCAGTCGCAAAAGCATTGGTATCCTGGCCAACCTCCCGTTGATTTACAATACTCTTTTTATCCCGGTGCAAATACTCGATGGGGTCCTCGATGGTGATAATATGTTCCACCCGGTGAGTATTGACATAATCGATCATTGCCGCCAATGTGGTGGATTTACCGCTGCCAGTGGTACCGGTAACCAGTACCATTCCCCTTCGCTCCTGGGCAATCCGCTCCAAAACCAGGGGTAAATTCAAGTCCTGGATGGATTTGACCTGGGTGGGAATCACTCGCATCACAATCCCTACTGCGCCCCGCTGCCGAAATACATTACAGCGGAATCGACCAAGACCGGCAACACTGTAAGCCATATCCAGTTCACTATCATCTTTGAACCGGTCCTTTTGAGTGCTATTCATCATACCATAGGCCATGGCTATGGTATTCTCCTGCATGAGACGTTTAAGCTCAACCAATTGATGAAGTTGGCCATTTATCCTTAGCACCGGATGATTTCCCACTTTTAAGTGCAAATCCGATGCGCCGCGTTCTACAGCAATCTTTAAAAGATCATCAACATTCATTGTAAAACTCCTGGTAATATTATATAGTTTTTTAAAAAAATATCAAGCAAAATCAAAATCCAAAATTCACGAAACCTGGAGATTTTTGGCCATTTCTCTCTTGAAATATTCCCAATTTTGTAATATTATTATGTTTTCACGCAAAAAGATTTTTTCAGTAAAAAGTAAATTCTAAATGAAAATTTGCCAATCCGCAGCTTAAAAGGTCAAAGGTGTTAGGCAAGGAGGTTCTTCAGAATGGAAGTAGAACAGATACTGGTGGGTCATATGGCAGTTTTTTGCTACCTGGTCTCCTGTCCCGAAACAAAAGAAGCGCTGATCATTGATCCGGCAGGTAACGTGGAGCAGTTAGTGGAGAAAATCGAACAAAAAAATTTAAAATTAAAATATATTGTTAACACCCATGGACACTCGGATCATACCGGTGGCAATGCCAGGATGAAGGCCCTGACAGGTGCTCTCATTGTGATGCATCCGGCAGACAACGAACTATTTAACACACCGCTGGCCCATGGGATGTCACGGTCGTTGGGATTCGAACCGTCACCCCCGGCGGACGTAACCGTAGAGGACGGCGATACCATTGAGATCGGTAACGTGTCTCTAAAGGTAATCCATACACCGGGGCACAGCCCGGGGGGGATATGCCTGTTGGGAGAAGGTAACCTGTTTTCCGGCGATACCCTGTTTGTTGGCGGCATCGGCCGCACTGACCTGCCGGGTTCTTCCAATCAACAATTTATGGCTTCCATCCGGGAAAAATTATTAATACTGCCAGAGGAAACCATTGTTTGGCCCGGTCACGACTATGGCCCGGTTCCCTCTTCCACCATCGAACTGGAAAAAAAACTCAACCCCTGGCTCCGTTCGTCCCTTTAGAAAATCATTAACAATTAACAATATCATAATAGACAATTGACAATTACTAAATAAAATAGGAAATCCTGTGAACTAAAATGTTTGAGGTGAAGTCCTTTGCCAAAATTAACCTGGGCCTGGAAATCCTGGGCAAACGAGACGACGGTTACCACAACCTGAAAACAATCTTCCAGACTATCGACCTCTGCGATATCATTGAAATCGAGGAAAACCAATCCGGCGACATTCATCTCAGCGGTGATGACCCTATCGTAGACTGGGATAACCGGAAAACCAATACCATTTTTAAAGCAGTTGAGGCAATCTATAAAAATTATAATGTGCGGCAGGGATTCGATATATTGGTAAAGAAAAGAATTCCCCCCGGATCAGGGTTAGGGGGCGGCAGCAGCAACGCCGCGATGATACTTTTGTTCCTGGAACACTATTTCCAACTGGACATTGACCCTGAGGACTTTATTGAGCTGGCTGCCGGGATCGGAGCGGATGTTCCCTTTTTCTTCATCGGCGGCACAGTCCTGGCACAAGGTATCGGAGAAAAAATGACCCCCCTGCAAGACGCAAAAGAAAAACACGTAGACATTGTTATCCCGCCAATAACGGTATCTACAGGATTAATTTTTTCTCATTTTAACTTGACATCTAAGCCAAGAAAAAGTAAAATAGATATCTTTATAAAATCCAAAAATGCAAGAATTTTGGAAAACCACCTGGAAGAAGTTACATGCGAACTATTCCCGGAAGTGGGGATGATTAAAAACAAAATGAGCATACTGGGATATGAATTGGTTTTGATGAGCGGCAGTGGCTCTGCGGTTTACGGCATGGCCGGCTTAGAGGAGGTGCACGCCGCGAAATCCCAATCCCGATCAAGGCAGAGATTTTCCAGGTTGAGGGATTCTTTTCCTGGTGCCAGGATTGCCATGGCCAGGACTGTAGGCAGACAAAATTATTTAAAAGGAATTGGGGCGTCGCCAAGCGGGAAGGCATCGGTTTTTGGAGCCGACATTCGGAGGTTCGAATCCTCCCGCCCCAGTAAATAAAAAAAAATGGACCTGAATCACGATAACTATCTTATTTTTTCCGGTTCTTCAAATTTACCGTTGGCAGAAAAAATTGTCCAACATCTGGGCAAAACCCTGGGAAAAGCCAAGCTGGGAACTTTTTCAGACGGCGAAATACGATTCCAGAGCCTCGAAAATGTCCGGGGGGCGGATGTGTTTGTTGTCCAATCCCTGACCCTGGATATTAATTTCCATATCATGGAACTGTTGTTGATGGCGGATGCCTTCAAAAGAGCGTCAGCACGACGAATAACCGCAGTAATTCCCTATTATGCCTATGCCAGGCAGGACCGAAAAGATCGCCCCAGGGTAGCCATTTCAGCAAAACTCATCGCAGACCTGCTGGAAACCTCCGGCTTCTCCCGGGTATTGACCATTGACCTGCATGCCAACCAAATCCAGGGATTTTTTAATATCCCGGTGGATAACTTAATAGCACTTCCTACCGTTATCTCGTATTTTAAAAATATGGAAGGTATAGACCTGGATAATGTGGTGGTGGTTTCACCGGATGCCGGTGGTGTGGAACGGGCCCGCTTGTTTTCACAAGAAATTCATGCCGGTCTGGCAATCGCCTATAAAAGCCGACCCGAACCTGGGGTGGCCAGGCTTATGCACATCATCGGCGATGTCCAGGGAAAAGATACCATCATCGTGGATGATATCATCGATACAGCCGGTACAATGGTGCAAACCGTACATGCACTGAAAGACAAAGGTGCCAGCCGAGTGTTTGCCGTCTGCACCCATGGCCTGTTCTCCGGGGAAGCCATCGAACGAATAGAAAACTCCCCTTTGGAAAAAGTATATGTCTCGGATTCAATCCCCTTAAAAGGCTGCAAGGCTGAATGCAAAAAAATAGGGGTTTTGTCTGTTTCCGATCTATTTGCCAAAGCCATTAACAGCATCCACGAAGAAACATCGGTCTCGGAATTATTCTTAGTGAAGTAAAAATCATGATCACGTATTAATATTAAGCATTAAGTGAGGTACGAAAAAATGGAAAACATTATGAACATCAAAGCTGAATCAAGAAAGGAAGTAGGAAAACAAATTGCCAGACAACTCCGGAAACAAGGGAGAATACCGGCCATTATTTACGGAGGAAAGAAAGAATCTATCCCTATCTCTATCCTCTTGAATGATGTAAAAACCATTTTGAAAGCAGATAAAGGAGAAAATACAGTACTCAAAATCCAAAGGGATGATATCGAAGTGGATGCCATGCTGAAAGAAGTTCAATATGATTACCTTTCTGATAACATCATCCATGCGGATTTCATTCGCATCGATTTAAATAAAGCCGTGAATGTAAGTGTTCCTGTGAAGGTTCGCGGAGAGCCCATCGGGGTCAAAGTCGAGGATGGAGTTTTTGATTTTATTACTCGTGAAATCGAAATCAGGTGCCTACCCACCAAAATTCCCAAAGAATATATCGTAGATATCAGCCAACTGCACGCCGGGCACTCAATAAAAGCCGAAGACCTGGACCTGGTCGAGGATATAAGATTGATGTCAGACCCTCATCGAGTGATCTGCGCTGTCTTAGCAAAAGTTAAGAAAGAGGAAGTAATCGAAGAAGAAGCTGTTGAGGAAGAAGGCATAGAAGCCCCGAAAGCCGAAGTCAAACCGGAAGAGGCTGAACAAAAACCAGGAGGAGAAAAAGAATAAACAGCAAATAAAAGGACTCTTTGCCTTCTCGATTAACCATCTAATATAGAGAGGGCTGATAAAACCAGAAGGAGGCATGATGAAAAGAAAATACGAAATCGGATTTGTCATTAATCCGGAAGCAAGCGAAGAAGAAGTCAAAAAAATCATCGATTCCATCGTAGATATTATTAAAAACGCAGGCGGTAACATCGAAAATGTCGATGAATGGGGACGACGGAAATTAGCTTATCCTGTTCAGAAACATAACGAAGGCATTTATGTTTTTATAAATGCAAATATGAAAGGTTCTACTTTTGTTACCATTGAAAGACGTTTAAAACTCACTGAAAGGGTTATGAGATTCATTGTTTTGAGAATGGATGACAAAATGAAAAAAGCCAACCGCTTAACCAGGAAATGGAAACGACTATCCAAAAGAATCGTAGAAGAGGAAGACACCGTAATGATTGATGAAATCCAGGACCGAAAGGAGGTAGGACAATGAAGAATAATCATAATACTGCTGAGGGCGGCACCTCTCGTAAATACCAGAAAAAGTTCTATTTCTCCCGCAGGAAATACTGTACCTTCTGTAAGGATAAAATCAAATTTATCGATTACAAGAATTACCGGGTCCTTGATAATTACACCTTGGAAACCGGTAAAATCCTTCCTGCACGGGTAACCGGGACCTGTAAGTACCACCAGAAACAATTGACCAAAGCAATCAAACGGGCCAGACATATGGCATTCTTAAAATTCGTCGAACCGAAAAGAGGGTGAAAAAATGAAAATAATACTGAATGAAGACGTAGAAAATCTAGGTGGGCTGGGCGATATCGTGGAAGTTAAACCAGGGTTTGCCAGAAATTATCTATTCCCCAGGAAATTGGCACTCCAATACAACAAACATAATGAAGAAATGATAAAATTCAAAAAGATAAAGGCCCGGAAAAAAATAGAAATGGAAAAACTCTCGGCAATGGAACTAAAACAAAAACTGGAAGAACTGACACTAACCATTACCAAAAAAGCGGGAGAAAGTGAGACCCTCTTTGGTTCTGTTACAACCATGGAAATCCAGGGTAAACTGGAAGAGATGGGGATTACCCTTGATAAGAAAAAATTCCACCTGGAGGAACCAATCAAAAAGCTGGGCCTCCATGTAGGTAAGGTAAAGTTAATGGAAGAAATAGAAGCTGAACTCAAAATTGAAGTTGTCAAAGAAGGTGAAGATACAGAGACCAACGATTAATTAAAAGAAGTTAATAAAAGAAATAAACGTGAGCGAAAATTCGGAACTCACCCGGGCATTGCCCCATGATGGTTTCGCAGAGCGGGCCATCCTGGGGGCGATGCTGATCGAAAATAACTATGTGGATCAGGTTTTTGAAGAAATAAGCTCCGAGGATTTTTACAGTGATTCCCATAAAATCATTGCTGCTGCCATTGAAAACCTGATCAACAACGGCAGCAGTGCAGATATCGTTACAGTTGCCGGTCTCCTGAAAAAAAACAACGAATTAAATTTTGTAGGAGGGTACCAGTATCTCAGCTCCCTGTTAGACGGCATCCCGGAAAATATCAATATCGAGGAATATGTAAAGGCTGTTAAAGACCGGTCTTCGCTGCGAAAATTGATGCTGACCTCAATGGGGGTCATCAAGAGCGGTTCCGAGCCCAGAGCAGATACCAAAGATATCTTAAACCAGCTCCAGGAAGATCTCATAAAGATTGCCGATATCCAAATCCCGGCCGGTTTTACCTCAGCCCCCGAGGTTGTGGCAGAGACCCTGGAGAGAATCGAGAGTATCCAAAAACACGGTGAAAGCAGTGGGTTGAAAACCGATTTTTTCGAGTTGGATGATATCACCGGCGGATTTCAAAAAGGGGAATTCATTGTGATTGCTGCTAGGCCCTCCATGGGAAAAACCGCCCTGGCATTAAATATCGCCGCCAATATGGCAATCAAAGACGAAAAATCCGTGGGTTTTTTCTCCATTGAAATGTCAAAACACCAGGTGATGATGCGAATGCTCTCCTCACGAGCCGGGATTGATATGAGTGCGTTAATGACCGGTCGAAAACACCTGAATCAACAAGAATGGCGCGCCCTGGAGCTGGCCGCCAGTGAACTGGGAAACGCCAAAATATTTATCGACGATTCCGCTTCCCTGTCCATCGTGGAAATGAAAACCCGGGCCCGACGACTGTGGAGAGAGAAAGGACTGGATATTGTCTTCGTGGACTATCTCCAACTGATGAAAGTAACCGGTGAACAATTGAGAAGAAACGATTCCCGGGCGCAAGAAGTCGCCGTTATTTCAGCTTCCCTTAAAGAGCTGGCAAAGGAACTGCAAGTGCCGGTGGTGGCCATGGCCCAGCTAAGCCGGGCTCCCGAACAACGGGGAACCAAGAGAGATGGCCCCAAATACCAACTCTCCGATTTAAAAGAGAGCGGCGCCATTGAACAAGATGCAGACGTCGTCATGTTCCTCCACAGGGAAGAACAAGTGGACAAAGATACCGAACGAAAAGGCGAGGCTGATCTGATTGTAGCCAAGCAGAGAAACGGCCCTACCGGCAAAATCGTCCTGGCCTTTATGAATAAATTCACAAAATTCGCTTCCATAGACTTTAGAGACAAAGATTATATGTAAACTGACAATTTTTGTCACTTTGGGTGACAATTTTTTTTCAGATTTTGCCACATGTTAGACAGAAAAAAATCAAATGGGCGTTATAACTAACACTTGACATTTGGCACGGTATTTGCTATAAAAGTTAGGAAAAAAGGAGGTTACATGAACAAAAAAGGTTTTACGTTGATTGAGTTACTCATCGTTATAGCTATCATCGGTATCGTTGCAGCCATTGCGATACCGAACCTGCTCACCGCGCTACAAAAAGGTAAACAAAAAGCTACCATGGGTGATATGAGAGGTATCGGTACAGCAATAGAATCATATATGACCGATATGTATATGGCCCCCGGAGCAGGCGGTGTTACCGATGTTAATGGATTGAATCAATACCTGGTCCCCTTCCACACCAAGGTGTTACCTGGAAAAGATGGATGGGGCGGCGATTTCCAATATGAATCCGGTCCTATCGGTCCGACACAGGACCTCTACTCTATCAGGTCCTATGGAAGAGGCAATCAGGCAGATCCCTTCAACATCGCCAACAACAACTACATTGTTAATACGATGAGAGATTTTGAGAACGATATTATTTACTCCAACGGTAACTTTACCTATGGACCCAAAGTAAGATAATTAGTTGTTCCATATCCATTGACATCAATGAGAAGAAGCGGCTGGATCTTCGGACCAGTCGCTTTTTTTTTATTCATTAACTTCGCTGTCAGCTCCGTAAAACCCCTCTTTTTTACCCGCCTTATCTACTTCCTCTTTTTGGTCCTCCTATTCCTTATCCTGAGACGGTTTAATCTAGACAATATCCTCCTCCCTATTGTTGGAGGTGTCTCACTCATCTTATTCCTCCACGGCATTTTCCAAAAATTCTTCCTCTTCCCCTTCTACCTGAACCATATAAACGCGGGAGACAATTTTTATTCACAAGCCCTAATCACCCGAATCCGGAGTGGACGAATATTCTCCCTCTTCGCTTTGCCCACCCTGTACGCCATTATATGCGCCATACTTATCATTTTTATCTTTCACTACCTTCTAAAAGCTGATAATAAAAAAAATAAAATCTTCTGGGGTATTCTCCTGCTGTTGGGATTATTCAACCTGGTATTAACCCAATCCTTCGGCGGTATTATTTATATTTCTATAGGGGCCTTAATCTATTTGCTGCTCTCACAGGTCTTGAAATTTAAATACCTGGCACCTGCGGTTATGGTATTAGCGCTCTTTCTTTTCATCACCATTGCCCTGCGATTTTCCGAAGCTAAAGAACTGGAACCCATCAAATTCCGGGTTTCCAACTGGACACAAGCCACCAGAGTCATCAACTCCAGCCCCTTCTGGGGAGTGGGCCTGGGAAATTATGAAAGCAAAATCTCCTATTACACAAAGTCCGAAGAGGCAAAATCCATTTATGCACACAACTTCTTCCTCCAATTTACTGCTGAAACCGGAATCATTATCCCCTGTATTATCCTATTGTTCTTGCTTTTCTCCAGGAAAAAATGGATGTTGGCAGACCCACAGGTGGTTAAAGAAAAAAATGTCTATATATCGGTATTTCTCATCCTATTGGTTTACAATGCCATCGATATCGGATCTTACTTTTTCCCCGCCGGCATTGCCGCATCCCTTGCACTCTCCCAGATCTATCCCCATAACCATAACCAAAACCAAAAGACCAAAAAAATGAGCATAAAGCTAAAACAGGCCCCAGACCTGGTAATTATGATTATTTTTGTATTGTTATCTACTTTCCTGGTGCTGGAAACCATCGCCGATAGTTACCAGAAAAAAGCGGATTTCCTACTCAGTCAAAAACAATACACCGATGCTGTATCCAATTATAATAAAAGTTTAAAAATTAATCCCTTCAATTACAGATCAATGGTAGGATGCGGTTATGCCTATTTTTCCACCGGCAGCGACCTCAAAGCAAACACGTACCTGGACCGGGCGCTGAAGCTCTACCCGGATTCAGCCTTTGCAAACTATCTAAAATCAAAACTGGAGTTCAAAACCAATCGCTTCTATCGCTCCTTTTACCACGCAGCAGCAGCCTATCTTAAAAATAAAATGAATAATCAATACCGTCGATGGTACGAGGATATCAAACATTACCTGGAAACCGAACTAAAAAAGCAGGGTGAATGAACATGAACCTTTCACGAATCTTCTACCGTCTGGGCATCATCAACCATAATGTTGAATTCTTCGTGATCCTCACCTGGATGATCTTCTTCCCTGACAAAGAACCTAAAATCTATTTTTTAGGTACTGCCATTCTCATTTGCCTTTTCTTACTACGAAACATCTATTTTATGAAAACCATTAGCTTATCTTACTTTTCCTATTCTTTGCTGGGGTTTAACCTGCTCCTCATCCTGATATCTTTTTTTTCCAATTACCATTTAAAATCCATCTTGTTGTTTTCAGATCTTCTTCTTGTTTCCCTTTATTTTATTTTATTTTACCGTGACCAACGCAGCGAAGAGAAGTATTTTCACCTGGTGGTTCATATCATATCCCTCTTTTCGCTGGTGAACATTATCCGTCTTTCGGTTCCAATTTTCCACCAGGAAAAGCCTTTTTTTATCAGCACGATTCATGAAGGTGTCCTATCAGGCATGGGGGTGCTCATCCTGCTTTACTATCTAATGAAAAAATCCCAATTTAAACCCTGGTTTTTGACCCTGCTGCTTTTAAACACGGCAGGGCTTTACGTTGCTCGTTCAAAAGCAGCTTTTGCCGGCACATTGATTTTTTCTTTACTGATTATTTTTTCTTTTATACTTACCTGGCTGGGAAAAAAGAAACGTTTCATTGTCCTGATGATCGTTGGGGTTGTTGCAGCAGGGATCGTCATGCTGACATTTGTTATCCGCAATCCCATCAAATCAGCCTTTGATTATTCATTAAAAAAGGACCCCTATGCGTTGAATCGCATCGATATATGGAACATGTCGTTAACCATTTTTAAAGACCACCCACTCACCGGTGTTGGGCTGGACAACTTCTCCGAAGTTTCCGGCCGGTATAATTTTAAACAAACCCGCGGACCTGCCAACTATGTTAAAGTCCCCCAACTTTCCCATAACGACTACCTGAAACTCATGACCGAAACCGGTATTCCAGGACTTCTTATTATACTGGCGTTGTTTTATTTCCTGGCAAAAAAAATATTTTCTTCTTCACTCCTGGATTTGAATATATCCAAGATTCTCATCCTCTATCTATTGGCCCAGGCCTTTTTCTTTAATATCCTATTTAACGGGTTTTTCTTTTTTATATTCCTCTTTCTTCTAAAAAACCTATTAGAGGGCAGCATGACCTTCAAAAGCTTTTCCTCACGGCTAAAACTTTTTTTATCAGGCCTGGTTATTTTTGTATTGATTGCCAGTTACTTATTTCCGTGGATAGCCGAGGGTCTTATCAAAAAATCCCAAAAAGCTGCACTCCCGGTTGAAGCATTTTCCCTATTGAAAAAAGCAGAATACCTGAACCCATTGGACCAGAATATATACTATCAAAAAGCTTTCTCATTGTACAATTACTTTAAACAAACTTACAGCCTGGAAGATTTTTATGATGCTGTCAATCATTTGAAAAAAGCGCAGCGGTTAAATAAGTACTTTATAGATGCCTACCTACTGGAATCCGATTTATACCTCAAATTATCAAAGAAGAAGATAAAATATGTATCCATTGAGGAAATTATTGAACCCCTTAAAAAAGCAGAAGTATATGCGCCGGTTGACCCCTTCATTAAGTTAACCAAAGCCAGTATCTATTTTGCATTCAATAAAAAGCAGCAGGCAAAAGAAGATGCCATTAAAGCCTTCACACTGGAACCGGAATTTGTTGCTGCCCGCTATTTTCTGCAAAGGAATTTTAATTACTTTGGCGATGAAAAAACCTTTAAAGAAAAAATAAATAAAATCCTGGATGAAGCCAAAAAATTAAAACCGGAACCGGGGCATTACCTGTACAGGTTGTATGAAGTACCGAAGGATAGTAGGTAATACGGCGTATTAGGTGCATGGTAAAAATATTAAGAAAAATTAAAAAAAATAAAAATCACTTGACATCTTCCCTGGTTTGTGTTATCTTTAAATGATTATTCTCCAGGGTCACCTCTTAACTTTCAAATAAAGATATTCAACAACGGGTGCCGTTCCAATAGTTACTTTGCAGCGCGGAATAAAGTACAAAGTACACAGAAGTCGGGTACACCGAACACGCAACAAAGACCCCCAAAAAACATACGATTCAGGTTGGGGTTAAGGTTGATGAGCTTGCCTCATCTTTCTCCTCCTTAATCTCAGCCTTAACCCTGACCTGATTCCTTTTCACTCCAGGGGATACCCCTCAAAATTTTGGGATTGTGGTTGAGGTGTCACGCTCAATGTAAAAGACATTCATAAGCTTTTGCAGGTTTTCCCTGATTAAAAAAAATTAAAAAAACATTTGACATCTTTTGTGATTAGTGATATATTTATAGCGCCTACCCACGGAATTCGAAAATCTAACAAATAGGAGCCCAAAAATGAAGCCTAAAAATCTGAGCAAAAAACTAATCCTAAACAAAGAAACAATCGACAATCTCACTTATGATCAGATGCTGAAAAACCGGGCCGGTGGCGATCCCACAGAGCCCCCCCTGGCCAGTTGTAATGACTTCGATGTAACCAGATGCGCTATCTGCACAGAACCAACCACAGAACCGCAGCCCATGCCAGGAACCAATTATTGCTAACATAATACGTTAGCCGTTAGCCGTTAGCCGTTTGCCGTTAGCCGTAATATGTTATAGCCACAGCATTCCTGGGATACCTCTCAAAATCCTGGTGTTTAGGTTGAGGCCTTGAGCTTAAAAGAAGGGATATTTTTATCTCTTTTATCATCCCTTTCATGCTGATTCTCCGTATTTTGTGTTTATTTTTTATCTAACACGTATCGCACGATCCGTGCCAGATCGCTTTTAATGATGGGTTTCATAACAAAGGCATCTACTTCAAGCGCGTTTATTCTCTCCCTGGCAATGGTATCGCTGAACCCGGAGCAGAGAATAACAGGAATATCGGGTCGGATACGCCTCACTTCTTTAGCCAACTGGGCACCGGTCATACCAGGCATAGTAAGATCACTAATAACGAGATCAAAACCATCCGGTTCTTTTTTGAACGTCTCTAATGCCTCCAGGGCATCTGATTTTCCTTTCACGTGATATCCCAGTCGTTCCAGTATTCGGGTGCCTGCCTTTGCCAGAGGCACTTCATCATCCACCAGCAGTATCCGCTCGCTGCCGCCGGGAATCTTTTCTGTTATTTGGACCTTGGGTTCTATATCACCCTCGAAGCGAGGAAAAAGAGTATGAAAGGTTGTCCCTTTTCCAGGTGCGCTGTAAACAGAAATATCACCGCCGTGACTTTTCACAATCCCATGAATCACCGCCAACCCCATCCCCGAACCTTCGCCTACTTTTTTGGTGGAAAAATAGGGATCAAAAATATGTTTCATCAACTCCGGTTGAATCCCAAGGCCGGTGTCACTGACCGACAACCTCAGGTAGGCACCGGGTTGAATATCATGGTATTTTTTGATATCTTCCTCATCCAGGTAGACTTCTTCCACACATACTTCAAATACCCCGCCATTCTTTCTCATGGCATGCGCCGCATTGGTACCGAAATTCATCATGATCTGGTTTATTTGACCGGGGTCCGCCAGTATAACATCCGAATCCGTGCGAATTTTCTGGCGAATTTCAATGGTGGCGGGCAGCGAGGACCTCAGCAATTTCAGGGCTTCTTTGACCAGGGGACCGAGCTTTAAAGGCATTCGCTTTTGTGGAGGACTACCCTGGTGGCTAAAGGTGAGAATCTGCTTCACCAGTTCCGCTCCCCGTTTCACCGCAGCCACGATTTGCTCCGCATCTTTACGCAGACGTTTCACATCACTCTTCTCAACTCCCTCTGTTTCCTCCGGGAGATCATCAAGTATGGATTCTGAATAGCTCACAATCACCGCCAGTATGTTATTGAAATCATGGGCAATCCCCCTGGCCAATGTACCGATGGCCTCCATCTTCTGGGCCTGGATTAACTGCTGCTCAAGCCTTTTCTGCTGGGTAATATCCCTGACGATTCCCCGATAGGCAATTACTTTACCTTGTTTATCCCGTACCAGGTTGGCCGTCATTAAGGTGGTCCTGGGCTCGCCATCCTTACGTTTAAAGATCAATTCATAATCTTTGACATAACCCTTATTTGTAATTTCCTCCTGCAAAGCAGCCCGATCTTCCGGCTTGTTATAAAAAGGAATAACAGAACTCAAACGTAAAACTTCTTCCTTGGTCTTAAATCCAAAAAGCGCCACACCAGCAGGATTAATATCCAGGAGTTTTCCTTCAGGGGTGGAGATAAAAATCACATCTTTAGATTCTTCGAACAGGCTGCGATACCTTTTTTCCAGGGTCTGCAGCTGATTGGTTCTTTCCTCCACTTGCTTTTCCAGGAGAACCGCCTGCCGCTTTTCCGATAAAAAGCGAAAAATAACATAAAATATAATACCTGCTGCCAAAATTATCAGTAGATAAAACCACCATGTTCTATGGAAGGGTTTAAGAATGATGATTTCCGGTGATGTGACCTCATCGCTCCATTTCCCCATGGTATTTTTAACTTTCAGGTGAAAACGGTACCTACCGGTGGACAGGTTGGGGTACCTGATCACCTGGTTATAGGGGTAGTGTTCGTTTACCCAATCTTTATCAACTCCCTCCAGTTTATGTATAAACCGGATGGCCTTTTCATCCAGGAAGGAGATTCCCCTGAAATGAAAAGCAATGGTATTGGTTTTATGACTTAATTTGACCGGTAGGTCTAAAGGGATTTTGCGGTTCTCCACTTCAAGGTATAACAGGTGAAGCTTTGGCGAAGGACTCCAGGAGTCATGATCATCGAACTGCTCATTATAAATAGAAACGCCCCGGTTGGTGCCGATCCACATTCTGCCCTTGCTGTCGACGATCCCGGCTGCCCGGTTCGTCTCCTGGCCCACCAGGCCCTCAGGTATCGAATACTTCTTTTCCTTGCTGCCGCCATCCCAACACACCACACCTCTATCCGTCCCGAACCAGAACCGCTGTCGAAGGTCCTGGACGATAAAATAGACCGGCCTGTTGATTGCAAAACCTTCTTCGTTAAATCTTTCTAACCTTTTCTTTTCATAGTCTATGAAAAACAACCCGGCCAGCGTACCGATCAGCAGCCGCCCTTGGTGGTCTTCTTTTATGGCATAAATGCTGTTGGCCGTGCTTTTACCTGGCAGCCTGTAATTTCTCCACTGTTTTTCTTTATTATCATACATATAGACACCTTCACCGGCGCTCCCTATATAAAGCACTTTTTTGGATGTCATGTATATTTTCCTCACAATCGGTCTGGGAAATTTATCGAAAGCCAGAGGAACAAATCTATTTTTTTCCCCGGTTTTGAAAAAAAGTCCCTGGTTCGTTCCTACCCATATTTTGTCGTTTTTATCGATCCACAGGCTAAAGACGTTCCCAAGCAGCCCATGGCCTTTGCCGTACCATTCTAATTTTCTTTGTTTATCGATTTTAGCCAGCCCTTTCCCCTCCGATGCTGCCCAGATGTTTTGCTTTGAATCCACTTTCATATCCAATACCCTGCAGTATGAAAGCATGGTTCCCTCTCGACCAGTTAGGGGCATTTTCCGAAACTCATTCCCATCCCAAAAGCTCAGGCCCCGGTTATGTCCTAAAACAAATTTCCCGGGTTCATACTCCACCACAGCGGTAACCTCATCTTCCAGCAATCCATGTACCATTTGAAAGTTAGCAAACCTTCGGCTCGATATTTTACTGACACCACGGTCACAGGCAATCCATACGTTCTTTTCAAAATCGATAAACATAGAATTGGCGCCATCACTGACGAGACCGGTTTGCACATGAATCGGTTCCGATATCTCGGTTTTATAATTAAAATAATAAATTTCTCTGAAGTCGCCGATATACAGCCCCCCCCGGTAATCCGGGAGCATCTTGCCCCCTGCATCTTTATTGATGAAAGATATACTTGTGTCAAACAAAACCGGCTTATAATCGCTGTTATCATCAAACACATAAAAATACCCCAGCCATCCCTGCCCATAAAACCATATCCGGGAGCCTTTTAAATGAAATCCCCGGTATTTGTCTTTGTGTTCCACACAGATCCCTTTGATTTCCGTTGTTGGTAAATGCAGCGATCGGTTCAAGCTGTTATCAACAGTACCGTCGCTTGTTAACACAGATACCCCTTTAGCAGTGGCTGCGTAACATTTCCCCTTCAATACCGCGATTCCCCTTACGGAATTGCTTAATAAGCCGTTTTTTGTGGTTAATGGTTTCCATTTCCCTTTTTTCCACAGGAACATACCCGAATAGGCGGAACTGATCACCAGTGACGGTTTACCATCTTCTTCCCACTCTTCTACCAGTTGAAATGACGTTATTTCATCCCTCTCTGAGAAGTTTACTTCCAACTCAGCGATTGGCTTCCACATGGTTTCGTTGACCTCGCGGCTCCCG
Organism: Candidatus Aminicenantota bacterium; assembly: GCA_011772425.1. Lineage (GTDB taxonomy): Bacteria > Acidobacteriota > Aminicenantia > UBA2199 > UBA2199 > JAKAGC01. The sequence goes on from WVZO01000201.1 coordinate 20,632, forward strand.
TCATAAAAAACAATGACTATCTTCCCATCCTGAACGTCCTTGGGCATTGCCCAGATTCGTCCCTGCCGGTCAACCGCTATTTTTGCATAGGCAAGGGCCGGAAGCCCGTCCGACACGGTATAGTTCTTCCAGGAAACACCGTCGTAGTAAGATATCCCAACACGCGTGGCAAACCAAATCCTGCCCAGGTGATCCTGGGTGATATCGTAGACATTGGCACTGGGCAGCCCCTCTGTCTCCGAATAGCAATGCACCAGGTAGCTCTGACCGTAACAATAACTTTGGAAAGCAAAAAGATGCAAAAAAAATAAAATTCCCAAAAAAGTGCCTTTATTCACCATTTACCTCCAGCCTCATTACTATTTTAACATATTTTAAACCTGAGTGCTAATTTATACCGGTCAAAAAAATTTTTAATTTCTATTTTTAGCATTTGATTTTAATGGTATAATCACAATTTCGATTTGCCAGTATCTTGGTGGACGGCGTCCACACCCTATAGGATACTTCATGACGTTTGAAAGGTACCAACCGGGAAAACGTTGCTTTTTTTGAGCGTTTTTACAGAATATTAATAAAAATGGGAAAAACAGGCTCGTTTAAAGCGAATATCCGCAAGATGTACGTGATGCGGCTGCTGTACAACATGTATTTTATCTCAGCCGTACTGGTACCCTTCTATACCGATTGGGGAGGCATCAAATTTTCCCAGATTCTTTTTTTAAATGCCTGGTTTATGTTCTGGAATTTTTTACTGGAAATTCCCACCGGCACTGTAGCGGATTTTTTAGGCAGGAAAGTCTCCCTGGTCCTGGGCTGTGCTGTGGGTGCAGTGGGAGCACTGGTCTATGTCAGCTATCCCCACTATGTTATTTTCCTGGCGGCGGAAGTGATTTTTGCCGTTTCTTATACCCTCATTTCCGGTGCGGACGAAGCATTAGCCTATGACAGCCTTAAGGAGATAAACCAGACTGGCATCTCTAAAAAGGTCCTCTCCAGGATGGAATCGTTTAAATTGGCGGGTATCGTTGTCGGCGCTGCAGCCGGCGGTTTCATTGCCAAACACCTGGGACTGCGGATGCCCCTAATTTTGCAGGTCATCCCCCTGTCCATCGCCGGCATTATCGGGTTTACCCTTAAAGAACCCCATGTTTCTCAAAAAAAACCCACACTTTCGTTTCGTTCCTACAGGAAAATCCTTGCCGATGGCGTCACCTTCTTTTGGCGGTGCAAAATCCTGAAGCTGCTTACCCTGGATATGGTTATCGTGAATGCATTTGCCTGGATTATCATCTGGTTTTACCAGGCCCTTTTACAAAAATCCGGGGTGGATATCGTTTACTTTGGGATTGTACATATGTTTATGAGCATCTCGGAGATTTTGGTTATCAACAGTTTCATCCGCATGGAAACGTGGCTGGGTTCCAAGAAGCGGGTGCTGTTTCTCAGCGCATTTTTAACCGGATGCTCGTTTATCCTGTTGAGCGTAACCCGATTTACACCATTGGTGATAACCGGTATCCTCATTTGTGCGGCTTTCGGTCTGACCCGCGGGCCATTGTTTTCCAGTTACCTGAACAAATACATTCCATCGGATAAACGGGCCACGATTTTGTCCACCACCTCTATGCTGCGTACCTTTTCGATTGTAATCGTAAACAGTGTCTCCGGCCTCCTGGCCGATTGGTCCATTCCCTATACACTGCTGATCCTGGGTATCGCTACCATCGTGTTTTCTTTTGTCTCAAACATCAAGGAAGAAGACCTGATAGACTAAAATGCTAAAAAAAATTCAAAACGCTTGACAAAATATAATTTTATCGTTATATTTAAACTTCCAAACAAAAAAAAGTAAAACGCCAAAAGAGATAAACTCCAAATACCGACAGAAGTGAATGTTTTGCCTTTCATCGTTTCGGCGGAGAATAACAGATAATCTCGAAAACAAGGAGAGTGATTATGCATCAAAAACAAAGTGGAAGTGGAGTACTTATAAAAATCAAACAAAATAAGAGAAACGCCTTGCTGGTAAACCCGGAAGACTATTTTGACGGCAGTGCCGGGGGGATCCAGGTAGACAATACCCTTGTTCAGCGGTATAATCTAAAGGAAGGGGTAACAGTTGCCGGTCCGGTCAAAGAAGGAAATTACGGGCCCACCCTGGAGGAAGTAAAAACAATTTGCGGGCTTTCACCGGGGTTATTCAGGAAACGCAAGCCCTATACCCAACTGACCCCCATTCCCCCGGATCAGCGGTTTAAACTTTCGGTTACCGGTGAGCCGGCCATGCGCATTGTGGACCTTATTGCCCCCATTGCCAAAGGCACTCGCGGTTTAATTGTTTCTCCTCCCAGGGCCGGTAAGACGATCCTGCTGGAACAAATCGCAAAAGCGATTCATGCCCACGATCCCCAGACCCGCATCATCATGCTGCTGATCGATGAGCGTCCCGAAGAAGTGACCCACTTTCGCCGCAGTGTAACCGCCGAGGTATTGGCCAGTTCCAATGACCAGGATATCCGTCAGCACATTGCTTTGACCGAATTCGTCATGACCCACATGATTGCGGAATTGGAAACCGGTAAGGATGTGGTGGTGCTGGTGGACAGCCTGACTCGAATGGCCCGGGCCTTCAACCTGGGAAAGATTAACCGGAAAATGAAAGGCCGAATCATGAGCGGCGGACTGCAGGCAGGGGCCCTGGAAATCCCCCGCCGCTTTTTCGGACTGGCCCGAAACATCGAAAATGGAGGCTCACTGACGATCATCGCCACCGTGCTGGTGGATACCGGCTCACGCATGGATCAATTGATATTCGAAGAGTTCAAAGGAACCGGTAACAGCGAGATCATCCTGGACCGGAGCATCGCTGAAGCCCGGGTATTTCCAGCCATCGACGTGCCTGCCAGCGGTACCCGGAAAGAAGAATTACTCTATACCCCTGCTGAACTCCAGCAGATTGCCAGGTTGCGGCGGGCCCTGGCAAAAGTCAAACCCAAAGAAGGCATAGAACTCTTTCACAAATTCCTGGAAAAATACCCTACCAATGACGATTTTCTTAATGAAAAACCATAGTAAAGCGTTCTTTAAAGAACATGCTAAAAATCCGAAATTCGAATATCGAAATTCGAAACAAATTCAAATGACCAAAATTTAAAATTCAAAACAAAAGCTTCGGGCACATCAGCGAGCTTACTAAAGCTTTTAAAGATGTTTTGGTCATTTGAACATTTGAATTTCGGATTTGTTTCGAATTTCGGATTTCGTGCTTCGAATTTTAAATTCCATGCTGCCAAAATTACGTAACGTTTTACTAGTACTGTTCCTCGGGCAGATTTATAATGTCTAGCATTCTCTGATGAATATGGCCGTTGGAGGCCACGATTTCTCTCATAAACGGATCAAAGGGATTTCCTGAAAAATCCGTTACTTTCCCCCCGGCTTCCTGTACCAACAGAAATCCGGCAGCCATGTCCCAGGGATAGAGCTTGGGTTCCCAGAAACCGTCAAAACGTCCGGCCGCCGTATAACACAGATCAATAGCAGCCGCACCCATACGACGAATACCCCTGGTCCTGACAATAAATTTATTGAAATGAGCCACATTGTTCTCTTTCGCTTTGCGGCGGTCATAGGGAAAACCTGTAGCCAATAAGCAGTTACCCAGATCCGTTTCTGCGGAAACGTTGATTTTTTTCTCATTCAAAAATGCACCACCGCCCTTCACGGCATAAAACATCTCACCCAACAGTGGAGCATACACCACACCCACCGCTGCTTCCCCTTCTACCAGAAACGCAATACTCACACAAAACATAGGTAATGAATGGGCAAAGTTGGTGGTTCCGTCGAGAGGATCGATCAACCACAGGAGTTTGCTGTCTTTTTCCACTTTCAGGTTTTCCTCCCCGAGAATGGAGTGGTGGGGGAAATTTTCTTTAATGATGCCATAAATAATTCCCTGGCTCTCCATATCTACCCGGGTCACCAGGTCCACTTCTCCTTTAAATTCCACCTCCCACTGCTGTCCATAGGCATTTTTCATATACTTCCCTGCCTGAAAAGCAGCATCCCGCGCAACTGCAAGAATTTTTTCCTTATCCATTTACGATGATTTGAAATGTCTCAGGTTTAAAAAAGCAAAAATGGCAGAAACAACCATAACAATAACAGCAATCACAGTATCTTTAAGCCAAACTCCGCTGAAACCTTTGTCCAGGGCGCCAATTAGTTCAACCACCAGGATGACGTGATACAGCAATATTAAAGCAAAAACCACACATAGAACCAAACTAAAAAAATGGTAACCATATAAAATTAAAAATGCAGAGATGATTAACAACACCGGGGGCAACCCTATCAAAAAAGTAGTGAACGCCCACTCCCATCCCCTCTGGGAAGCACCACTGCCGATGCAAGCAGCAATAGGAATACCAATGACAAATATAGATGAAAAAATATACAGCGGGATTTTCAAACGCCAACTTTCTACTTTGTCTTTAGCAACAAAAAAAATAAAAACCCCCAATACCGATAAAAGATAAACCATCAACAAATAGCGTCTCCGATCAGCCCCCAGGTCAATATGAAAAAAAGGAACAGTGTGTAAATAAACATAAATGCCGCATAGTATAATGCTGGAAATAACACCGGTTAAACCAGCATAGACTCTTGTTGCCTTTTCTTCCACAGCTGACTCCATTTTATTGCCGCTTCAATCGATACATATGACACATGACACATCGGTTTACCTGCCAATATGAATTTTACCTGAAATAGAGGTAAAGGTCAAGCTGGCACCAGCGCCAGCCTCAAGCTCCAGCTTTTAGCTTTAGCTGGTGCTTGTGGCTTGTGGCTGGGGCTTAACTGTTACAATCTTTGAGGCAATAATAGATGTTGTCGATCTTAAGCTGTAGGAAGAGAAACTTTATACTTAACGATACTAATCACACCCTCTTCATCTTCCCGGGTGAGATACATATGATTGTTTTTTATCACTGGCCCGGCGGTGATGGAGTACCCGTCATCGACCTTAATTACAGCGCGGTAAAGGTACTTGCCTTCCCTGGAAAAAATATCGATTTTCCTGTTATTCGACTCTTCCGGGTCCAACTGCGAAACATGCACATAGATGAGTCCGTTGTGCACCTCGATTCTATCAAAAAAGGTAAGTTGATCCGGGAGGCTTTTTATGATCTTTTCCAGCATTTCTTTTGGGGTCCGTGAATCACGGCCGGAAAATCGCTTACGTTTCATGTCATCTGATATAGTCTTTGCTTTTCGCTGAATTCCAAAGGTGGTGATTTCTTTCCCTTCCAGGTCTGAGACAGCAATTCGATAGGAATCATTTTTGCCGTAATATAAACGTCCATCATGGTAACCCAATATCATCATGGGTGTCAGGCCCCGCACCACCATAGCAACCACCATACCACCACTTCGGGCAACACCACCCTTAAACGCATTAAACCGGGTGATCAGTTTCTCATTCCCGGATTCTAAGTTGTACAGCCTGACAGCGGCTTCCTTTCCCCTGGTGTCCACCATTAACAAGGGAGCGGATAAAAACTCCGATTTACTGATAAAAAGACTGGGCCGGCGCTGGAAATAACTGTTTCTTACCGACCGGATAAAGTCTCCATCTGCTGAAAAATAGTGAATACTATTACTGTCGGCAATAAGCATTTCATCACCCACCAGGAAGAACCGTGCTTGCTCAATCCATTTTACTTCGCCAGGGCCTTCGCCTTTTTTCCCAAAGGCTTTTAAAAATTCACCTCCGGGACTGAAAATATAATACTTTTTATTTTTGCGATCGTGAAGGTAGACCCTGCCGTTGTCGGAAACTCCCAGTTGGCGGATTTCGGCAAAAACCGCATCTCCTGCACTGTCAACCGCCCATACCTTTTGAAGTTTGAAATCCCATTCTCCTTTGGCTGGCTTGTCCGGGTTGTTGACTTTGACATCTGCGATCAATAAAACACTGGCTGCTAACAAAACAATAATTATTACTCGTAGTAGTTTCATTTTTTGGTTGAACCTCCTTTAGATTGTCTTTATTTACTAGGATGCAAAAACAGAGCAAAAAGTTGCATTGCCCTGAAAAAAAATAATTTTTTTTTATTTATACCTTGCCAACTGCCAACTGCCAACTAAAAAAGGTGCCCTGCGGGCGAGTTTAAATCGCCTGCGGCGAAAGGTTAGAAAGCCAGTGGGTCAGAAATTTTTTTACTGTAAGAATAAAGTACCTGGCACCTTCGATTGCTGTCCGCATATGAAAAGCTTTTGCGGGGGGTCCAGGGGGGCGGTTTTCTCGAAAAGAGCTCCCCTGGCCGTCGGAGACATAGGAGTTTCAGGATGGGCAGGCTTAATGTTTTTTGAGCTCACAGATATTTCTGCCCATCCTGGAGAAAAAATGCCTGGTAGTAGATCCGCACGGAGGGCAATAGGTTTTTAAGAGTGCCCGTGCGGTAGGAGAGATAAGGTGCCCTGCGGGCAATTTTAAATCACCTGCGGCGAAGGGTCAGAATTTTCTATTTTGGAATAAAGTACCTGGCACCTTCTATTTCA
>WVZO01000201.1:27265-45968 GCA_011772425.1 Candidatus Aminicenantota bacterium
ATCATTTCATGGCTGGTAATCATCGTTAGTTTATTGAAATATAGAGCAGGGTCTTACATCGGCCGGATTCGCGCAAAAAACTTTTGGGTTCATGCAAAAATATTTTGAAATCATTCAAAACGGTTTTGAGTTCATCCAAAAATTTTTTGGATTCATCCAAAACGATTTTGGGTTCATCAAGAAATTTTCTTCAACCATCCAAAACGATTTTGGGTTCATGCAAAAATTTTTTGGGTTCATTCAAAACGATTTTGGGTTCATCATGAAATTTTCTTCAACCATTCAAAGCCTTTTTGGGTTCATCAAGAAATTTTTTAGGATGTTTACTTTCCTGACTCCTTTCTCTCTTCATTTTTCTCCTGAAATCCATGCAAAACCGTGCACAGTGCATATCAATCTGTAAATCCTGGGAAAAAACCGGAGGACTCTCCAAATCTCTCAAAGTAAAAGAGAATAAAGTACCAGGTAAATTATCTTTACCCCAACCTAGGGTGTGCCTACCTCGTTTGTGCCAACCTCACAAATGCCGACCTCAAGTATGCCGACCTCAAGGATGCCGATTTCACGAGTGCTCTCTTCGGGGGTGCCAAAAACCTAAAAGTAGAACAACTCCTGGAAGCCAAAACACTTTATAAAGTAACGGGCTTACCCCTTGAGATGGAAAAAGAGCTAAAGGAAAAGAAGCCTGAGCTATTTGAGAGGCCGAAAGAAAGGTGAAGGTGCGCTAAAACGTCAAAGAAAAAAGTAAAAGACAAAAAATCTCTGACCTACTGGCTTTCTAACCTTTCGCCGAAGGCGATTTAAACTTGCCCGCAGCGCACCTTATCTCTCCTACCGCACGGGCAATCTAAAAAAACTGATGCCCTCCGTGCGGATCTACTACCAGCCATTTTTTCTCCAGGATGGCCAGTAATATCTGTGAGCTCAAAAAACATTAAGCCTGCCCATCCTGATCTACTATAAGAGTTTTTTTGCCTTCGGCGACCAGGGGGGCTTTTTTGAAAAACCCCACTGCGTGGGGAAGCATTTGCAGTGCCAGGACGGCGTATGAGGTTTCAAACGATGTATCGTCTCCATGGGTATTCCTTAACACCGCACTGTAAGTGTCCCTTTGGAATCCCCCACAAAACTTTTTATTAAAAAAAGCCAGAGCCTTTATTAATCTGATTTAATCCTTAATTTAGCGCCTATGCCGCCCCCACCTTAAAAAAAACAACATTTTTTTATTGAAATATTTTGATTTTTACTTTATATTTATATCATAAAGAAGGCTAAAAAGATAAAATGGAGAAAAGAGTGCACAACACTTTAACATGGTCAGCACTAAAAATAATCGGCGTATTGATTGGTTGTTTTATTGTTCAATCGTATCACTGTTCTTTACTGGCCCTGGACCCTGAGATATCCATCCATCAATACGTGGTGAACAAATGGAGAGTCAAAGATGGGCTTCCCAGTGATTCGATCTGGTCCATTGCCCAAACAGCGGACGGATACATATGGGTGACTACCCCCAAAGGCCTGGTTCGATTTGATGGGGTAAAATTCTCAACCTTTCAATACCTGGAAATAAATAAAACACAAAACAGGAGAAAATACCTCACCGGCATTTTATTGGTCGATAAAGACAGGACCCTCTGGATCGGGGGGACCGGGCACTTAACAAAATATCAATATCAAACCGGTCAATTTACCAGCTTTACAAAGAAACACGGCTTGACAGAACGTACTATACATTGCCTGCATGAAGACATGAGGGGGAATCTATGGCTCGGTTTCCAGAAAAGTCATCTGGGCCGGTTTGCCAATGGTGAATTTACCAGGTTCAGCTCCGCTAACGGTCTGGAAGGGAAGTTTATAATTTCAATTTCAGAGGATAGGGATGGGAATTTACTGGCCGGTTCTTATAAAAACGGCATATTTACATACAAAGACGGGACGTTTTTTAAGCATGAACTAGCAGGTCTCAGGAATAATATAAGAAAGATATATCAGGACCGGGAAGGGATATTATGGATCGGAACCAATAAAGGCCTTTTTCGCCTGAAAGATAAAGCAACAATCACCGCTGTGTATACCACCCGGGAGGGGTTATCCAATGACGAGGTTTTAGAGATGCTTGAAGACAGTGATGGAAATTTGTGGGTAGGGACATTAAGGGGATTGAACCGGCTGAAAAAAGAGCGATCCGGCAGCGTCGTTATTGAAAAGCTATTTGAATACTGTCCGGTTAGCTGTGTATTTGAAGATAGGGAAAAGAATTTATGGATTGGGACGTGGAAAGCAGGGCTGAGGCGGCTGAAAAACTCTAAATTTGTTAGCCTTGCCGCATTACAGGATAGAAAAAAACAAGGGGAAATTATGAGTTCGTTATTTGAGGACCGACAGGGGGATACCTGGATTGGAGCCCACAATGGGAAATTGTACAGGTATAGAGATGGTGAATGCAGCGAAGCCCTGGAGATTCCTGAAATAACCGGAGGTGATATCTCTGCAATCGCGGAAGACAGCGAAGGGAATTTATGGATAGGCACCAGTGAAGAAGGGGTGTTTCAAAAAAAAGGGAAAACCTTTATGCATTATACTACCCGGAACGGCCTGGTATATAATAATGTCATTTCCATTTGCCCCGACAGCAAGAATAATCTCTGGTTCGGTACGTATGATGGAGTAAGCCGTTATCACGGTGGCCGCTTCGAATCCTTTAAAAAACGGGACGGTTTATTGGGTAAATATGTTATGGATGTTTATGAAGATAAAAACCATCACATCTGGCTTGCTACTTCAAGAGGAATCACGGTAATAAAAGATGGTAAATTTAACCGGGAGAATATGAGGGAATATTTAAAAGGCATATCCGTTCCCTGTATCTACCCGGACAGGAGGGCTAACACCTCTGCACACAATGGTGGAAACGTGTTGTGGATCGCAACCTGGGGGGCAGGACTCAAACGATTCGAGAAGGGAACGTTCGTTTCTTATACGACGGCCCAAGGAATGAGCACCAATTTCATATACCGGATACTTGAAGATGAACAGGATTACCTATGGATGACCAGTGACAGCGGAGTGCTGAGGGTATCTAAAGACCAATTGCAGGCATTTGCCCAGGGCCGCCTCGATAAAGTCAACTGCCTATCCTTCGGGGTAGCCGACGGTTTAGGAATCAATGCATTCTATAACCCACGTTCCAGGAATTCAGTCCTCAAAACCCGGGAGGGAGAACTCTGGTTTGTAACCGGGAAAGGGATAACCACTGTTAATCCCAAGAAAATTAAAACAAATGAACTTCCTCCACCGGTGATCATAGAAGATGTAATCTTTAATGACCAAGCAGTGAAGGTTTGCAAAAACAAGAAGGTTTTCAGGGGAATAAAAAACGCGGTTTTTCATTTTACAGCTCCGACCTTCTTATCCCCTGAAAAAGTAAGATTCAAATACAAATTGGAAGGATACGACAGGGATTGGATGTTTCTCCAGCCAGGTGAAAAACGGGCTGCCCATTACAAATGCCTGGCATTCGGAACCTACACGTTTACGGTTACGGCTGGCAATAGATACGGGATATGGAACAGTGTCGGGGATTCCATGACGTTTGTCTCAAGACCCTTCTTTTATGAGACTACACTTTTTAAGGTATTGCTTCTTTTTATTTTCCTGGGGCTGGCGACATCCGGGTATTTTCTACATAAGAAGTATATCTCCAGGGGGAAAAAAACAGTAAAGAACAAAAACATAAATTCATCCTTGCCACTAAATCCCTTGTATGTAGAGGAATGTATCAAGAAACTCACGTATTTTGTGGAAGTTGAAAAGGTATATCGTGAAGAAAATGTTTCGCTGCAGTCATTATCTAAGCAATTATCCATCCCTTACTACCATCTCTCTCAAATAATCAATGAAAAGTTGAACAAAAACTTTTCGGATTTCATCAATACGTACCGGATTGAAGAGGCGAAGAAACTGTTGAGCGACCCCAAACAGGCAAACCGTAAGATTATCTCTATTACGTATGAAGTAGGATTTAATACCAAGACGTCCTTTAATAACGCATTTAAAAAGTATACAAAAATGACTCCCTCTCAATATAAAAAGAAAGTAAACAGTAAGAAAAGAAGAAACGGAGACACGAAGATTTTCATGTCTCCCTAGTGGTTTTTTTCTTCCATCCTCAAAGCCCTCAATGAGTAAATTACTTTTCTTCGGTGTATCCTGCTTATTGCTGCTGTTCTTCTTTTTCTTCCATCTTTTTGAGGATGTTTTTGATAGGCTTGAAGATTCGTTCCAATAGGCGAATGTCCTCAGTGACGATTTCGGCAGTCCCCTGCATCTCCTGGCTGAATTCCAATTCTTTGTTGTAACTGGTGACCAAACCATTGGGAAGCTCCACTTCCAATGAATAAAAATCATCCGATGCAATAAGGGATTTGGAGGTAATGACGCCTTCAACCATGCCGTAATCCATATGGGGGAAATTGTCGAATTTAATATTTAATCTCTGGCCTACCTTGACTTTCCCGGAACCCTGTACCGGGAGCTGCAGTTTTCCAATAATTTTTCCCCCCTTTTCAGGAACGATAGTCACCACTTTCTCTCCCGCGGTTACATTTTGATTGACACTCCAGTATTTGGTAAAGGTAACCACACCACTGATGTCTGCTTTTAAGAGGTAGGTATGTTCCCATTGGTCAATCTGTTGGCATAAATCTTCGTAATTTTGGCTTAAGGACACTTCCAGTCTCTCTTTGTCGTCTTTTTGGTTGCGCTCGAGACTCCATATCTGTTGTTCCAAACGGAGAATATCCGACTCGATCCGTTTCAGGCTGGCTTTGGCATCCTCATAGGCGTTTTTTTTAGTCAAATATGAGAGTTCCGCTTTCTCTAAATCACTTTCCGGGATAATACCATCTTTACGCAGGGCCTTTGAACGTTCATAGCTTTTAAGGCTATTTTCCCGCTCTTTTTTACTTAACTCAATCTTACGTTCTTGCTGCTTTTTCAGTATTTTACTTACTTCAATCTGATCCTTGATGGAATCGATACTTTTGCGGTAGAAATCCCGCTTGAGGAAATTCTGATACGCTTCATAACTGCTTAAAAATCGTGCATAGTAAGACTTCAGCTGCCCTAGTGAGTAGTTCTTGTCAAACTCGACAAAAGGAAAAGGATTCTCGAAATAATTGAAAGAAGAACGTAAGGATTCCAATTTTTCCTTCAATTCAAACAGATGGTTATGATTGGCGGGATTTTCAATAATGGCGATTTTATCTTTTTCTTGAACCTTTTGCCTGTCTTTAACGAATAATTCCGATATTTTACCACTGGTTTTGGCAACAAGGGTGGAAGGTGGATTCTTGGTGGTCAAAATAATCCTTGAGGGAATGATGTCCGGGTACCTGAAAAAGTAACTCCCCAAAATTATAAAAAATATCACCGCGAATATAACCGTTATCCCCCAGCGGATGATCCAATGGGGGATGTAGCCCATTATTTCCTGTACAACTTCGCTGCGTATTTCTACATCCTGCATTAACTTTTCAATATCAACATCCTTTTTGTCAATATCAACATCCCTTTTGTTGATGTCAGCGTCCTTTTTGTTAATGTCAACATCCTTTTTCTTATTCATTGTTCATTGCTCAATCTTTTATCAGTTATTCTTCGCTCCTTATTTTTTTGCCTGTTGCCAACTGCCAACTGCCAACTACCTTTACTTCCCCAGCTCCAACTGGTTTTTCACCAGGTTATAATAAGCGCCTTTGAGGCTGGTTAGCTCCTTATGTGTACCCATTTCTACAATTTTTCCTTTTTCCAGGACCACGATTTGATCGGCATTTTTAACGGTACTGAGTCGATGGGCCACCACGATCACGGTACGGCCTTTGAAGAAGTCTTCCAGGTTTTCCATAATGGCTTTTTCGTTGTTGGCATCCAGTGCATTGGTGGCTTCATCAAAAAACAGGTATTCGGGGTTGGAATAAGCAGCGCGTGCAATCAGGATGCGCTGTTTTTGCCCCTGGCTTAAGCCATGTCCTTCCTGGCCGATTTTGGTATTATACCCCAGGGGCAGGGAATCCACAAACTCCTGGACATTGGCAATTCGTGCCGACTCCAGGAGCCGTTTCTTATCCACAACCTCATCCCTGACGGCAATGTTCCTGGCAATGGTATCGGAAAATATATATCCGTCCTGCATCACCACACCAATTTGCTGGCGCCATAAACGACTGTTAACATTGCGAATATCAATATCCCCAACCTTAATTTCACCTTTGGTGGGTTCGTAGAAACCAAGCAGCAGTTTGATTAGCGTGGTTTTACCACTGCCGCTCATCCCCACGATGGCAGTCACTTTACTCTGCGCGATGTCTAGGTCGACATTATTTAAAACAAACTCCGAATGCGGCCCTTCGTATTGAAAAGATAGTTCCTTAACCTTGATGGTCCTGCTCTCGGGAAGAATCGTTACCCTCGCTTTTTCCACCGGTTCTTCGTCGTCCTTTTGATGAATTTCTCCCAGACGTTCCAGGCTGATCTTGGCATCCTGGGTGGTGTGCATAAAGCCGATCAGTTGTTCAATGGGACTGTTTAACTGACCAATGATGTACTGGACCGCCAGCATCATACCCAGGGTCATCTCCCCGGTGACAACAGCTTTGGCTGCAAAAAAGGTAATAAATATGTTTTTGGTCTGGTTGATAAATATTGAACCGATCTGCTGATATTGACTCAGGGATAAACTTTTAATATTGACCCGGAACAGTTTAGCCTGGATCCGCTCCCATTCCCAGCGTTTTTGTTTTTCGCAGTTGTTGAGCTTGATCTCCTGCATACCCGTGATAATCTGAAACAGGTTACTCTGGTTGTCGGATAATTGGGCAAATCGTTTAAAGTCCAATTCCCGCCGCTTTTTCATAAACAGGTATATCCAGATTATATACAAAATACTACCCACTAAAAAGATCATAAAGATTCGCATATCATAGATAGCCAGTACGATACCGAAAATCACCAGGTTGATCATGGAAAAAAGGATATTCAACGTCGAGGTGGTTAAAAAGCTTTCGATTCGCCGGTGGTCACCAATACGCTGCATGATATCCCCAATCATCTTGGTATCGAAAAATCCAATGGGTAATTTCATCAACTTAATCAGGAAGTCCGATATAAGGGAGATATTAATTCGCGTACTGATATGCAGCAAAATCCAACTGCGGATAAATTCAACGGACGTACGGCCCATAAAAAGCGCCAATTGGGCGATCAGGATCAAGGTAATAAACCCGATATCCCGGTTATTAATGCCATAGTCTACAATAGACTGAGTTAAAAAGGGAAAAATCAGTTGAAGCAAACTGCCCACTCCCATACCCAGGAACAGTTGAGCCAGGAATTTTTTATAGGGTCTAAGGTAAGAAAACAAAAATTTAAAACTGGATTTATTTAAGCTTTCATCTTCTGCTTTATAGAAGTCCGGTGTTGGTTCCAGCAGCAGGCAGAGGCCCTGGTCTTCGCCATCTTTCCTGGTGCTGGCCCATCCACCCAGGAATTCTTCTTTGGTGTATTTCACCAGTCCGTGGGCCGGGTCGGAAACATATACGGTATCTTTTTTGATTTTGTAAACCACGATAAAGTGGTTTTGTCTCCAATGGGCAATGCAAGGCAGCAGCACTTCGTTAGCCAGTTTATCGAAACTGATGCGCACACCCATGGTACGCATGCCAATGGACTCGGCAGCATCGCTGGTCCCCAGCATGGAAACACCTTCCCGCGTAATATAACACCGCTCCCGCAGCGTTTGCTGGGAATAGGTCTTGCCATAATACCTGGCAATCATAGCCAATGATGTTGGACCGCAGTCCATCGCATCTAACTGTTTTATAAACGGAAAACGTCCCATATTTTATTATATTCGATTACCCACTATTTTGCAACCCCTCGGCGGAGGGCCTTTGACAAGAGAATGGTACAAATCTTCCTGCTGTCGCACCATGTAATCGGCATCCCATTGGGAAAAATCTTCTTCAAAATCAGCCAATCGTACCCGGGTTTCCCGGTTGTTCACCAGGAACAAGATCCGCTCCGCAAACATTTGATAGTCAAACACATCCACTAAAAAACCATTCTTGTCATTCTTAATCACTTCCCGGTTTCCCGGTATATCACTGGCAACCACTGGTTTTTTCTTCAACCGCAATTGAACAAGGCTCTGAGGCAGCCCTTCCCACAGGGCAGTGGAAATCCCCAGATCAAATATGTCAATGACATGTTCAATGTCGAATACAAAACCCGGGAGCCGGAAATTCTCAACTATTCCTTTTTCTTTTAATTTCGTTTCAATAACTGGCCTTAAATCGCCGTCACCAGCAAGCAAAAAAACAATGTTTTTTTCTCTCTCGTTAGCAGCCAACACCTTTGATGCAATCTCAAGCAAATGAAATAAGCCTTTCTGCGGCTTAAAAGGCGCAATAATGCCGCAAACAAAATCGCTTTCCTTTATATTAAATCGCTGCCGAGTCGTATCGGTATCTGCTGTCTTTCCTGTGAATTTTTTTAAGGGAAATCCGCTGCGGATCAGGGAGAAATTCTCTTTTTTCTTAATCAATTTTCGTTTTCTGCCCACCTGGATATCGTCGCTGGAAACAAAAATAAAATGATCCGTCAATCTTGATATCAATTTTTCTGCGGTGATAAAAAACGTCCGCTTCAAAAAGGATTGGAACGGCGAAAAAGAAAACCCGTGTACCGAATGAATCACCACCGGTACTCGTGCCGTAAAGGCTGCAAGCCTGCCGATAATTCCGGCTTTGGATGAATGGGTATGCACCACATCGGGTTTGATTTTTTTCAGTTGTTTACGCAACTGGAAAAATGTTTTTAAATCTTTGCCCGGATTGATGGGGCGGACCAGGTTTTTAACAATACTGAAGCGCTCTTTTTTTTCTACTTTATCTGTCAGGATACCGCCAGGGCCGCTCAATAGATACGCCTCAAATTGAGTTTCATCCAGGTGTTCATAGGTATAGATCGTATTGATCTGGGCGCCTCCCAACTCCAATTTTGTAATAATATGAACAACCTTAAGCATTTTTTCGTCTCACAGGAACCGTCATATTTTACCTTATAGGATAAATAAAAACAACCCCGCTGTGTGGGGGACAGCAATTCTCATTTTAATTTTTTAGCCACGAAGGCATTTACAATGCGGTAAAAATCACGAAGATACACAAAGAAGATAAAAAAAGTTGCAAAGCAAAAAAAATCATTCATAGGAAGACGAAAAAACCATGGCTCCATTACCCCATTATTCCAAAACGCAATATTCCAATATTGTCATCCACATTCAATTGTGAGCGAAGCGAACTAAGTTTTTTTATTCGTGTAACTTCGTGTACCTTCGTGGCTAAAAATAAAAAGAAAAAAACCTTTCGTGTATCTTCGTGGCTAAAAAAAATTGAAAAATCAAAAAGATTGAAATAAAAACGTTTTTGTATTACCATATACATACGCAAAGGAGTAAAAAATGATAGTTAAAGATATGGAATTAAAAGGTGAACATTTAAGCAATTATAAAATCATCGGTAAACTGGGAAAAGGCGGCATGGCAACGGTTTACAAGGCCCACGAGTTGTCCCTGAACCGGGTAGTGGCCCTTAAGGTGCTTTCTCCCCAGCTTTCCGAGGATAAAGATTACATCAAGCGCTTTCAGCGGGAAGCCCAGGCAGCGGCTCAATTGAATCACCCCAACATTGTGCAGGTCTATGCTATTGGTGAAGAGAAAGGCCTTTATTATTTTGCCATGGAGTACATCAAAGGCAAGAGCCTGGCACATATCACAAAAGAAGAGGGTGTACTGGCACCGGAAAAAGCGGTTACCCTTATCAAGCAGGTAGCTGAGGCTTTAGGCGAAGCCCACGGCGCCGGCCTGGTTCACCGCGACATCAAGCCCAGTAATATTATGATAGATTCTTTAGGCCGGGCCAAAGTAACGGATTTTGGGATTGCTTATGTTTCCCAGGCCCAGACCAAACTTACCCGTGAAGGGTCTATCATTGGGACTCCTGAATACCTTTCGCCGGAGCAGTGTGAAGGCAAAATCGTGGATCAGCGCAGTGATATCTATTCTCTGGGTGTCACCCTGTATGAAGTGCTCACCGGCAAAACCCCTTATGAAGCCGATACCCCGGTAAGTATGCTGATGAAAATCGTCAAAGGAGATTTCCCCCCCATTTCTGAAGTGAACCCTAATGTCCCGGCCTCTCTCCGGGACATCGTTGAAAAAATGATGAAAACCGACCCGAACAAGCGATATGCCAATATGGAAGAGGTGAAAAAAGCCTTTGAGGAATTTGAAAAATCGGCATTCCCTTCCGGCCAACATGCGGAGAAAATGCCTGTCACTGCGACGTATCAAGAAATTGAGGCTCAGCCCGGTGCAGCAGTGCCAACAGGATCAAGAGCGGGAAGTAAAAGCAACAAATGGGCAGCCGTGGTGGTAGCAGCAGTGATTGTGTTGTTAATGGGCGGTGCATTTGCGGCAAAGGTGCTCATTTTCGACAAAAAAAAGTCAGAACCTTCATCCACATCCACTCCTGCGGTAGAGACAAAAACCGCTTCCGTTGAGACGGATTCACAACAACCTGCCGGCACCCAGCAAACCGCGGAAACCGAGACCCAACAATCAGTGGACCCTCAGTCAACAATTGCAGAGAATCAGCCTTCCCAACAGGAAACCTCAACAGCCCCCGGGGAACAAACCGGCGAACTCCCGCAAAAAGATGAAACCTCAACCACCCCGGTTTCACCATCAACATCCGGTGAGACCGCTGCGCAACGCACAGATGCACAACCAAAAACCACCACAGCCCCGTCGTCACAGCCTTCAGCAACCCCTCAGACTTCAACTCCCGCAAAAACCGGTATAACCCCTTCGCGTAAGCCGGAGCCCCCGGCTAATTCTTGTATCATAAGTGCGGTTGGAGACGAAGGCAATGCTGATTTGGTCACTCCTTATGTGCAGGAAATTCTTACCCAGAATAACTTCACTATAATTGACGGCCCTTCTGTGGCAGACCGGGATATCTCAGAAGTTGCCAGGAATCATATTGTTGTTGAAGTTAAGCAGATCGGTGCCACCACGTTGAATTATTATGGTAATTCGTCTCAGCAGTATACGGTTCGCCTGACCATAAAAGTCATTGCACCCAAAACCGGCAAGATTATTGCCGGACCGGTGAGTCAAACCGTGGAGTACACCACTCTCAATGCGGAGGAGAAACTCAGGGAAGCGGTAGTAAAGCTTATAGCCCATATTAAACCTGTTTTAAAAACCCCCCCGGCGGGGGGAGCCTAAGCAGGCGCATTCGCGCCATCTGAAGGCTTCCTTATCAGAACCGAATAGTTGGGTGGCTTATTATTAAATTGAAATGAATTGAAAAAGGGGATGTTGTTTAAAACGTTTGAGGAAACCTTAAACTGATCTTTTCATCTTCTTATCTTCACCGTTTCTTCGCTTCCTCGCTTCATAACTTCCTCGCTTCTTCTTTTGCCAACTGCCAACTGCCAACTATAAAAAGGTGCCCTGCGGGCGAGTTTAAATCGCCTGCGGCGAAAGGTCAGAAAGTCGGTGGATCAGAGATTATTTGCCTTTCATTTTTTTCTTTGACGTTTTGACGCATCGTCACCGTTTTCCGTTTTTGAGGAAAGCGCTTACAATATTTCAAAAATAGATTTGAAATAAAAAATTTGATGTTGTAAAATTACTTAGTAAGCATTTAAAAAGCGCTTACGAAGTAATGGAGGAAAAACTTGAAATATAGAATAATTTTTCTCGGAATCGTATTTTACACTATCTTTAATTTTTACAATTGTACTAAACAGGAAGGCTTCCCAGTCATACCCACCTTGTTCGTTGATGGTAATTTCACGCGTGCTGAAGGTATCGCGTTTAATGGCGAGGGAAAATTGTATGTTACGGCAAACAAAGCTTTTTGGCGTTTGGATACTGAGGGTAACACTACGAAGTTAGTCGACCTGTACACGAATCTAGGTGTTGCGGCTTACGGAGAGCGGGACCTACTTGTTGCGGATTTCGGCCCGACCAACCGGTTTAAGCATGGTCCAAACGACGACGGCATCGTCTGGCGAATAACACCCGAAGGTGAAAAAAGCATCGCAGCCACCGGAGGGATGGGTGATCCGAATTTCATCGCTGTTCGAAATGATGGCTCGTATCTTGTATCCGATGATGCCACAAACGAAATTTTCATCGTCGATCAAAAAGGCAGAGTCAGCTTGTTCATGGATGCTATTGATCATCCTAATGGGATGGTTATCTCTCGTGACGGCAGAAGCCTCTATGTGGCCCAGATCTTCAAGAGTTTAAATCCCGTAGTGGCAGACAATCGAGTCTGGAGGGTTCCGCTCGATGAAAAAGGAGATCCTGCGGGGACACCCGAAGTGATTGCTAGGATAAACGGGGAGAACGCCGGTCCCGATGGACTCGCAATGGATTCCCTTGGCCGTCTTTACGCAACGGTTCCGATGAGAGGGGAGATCTGGCGTATTGATCCTGCAACCGGTAAGAAACAATTGATCGCCGAGGGCATGCCAGGAATAGCAAGTATAGCATTTGGACAGGGTGATTTCGACCGCAATGCACTATATGGTGCTTCGACACGGAGAGGTGGAGGACGGATTTGGAAGATCGATGTGGGGATCGGAGGTGCACGTCTTTGTCGTTGAAGGAGAAGTCGGTAAGAAGCCGTCTGAAAGTGGGATTTTTCTGCACTTTCAGACCATCAATTCGTTTTTGGGTGAAGGATTTCTGTATAGAAGTGGAGAATAATTTTTCTCCAGGGGTATTAGGTAAGCTGGTACAAACACTACGGAGAATTTAATGTGGATTTTCCCTTCCGGGATGAAGGTGTATCTATTCCGCGCAGCTTCCTTCAATGTGTAATCCAAACGTGACGAAAACGTGACTGGTTTATACCAGTTTTTAGTAATTTATAGTGGTTTTTAGTGGTTTATAGTAATTGAAAAAAATCCCCGAAACAATCATCCAAAAATGATTTCGCCCTATTGATGGGCGTTTCCAAAAATAGGGCGGAAGCGCACCCTTTATTTGATGAGAACAACGCACATTATTTTAAGTGATGAACCTTACCGCTGATGCCATGTTAAGAGGCGTATAAATTTACGAATGATTTCAGTCGGGTGAGTAAGGTGAGTAGGGAATTCTCTGTGACCTTTGTGCTCTCTGTGGCTATTTTTATTTTTCTACCGTAAAAGTGGGCCGTAATGATGAAATGCTAGAAACCGGGACAACCAGCGGAGGAGAGAGGTAGCGTAGGGCAGGGAGCAGGGAGCAGTTGGCAAGAGGTAGTTGGAGCCATTGTTTGGTATTTAGGTCATTGGTTATAGAGCCAGATCTTACATGAAACACTCTTTTTAAAGGTCTCATGTCCCATGTAAGACCCAGCTCTAGATTTCAATAAACTAACGACGATTATAAGCCATTAAATGATTTATTTTTTGACTAATAAATGACCGCTTCGTTTTATGCCCTAGAGCGTCTTTTTTCTACCGTAGAAAAAAACTTTTCTACCGTAGAAAATTATTTTTCTACCGTAGATAATTCTCTGGTGTACGATATCTACTGGATGTAGATCGAATCGACTATCGTTTTTCATGTTTCCTTATTATGGCCACAACTTCAGCCACTGTTTTACCTTTAAAAAATAGATGCCAGGTGAATAATCCTTCCGGTGATATTGCAACCGGATTTTGCTCTTTATTTTCTTCTTCATCGTTGTGATAAAAAGGCGACAGAAAAAATTAACACTGACCCACTGGCTTTCTAACCTTTCGCCGCAGGCGATTTAAACTTGCCCGCAGGGCAACCTTTTTATAGTTGGCAGTTGGCAGTTAGCAGTTGGCAAGTAAGAAGCAAAGCAAAATGGGGACAAAATGGTGACGGTGCGTCAAAGCGTCAAAGAAAAAATGAAAGGCAAATAATTCAAATTTTTTTTTTCATTTTGCATCTTTTTACAGTAAAATCGCGTCCTAGTATATATAAACATCAAAGCAATAACCGGAGATATTCCATGAATAAGACCAATTTAATGTTTCTTTTCCTTTTAGGGTTTTCACTTCTGGTTTCCGCAGGAAGCAATACCGCAGCCAACTCCTCGACTATTAAGAAAGGGCCAATAGCCCGGGTTGTAGATAATTACCTGAACCGTATCGTACCCTATGATTTTTCCGGTGCTGCCTTAGTGGCCAAAAAAGGAGAGGTTATACTGAATAAAGGCTATGGAATGGCAATTCGCTCAAAAGAAATTCCCAATACCGCTGAAACCGTATTAAATACCGGTTCCATTACCAAACAGTTCACCGCCGCAGCAATAATGAAACTGGAAATGCAAGGAAAATTGAACACCAACGACAAAATAACAAAATTCTTCAAAAATGTCCCGGAAGACAAAAAAAACATTACCCTACATCACCTGCTGACCCATACGTCAGGTGTTATCGATGCGGTGGGGGATGATTATGTAAAGGCAGAACGGGATGAAACAGTAACCAAAATCCTGCAGGCACCACTTCAATTCTCCCCGGGGGAGGAATTCTCCTATTCCAATGCCGGGTATTCGCTGCTGGCGGCTGTTATTGAAAAAGTATCCGGTAAAGACTATGAAACGTTCCTTCATGAGCAGTTGTTCAAACCGGCAGGCATGCAATTTACCGGTTACCGGATTCCCCGGTGGAGTGAGCGTACCGTTGCCCATTGGTATGTGGGCAGTAAAGACAATGGCACCCCCCTGGAAAAACCCTATCCCTACTGGAATGTCATTGGAAACGGCGAGATTTTGTCAACCACTGATGATATGTATAAATGGCACCTGGCATTGCTGGGGGACAAAATCCTGTCAAAGGAAGCAAAGAAGAAAATATTTACTCCTTACCTGAACGATTACGGTTACGGTTGGGATGTATTGAAATCGGATCACGGTCTTTTAATCCAGCATGACGGGGGCAGCGGTCTGGGCAGCAGCGCTGAAATACGCCGCTATATCGATGCAGATGTGGTGACTATTTTGTTCTGCAACCAGGGTTACGGCAGAAGAGCACTGTTCAGAGTGATAAGGGATAAACTGAAAACATTGGTTTTCGGAGGTAACGTAAATATCCCACCGGAAACAGAACTAAAACCATATCCCGAACTTAAGCGGTTTTGCGGCACTTACAGCCTGTCCGGCAAAAAGGGATTTGACATCAAATGGGAAAATGACCGATTACTGCTAATACCCACAAGCCAGGAAGGTATCGATGTCCTGTTCCTGGGAGATACTGCTGATGCTCA
This sequence comes from Candidatus Aminicenantota bacterium, assembly GCA_011772425.1. Lineage (GTDB taxonomy): Bacteria > Acidobacteriota > Aminicenantia > UBA2199 > UBA2199 > JAKAGC01. Next base: position 42,633 of record WVZO01000201.1, read on the forward strand.
ATCAATTTCAAATCTCCACAAATTATCCGAATCGATATTTAAGGCCGCATTGAAGGGTGATTTTAAGCCTTTCACAGGCGTTTTAGCGAACAAAGAAAAAAGAGCCGAAGGGGTTCGGCAATTCATTGAAATGCGAATAAAAAGGTATCACCAGCAGACCGGGAAGATAACCGGTGTATTTGCCCTGCATACACTGCCGTTCCAATTGAATGGAGAACCAGTCCTGGATACCACTGTCCAGTTGAAAGGCGAAAAAGGAAGTGTTTATTTCAGGTTGTTCTGGAAAAATGGGAAAAATGTTGGCGTCGCACCGCTGATGAGACCAGAAAGCCTTTCCTTGCCGATATTGCCCATTAAAGGCAGCAGCGATCAATTTGCCGGGTATCATTTGCCTATGGCAAAGACCATAAGTCTAACGTTTAAAAGCGGCAGCAATGGCAAAATTAAAGGATTAATCATTCACCATCCTAAGAAGGAACACGTTGCCAAAAAGGAAGCTTCTGCTAAACACATACCCTGAGGCACCGTCCTAATTGATTATTGTTAATTATTTTGACAGCTTTGTCCTGGATAAAAAATATTTATCTCTTCCCTATTGCAATTACATTGGTCTTTTTTTAAAATCTAAGCTAAAAAAAAAAGATGTACAAAAAAATGAAAAAGATTGAATGTTTGATTTTATTCTTCTTCGGTTTCGTGGTGAGTATTTTCCCGTCAACCCAGGAAACCAGGGATATAAAATTCGAGCATATTTCTATCAAAGAAGGACTCTCTCAAAGTATTGTGGAATGCATTGCGCAGGATAACTGCGGGTTTATGTGGTTCGGCACCGAGGACGGGTTGAATCGATATGACGGCTATAAATTTACAATACTCAAAAATGATCCCCAAAATCCCAACAGCCTGGGGCATAACAATATCCTGGTGATTTACCAGGACCAATCCCGTATTCTATGGATTGGCACGTTCCACGGCGGTCTGACCAGGTTTGACCCGGAAAACCAAAAATACACCATATTCAAGAAAAATCCTGACGATCCCAACAGTTTGAGCAGCGATGTTGTCAGGGCAATTGTCGAAGCCCCGGCCGGTATACTCTGGATCGGAACCGACGACGGATTAAATAAATTCGACACGAAAACAGGTACATTTACCCATTATAAACATGAACCTCATAACCCCGTGAGCCTGAGTCACAATGAAGTCTATTCCATTTGTGAAGACCGGCACGGTGTGTTCTGGATCGGGACCAATGGAGGAGGACTAAATAAATTTGATATCCAATCCGGCACCTTTACCCATTTTAAAGCAAAACCCGGTGATCCCAAAAGTCCGGGCAGTAATGAAATCCTTAAGCTCTTTAAGGACCGTTCCGGTGTGCTCTGGATCGGAACCCACGGCGGCGGTCTTTTTAAGTTCGATAATAATACCAATACCTTTACCGGTTATAAAGCAAATCTCAATGCGCCCCAAAGTCTGAGTAATAACATTGTACGAGCAATTTGTGAGGATCAATCGGGTTTTCTCTGGGTTGGTACTGCCGTCGGGCTGAATCGATTCGACAGGGAAACCGGGACATTTACCTCTTATCTAAATGATCCCCGTGACACCTCCAGCTTGACTCACAATGAAATCCGTTCCATTTATGAAGATGCTTCCGGCGTTCTCTGGATTGGCACCTACGGCGGGGGGATCAATAAAATAAATCCTAAAAGGAAAAAATTCATCCATTACAAATCCAATCCCAATGATGCCAACAGTCTGAGCCACGATATTGTCTGGTCGATTTATGAAGACCGTATGGGAATTCTCTGGATTGGAACTCACGGGGGAGGACTCAATAGATTCGATCGAAAAGCGAACCGGTTTACCGTATACCGGTCCAATCCCCGGGACCCCAAAAGCTTGAGTAATGATACGGTCCGCCTGGTTTATGAAGATAGAGCGGGCGTGTTGTGGGTGGGTACCAACGGCGGCGGACTGGATCAATTTGATCGGGAAACAGGAACATTCACCCATTACAAAAACGAACCCGGGAACCCCGACAGCCTGAGTCATAATGAAATCCGGGCGATATATGAAGACCGGGCCGGTGCCCTCTGGATAGGAACCCACGGCGGCGGACTTAATCAAATGGACAAGGAGACCGGGACCTTTACTCGCTTCCAACCGGAGGAAAATAATCCCAACAGCTTAAGCAATAATGTTGTCCGGGTCATTTACCAGGACCATAAAGGAACCCTCTGGATTGGGACCTACGGCGGTGGGTTGAATAAATTCAACAGGGAAACCGGGACATTTACCCATTACCGGGTCAATCCCCGGGACCCCACCAGTTTGAGTAACGATTATATCTTTGCCATCCATGAGGATCAATCCCATTACCTCTGGATCGGCACCTGGGGGGGCGGACTGAATCGATTTAACCCCGAGACCGGGACCTTTAAGCATTTCAGGGAAACCGACGGATTACCCAGCGATTCCATTTATGGAATTTTGGAGGACAGGAAAGGCAACCTCTGGCTCAGCACCAACAAAGGCTTAATTCGATTTAATCCTGGACAAAAAACATTTAGAAATTACCTGGAATCCGATGGACTTCAAAGCAATGAATTTAATGGTGGTTCTTATTTCAAGAGCCGCAGCGGCGAGATGTTTTTTGGAGGCATCAACGGCTTTAATGCATTTTATCCCGACACCATCAAAGACAATCCCCACATCCCCCCCATTGTCATCACCTCTTTTCAGAAGTTGAATAAAGAGGTAAAACTGGGTCAATCGATTTCCTGTATAAACGAGTTAACCCTTTCCTACAGGGATTATTTTTTCTCATTTGAGTTTGCCGCGCTCGATTACACCATCCCGTCCGAAAACAAGTATGCTTACAAAATGGAAGGTCTGGATGAAGATTGGATATATACGGGTGCGGATAGACGCTTTGCCACTTATACGACCCTTGCGCCCGGTAAATACGTTTTCAGGGTTAAAGGTTCCAACAATGACGGGACCTGGAACGAAAAAGGAACCTCCATTAAAGTAACCATTACTCCTCCCTTATGGAGAACCTGGTGGTTCCAGGGGGTTTCTGTTATTTTGGCTTTGCTTATTATCTGGAGCCTGTATAAAAAGAGGATGAAAAACCTATTCTTAAGAACCCGTATGGAAACCGAATTGCAAACCGCACACAATGCCCAGATGTCAATCATGCCGCACCGGGGACCCGAAATAGAGGGTTTTGATATATCCGGTGTATGTGTGCCCGCCAATGAAGTGGGGGGGGATTTTTTTGATTACCTCTGGCTGAGCAGTGAAAAGCCCCATTTAGGAATTGCTGTC
>WVZO01000262.1 GCA_011772425.1 Candidatus Aminicenantota bacterium
TTTGGGATTCTGGGAATTGGCCGGCCTTTTTTGATTTATAATCGGAACCTTTATCGGGAGAATAAAGAGCAAAAGCGTTGGCAATGTCATTGTTGTCGCTGCCTGGCTTTTGTTCATATACCTGCTGCCGCTGGCGATTAACAAGATAACAATGGCATGTGCCGGGAATATCACCACCAATTATCACCTGGAGAAAAAAAAGTTTGACCAGTTAATAAAATTTGAGCAGCGTTATATTGATGAATTAGGACGATATTCAAAAGAAAAAGCCAATACTAAAGCTACAAGAGAATTAGTAGATAGCTTTATGAACACAGAATATAAGAAAATTCGTGAGTTCGAGAATGAAGTTGCCGACAGTGTGGACAGGAATATAAAGCTTTTTCAATGGCTATCAGCGGTAACCCCGCCAACTCTTTTTTCATCGGTAACCGGTGAACAGAGCGGTTTGGGATACGGAAACAGTCTTGAATTTTTCAGGTACATAATGAAGTTGAAGCACGAGTTTTGCCTTTTTTACAGGGAGCAAAAATTCTATTCAGATAATAATAAGGTGGAATCCTTTATCAAGGACCCGGAAAAGTACCTGTTTTATGGGAAGAGCCGTCTTCCAGGTAACATTTTACCGGCTTTTATTGTCGCACTGGCGTTCACAGCGGTTCTGGCATTTCTGTCATATGTAGTATTCAAGCATTCATTATTTACTATCTCCAAGGATGATTTAAAAAAATTCGACAACAAGGACATCGATATAAAAAAGGGAAAGGCATGGATATTTAAGACCCGTGATCAAATGCTGGCAGGACTGTTTTTTTCACTATTTTCCGGTTTCTATGATAAAATCGCAAATAAGGGATTTTCCAGTAAATTCCTGGTGCAAGGCTTCAATACGATTACCCGTAAAAAACCTTTGGACTTTTTATACTTTCCATCGGACCGGTTTTTCCCCGGCGATATCCGTCTAAAAGATTTCATCTCACTTTGTGCCGTGTTGATGGGATTATCGTTGGAGCAGACAGCGGCGTTATTTGAAAGTCCCGTTATAAAGACCATTAAGGACAAACGGTATTCTCAATTGAAAATCCATGAATTCGGCGAAGTGCCGCTGGCACTGACCCGGGTAAAGAAAAGCGATGTTTACCTGCTTTTCGATATTGCGGCCCGTATGCACGGCGAATTTGTGATGCGCTTCATGGAGAGGGTAATAGAAATGAAGGATAACGGGGCGCTGGCAGTCTATATTACCACCGACGATACTTCCAGGGATGTTGATGATCCCGAGGATATCGGCAATTATTATTGGGAAAACTATCACTGGCTGCCGCAGGTTGAAGGATTAAGGTTGAAATACCGGAAGGATAAAGAGGAATGAATTTAAAACAGTAAATGACTGTATTAAAAGTCTCCTTTCAGACAGGTAATCAGGAAATCCAGGTAAAAAATAAAAAATAAATAAAGGAGGAAAATGTGAGATATTCAGGACGAAAAGCAAGTATAAGCATCATCATGGGAGTATTTATTTTATTACTCCTTGGAGTTAATGCTTTTTCAGTTTGGTTTGCAAATGGAATTGATAAAGGCTCCGATGGCGNNAGCAATCTGCTAAATAAGGCAGTGGAAAGCATGAGGGCCGCCAATGAAACCTATGCCCGGTTGAAACAGGCGGCTGACAACACCCCTTATAATGCCGAAGTTATCGATTACCTTAAAAATTACGATTACAACAATCTCCAGGAAGCCGCAGGATTGGATGAGGTTGTATTTGCAGAGGTTAAAATGTACCTGGGAAACGGCGATATCCGCGGCGTATATGCAAAGATACTGGCAGATACGGAGAAAATACTCAGCCTGTTTACCCCG
>WVZO01000153.1:0-259 GCA_011772425.1 Candidatus Aminicenantota bacterium
TTGTGTCGGTTATAGATGCCAGTTAATATATCGACTTTTCAGACATAAGTGGATTAAAGAAGAAAGAAGATTCGCCTGGCATTGAGCCCCAATCAAAAGGAAATTTCCAAAGCACTAAATATATCTGCCTCGACATATTCTGAGGTTGAGGGAGGCAATTATAACCCCAATTTTGATTTAATTGAGAACATGGTCCTGAAATACAATGTCAATTTGTACTATTTGTTATTTGGAGAAGGAGAGATGTTTCTTGATGCGG
>WVZO01000153.1:325-1587 GCA_011772425.1 Candidatus Aminicenantota bacterium
CAATTCCAGAGTATTCTCAAAAATGAAAAAAACGCCATCGCCAGAGAAATCGAAGAGTACAATGAATCGCATGAAAAAGAAGGTTAATAAGGAATCCGTTTCAGCAACATGCGTCACCAATTGTTNNGCAAAAGTACAGAAGGAATCAAAGAGAATAAATAGAAAAATCAAAAAAAATTCCCAATTTTCTTGACATTCTTGTTTGCATATGATATATGTATTTTTTTGATAATTGGAGAAACATTCTTAAAGGCAGTCTGGATAAGTCTTTTGGGATAAAGGTTGACATATAAAAAAGGAGGTGAATCATGAGGTCAAAACTGAAACCATGGGTGATCCCATTGTGTATCGCTATTTTGGTTGTATCGATAATCGCGATCTTGCCATCTAACCTCACTGGCGGCAACCTTGAGTGTTCTGACCTTACCAAATGTAAAGGTACAGCAGGTTGCGGCAGTCCCGGTGAAGTAAATCTTTGTGTACTTACATGTTCGGGCGGTGGTGTTGTTCACTGTGATGATGCTGTCCCTATTGAATAATTGCCTAACTGAAATTTGCAATGTGCTTGATTAGCCACACGATTAACCGGTGACGAATTGTGATGAGAATCATTTAGAAAAAGAAATTGGTTAATCAAGCACTTGCAAATTTAAGTGCTTTGGACTATTACAAAAATTTGGAGAAATAGAAATGAAAAAGAGAATATTTTATTTTTTTATTTTGATGATTGCCAGTGCCCAATTCACACTTGGTATCGATAAACTGACCCAATATAAACTTGATCTTTTAAAAAAGTATAAGCCTGAAAAAAGCTGGATTTCCCTGGAGTGGGATAAATCATTTAGCCTGATATACACATCCCCGGAGTCTTTCCTTAAAGCCCCCCCATGCATCAAGATTAATAATGATAGAATATATATTGTTGACAATATGCAGCATAAATTGAAATTATATTCAAAACAGGGTGACTTTTTGCGAAGCATCGGCCAGATGGGAAAAGGGCCTTCCGATCTAGATTTCCCAAATTGGCTTGAATTTCAGGGCGATATGGCTTTTATCATCTCAGATAATGGCATCGATGTTTTTGATCAAAATTTCAAGTTTTTAAAGAGAATAAAAATCTTCCTCACCGCTAAGAGGTTCTTTGTAATAAAAAATAATGTTTATTTTGGATTCCTTGGAACCCTTAAGGGTAAATATCCCTTTTTCGTTAAAAAGGATATAAATGGCAAAGTGATTGGCCAGGTGTTTGAAGACGATAT
>WVZO01000153.1:1614-40219 GCA_011772425.1 Candidatus Aminicenantota bacterium
ATATTCGAAGGGAAGCTTTATTTGTTTTTACAACTTCCAAAACTTGAAATTTTGGTACTTGACACCCTTGGAAATATTGAAAATCATTTCTATAATTATAATGATTTTCAATTTATGTGGTGGAGAGATTTTGATATCCGGAGAGAAAAAGAAGGGATTGTTTTTTATATTTTGGGTTATTCCATGTCGGATGATAAACCGGAAATGCAAGATTTCAATGTTTACAGGGTAGTGCCATGTCAAAACCAGAAAAAATGAAATGCGGATTTTAAATCCGGTGAAGTATTTATTATGAAGAACAGAAAGATAAGCTTACTGCTGAGGATTTTGTTTGTGGTGGTAGTTGTTTTGATATTCATCGTGGTTAAGTACTATAATTGCATTGTACTGGAGCTTTCATCTATACCAGGGGTTATTGCCGGTAATAAGAAAGCTTTTTTACTTTATGGCAGCGGAATATGCAGCACCTGCCCACCTGGTAAACTTCTTATGGCTCTTAAAGATAAGAAGGATATCTTATATGTAGTTCCTGGGGAATTTTCTGAAACGGATATTTTCAATTTGAAAGATACGTTTATGTTGAAAGGAAATATTAAAAAAGGCGATCAAATAGTCGTTGATTTTTTGAAGAAAATTGCTGCCTGCAACAGATTTTCGGATTGGAGAAATAATATATATATGGAAATCACTGAAAACGGCGGCATTTCAAAGTTGAGAAAAATTTAATCTATGATGAGATAATGAAATTGCAATACGTAAAAAAGTTGAAATTGTTTTTAGGCTCCAAGAGCGGAAAAATTACCTTTCAATTAATATTAATCAACACAAAAAAACAAATTAAGATAAGATGGAGGTGAATAGAGATGTCAAAAGCAAAAGAGATTTTGGTTCTTATTACGGTTTTGGCTTTAACCTTAACAATAATATTCTTGCCAAGCCATATATCAGGGCGCACATGTTGTAAAGATTTCAAAGGGTGTAGTGGAGATTTTTGTTGTTCTGGTTCGGGTACTCAATTCATGTGCATGATAGAATGTTATGGAGGAGTTTCAATCATTTGTGACGGTGATGTTCCAGAGTAATGAAAAAATAGAAAAATCGCCAGAATCGAAGGTGCCAGGTACTTTATTCTCTTAAAGTATATATTAATATGTAATATAGAGCCATTCTTGCCTTTGTACTTTTTTTACAAAAGGAAATGATATAAAACATACGGGGTCGCGGCTCAGAGGTCTGCCCGAGAATTCAAAATTACGGGATTTTAAGAAAACATAAAAAGAATTTTTGACCCATTGGCTTTCTAACCTTTCGCCGCAGGCGATTTAAACTTGCCCGAAGGGCACCTTTTTATAGTTGGCAGTTGGCAGTTGGCAGTTGGCAAGTACGAAAAAGGGGACAAAAAAGGGGACAGGCAAGAAGTGATTCTAAACCTTTGTTTCAGAAGATTTTACCTCTGTTTCTCGTCCCGGGAAATGGATAACATCTTCCAATGCCTTTAAATAGTTTGAAAACGCATCTCTTCCATGTCTGGTCATGCGGCATATTGTGGCCGGTTTCTTCCCTTTAAAGACGTTCTCGATTTTCACATACTCTTTTTGCTCCAACTTAGAAAGATGCGTGCTTAAATTGCCGTCTGTTGCGCCGGTAATTTTTTTCAAATAGTTAAAATCCGCCTCTTTGACCGAAACCAACACCGATAAGATGGCCAACCGCACCGGCGCATGGATGACGGCATCCAGTTGTGTGTGTGTCACGCTCCCCCCTACTCTTCTTTTTTTAATATTTTTTGCTGCCCTTTACGAAGCATAAAGCCTGGCACCAGGTAACATACCACCAACAAGGGGATAAATACCAACGAGCGATAGAAAAAGGGGACATGCAAGAAAAACTCATATCAGTTTTCTTATATTTAAGTTGCCAGTCCAGAGAGCCTTAAAAAAACTCCTAAAGATAATTTCATTCGCCAGGATCATCATGCGTGGATTTTTAAAAAACATTTGTATGGAAGAGGAGGTTACCTTAATTGAAGCGGATTTAAAAAGGGTATAAATCAATTTTTCTTGATCATTATCGGGAGGCGGCATCACCGAAACCGCTGCTTTGGCATTCATCAGGTATTGAGAAAAGCGTTTAATTTCAAATTCACTACGAGAGATTACTTTTGCTTCCCCTTCTTTTTCTCCTGCAAAAACAGAAAGTGATTCAAGGCCCGTGGGTGGAAAACCGGGAGGAGTCTCCAGTTTTTTCTCTTTAATTATATCTTCAAACAACCACACAAACCAGGCTATTTGACTTTCTTTTTCACTATATATAAAAGGCCGGATTTTTTTATTGGTAAGTACACCTTTCTTGTTGCCTTTATATACGTCGATCATATTTTTTAATATTTCTTTCGGGGCAAGGAGCAGGTGGCTGGAATCCGGTACGGCAATATTATGCTTCTCTTTTGTATCTTTAAAAAAGACCCCCTTTATAGTAATTCCCAAATAGATTTCTTGCTCTTCTTTACTTGAGAAAGTATTGATTGCCCTGGCCAGCTTATCATTGTCGAACTTAAGTTTAATCACCATTCCCATATTGGGTATTTTGTCAATTCTATAAGGGCCGGTAAAAATAATAATTTTATCCAGGTTTTCTTTAATTTCGATGCCGGATATTTTTATAAACTCATGAAATTGCCTGCCAACGCCTGATTCATTTATGTCTTTCTCCCACATTGAATATATCACAGGAAAATCTCTAATTTTCCTTAATTTCTGAAAATCAAATGAAACCAGCGATAAGATATATTTTGGTATAAACCTGTACATATCATCCGTCACTTTTGTTTTTGAGCAGTTTTCAAAGAGAAAAACAACTGCCCAAATGCATACCGTAAAAATGAAAAATTTTTTCATCTTCGGCTCCTGTTTGTTTAGTATTCTTATCTTGATCCGCATTGGGGATTCGACCCTATTTTATCAGAAGAGGTAGAGGAAAGCAACTCAACTTTTCCTTTGTCCCTTCGTGTTTTGGAGAAAAGGTCAAGAAAAGGAAAAGGGGACATGCAAGTTTTTTCTTTTGCGGGCTGCTATTTAACTCTCGAGCTGCTTTTTCCTTTTTTTCTTTAGATAGTCCTCTAACAGCTTTTGCGCACCCATGCCGCAGCTGATAATCGTCCGCATGGTATCTTCCACAGATGCGTCCACAAAATGAACATACTGCTTTTCCACATGATAAATTAAACCGGATGTGGGAGTAAGCGCAGAGGGCACAAATACAGTATAAAATCCATCCGGGTGTTCATCCGTAACAAAAGCCGTCATCATGGTATTGGAAGAAGGACCAAACACCTGCACCAGGGCCACGGTTGAAAAGGGAGCACGCTCCCGTCCCAACAATTGCTTAATGGTCTCTTTAAAAAGACTATAACCCGGTGCGATTGTGAGTATTCGCTTTTCCAATGTCTGATGAATAAAACGCCCAAACCTGGTTTTTACCACCAACCCAACGAGAAAACAGAGCAATATAATAACAACAATCACCAGGATATCGGCGATATATTTCTGGAGTTGAGATTGTTCCATGAGCATCCGGGTGAGAGGTTCGATGAGCCCTGTGATAAGACGAAACAACCACCTCAAGAAAAGAAACGTCACTACAACTGGCAGGATGACAATCACCCCACCCAGGATAGTGGTTCTAAAAAACCGCTTTATTCGTTTCATGGTTTACGCCTCCATTAATTTAACTATACCTATTGTAACCAAATTTAGCTCTTGTTTTCAATACTTTGACTTTTTTTCACAAATTTAATACACTAACATGAAGGAGCAGCCAATGGCGGAGTCTATTTCAGTTGTCATTAACAAAACATTTAGCCACACCATCTCCTGGCATGAAACTTTTTTACCAGCCCTTCGTACTTTACCCGTAGACCAGGCCCAAAAATTGCTGGAACATATTCTAACCTGCGATCCAAAAGAAATCGAGGCCCATGTCTATCATAATCACTATTTTGTCATGAAGTTTATCGGTGAGCACGGTGAATGGCTCAACAATAGAGATTTCCTTGAAAACCAAATCGAAGATTTTTTTCGCTTCTCATGGAATGAAGGCAAAAGCAGAAGTTTTGTCGGAAATAAAACCTGGGAGAGATTTATGAGCTGGGTCTTCTCTGTGAAGGATTTGTGTGTCTCCTCTATGCTGCAGGAAAAACTTTTATCGATAGCTGAAGATGTAAATCAAGAAGGCTGGCTGCGGAGCGCCTGCGCCGAAGCCCTGGGAAATTCAGGCATGAAAGATAAAGCCATGGAACTGCTTCTTTTTATTGTTGAAGATAAAAACCGGGATGAAGGGCTGCGAAGTTCCTGTGCCCGGGCCGTGGGAAAATTGGGTGTTAAAGATAAAACCGCAGTCGAACGCTTACTTACACTTGCAGAAGATAACAACCAGGGGGATTGGCTGCGGAGTTCCTGTGCCCGGGCCCTAGGGAAATTGGGTATTAAAGATAAAACCGCTGTGGAGCGCTTACTTGCTTTTGTTGAAAACAAGAATGAGAAGGGCTGGCTGCGGGGTGCTTACGCCGAAGTCCTGGGAAAGTTAGGCATTGAAGACAAAACCGTGATGGAGCGCTTACTCGCTCTTGCCCAAGATGAGAACCAGGATGGTTGGGTGAGGAGCGGCTGTGCCAAAGCTCTCATAAAGTCAGGCATTAAAGAAAAACCAGTGGAACTGCTGATTCTTCTTTTGGAAGATGAAAATCAGGATGGCTTGATGCGCAGCTCCTGTGCCGACACTGTGGGGAAATTAAGCGATAAAGATAATAAGTTAGTGGAGCGGTTACTTACTCTTATCGAAGATGAGAGCCAGGATAGCATGCTGCGGCGTTCCTGTGCAGAGGCCGTGGGAAATTCAACCGCTAAAGATAAAGAAGCGGTGAAGCGGTTACTGGCGCTTGCTGAAGATGAAAGCCAGGAGGGTGCGCTGCGGGGGGCCTGTGCCAAAGCCATCGGTAAGTTAAACGTTAAAGATAAAACCGTGGTGGGGAGGTTACTTACACTTGCTGAAGATGGGTACCCGGATGCTGTGGTGCGGCGTTCCTGTGTCGTTGCTGTGGGTAACTTATACGTTAAAGATAAAGTGGTGGTGAAACGTTTGCTCACGCTTGCCCTAGATGAGAACCAGGAAGATGTGCTGCGGGGTTTCTGTGCTGAAGCCATGGAAAAATTGGAGGTTAAAGATAAGGCGGTGGTAGAGCGGTTACTTACGCTTGCTGAAGATAGGAACCAGGATACCTTACTGCGGCGTTTTTGTGCCAAAGCCATTGGGAGTCTGGACCTTAAAGATAAAGCAGTAGAAATATTGATTGAACTTTATTTTACCCAAAGGGAGAAAATATCGGATGAAGCACGATTAATTTATGACGCTTTATGGAACTTGACAGGCAATAGTTGAGAATCCACGAAGGCACTAAAGGTGAATCCAAGTAATTTTCCCTCTTGACTAATACTGGAAAAACCATTATAATCAATCCTGGTTTCCGACATTTACCCAAAAGGGGACGGCGTCCCCACCTAGAGGAGTCGTTCATGACAGTTGAAAGGTACCATCCGGGAAAACGTTGTTTTTTTAGGGCGTTTTTACGAGTATTAATAAAAGGTAGACGGCGTCCACACCCTATAGGAGTTGTTCATGACGTTTTAAAGGAACCTGGCGGAAAAATTTTGTTTTTTTTTGCGCGTTTTTACAGAGTATTAAAAAGAGATCATTAATCCAAAGGAGATATCCAATGTACAGCGATGGGAAAAAGGTCCTGTTTATGACCAATGATCAATTTTTAACCCAAAAAATGAAATCATATTTTTTTCAGCGTTACAATCTTACCATGGACCAGACATCCGATGCCCTGGAGGTACTTGAGCGAATTGGAAGCGATGACAACTCCTATGAACTGGCAATTTTAGATGAAGATGTGGTGGGACTGCCGACCACATCCCAGGTTCTAAGAACCATAAAAGACCAGGACTATGGCCCCAATGTGCTGTATCTTTCCACTCTCCACGAAATCGTTAATCCCAATTACCACGAAGAACTTGATATACCTTCTTATTATTCCGATGAGATGTTCCGCCTGGAAAAATGGAGTGAGAACGTGGGTAAAATTCTTTCGTTGTGCAAGCCGATTTTTGAATGCACTACCATAAGAGATGTATGCCAAAATGGCTGTCAAAGCCTGGTGGAAAACATCGAAGTGGATTGTGCGGTTTGTGTCATTCCCCGATTCGATACCCAACCACCTACCCGGGGAGTAGTGGCCGCCCGCTATCCTGATTTCCTGCCGGAAACTTATGATATCCCACTAAGAGACTCCCACCATTTCCAGGAGTTGTTTGAATATTTCAAACCGATTCATATCCCGGATTTAAATACAGATAAAGAGTTTTGCCAGGAGTTGCTGGATAAGTTCCAATTCCCTTTTCGTTCGGCATTGATTGTACCCATGGCAATCGGGGGCAAATTCCTGGGTTATTTCGGTTTATTTACCCATAAGACCAGTCGATTATACCGCCTGGTAGAAATAGACCGCAGTATACGATTGGCAGAATTTGCAGCTTCCGTATCTGTGAGTATATTTTTTTCAGAATTGAAAAGGGAGGGTAAGACTTTTTAAAAATACGCATTAGGCATTGTGCAAATTACGTTGGATTTAATTTGGTTTTTAATAAATCTCGATGATAATTGTTTTCCAGGGATTCGCCGTACAATTCGGCAATTTTTTCATAGATCGCCCTTTCTTCTTCCGGTTTATTTTGCTCCTTCAGGATTTTTGCTTTCAGCCACAGGGCAGGAATGTAATTGCCGTTAAATTCAAAGCATTTTTCCAATTCAGATAAAGCCTCTTCATATCTTTGATTCCTGGTTAAGAATTTCGCGTATTCGGTATGGAAGAACTGGTAGTGGTAATAGGTGATCCAATAGGAGAGTTTGGTTTTCATATCGAGTAATTGTTTAAAGCGTTCTTCAGCTTCTTGTCGGCGGTTTTCTTTTTCCAGTATTGATGCTTCCAGGTGGATGAAGTACTTATAAGCGGCTTTGAAGTTATTCCAATCCAGGTTGTACTTGTTTTTGAATTGTTCCAGCCATTTCAATTGCTTTTTGCTTTCTTCCAGGTTATCGAGGGCCAGTAATATGAGCCCTTTGAGCCAGATAGCTTCTGAGGAATCTTCTTTAATGTCGTCCGAATTATAGGTTTGCAGCGAGAGGTTAATGGCTCGCAGGGCATCATCATAGCGCCGGTCCTTATAAGCAATAAAGGCACGTTTTGCCTGGGCATACGCTTCGGCTTTGGGGAGATTGGATTTAGTGATACGCTGCAACTCTTTATACTCAGTCAACGATTCATCGGCTTTTTTGTATTGGGCCTTTAAGATGTATATATCCGCCAGGGTCTGGTAGGGCCAGGGAAGTCGTTCTTTGGGATCATCCTCCAAAACAGCACGCTTTTTCATGGCTTCGGCATTGACCAGGTCTCCGGAATAGTAATACCCGTCTCCAAGGGAATCAAAGGAGTTGTAGGACTCGTCAATGTCACGATACTGCTGGAATACTTTAAGGGCCTGTATATGTTCACCCAGGTAGGAGTGGCAGTAGCCCAGGTGATTAAGGGCCAGGGAATACCGTTGGTCCAACTTCAGCGCCTCTTTATAATGCTTCATTGCTTTTTCCGGGTTGGCAATGTGAAAATAAGCCTCGCCCAATTTATACAAAACCTCTTTCGAATAGGGAAACTCTTCTTTCAACTTTTCTAAGTTGGATATCTCATCGATAAATCGAAATTTCAACTTGGCTTCGATGGTACGAACCTTTAACTGCAGCGAAAGGGTTAAACTGTCGATTTGAGGGATAATCTCATCAATGATCTCCAATGCTTTGGTGCGACTTCCATCAAAATCATACAAATCAGCCAGGTAATACTTTGAGATCAATAAGTCCGTAGTATCTAAGAAATTAGGTTCCGCCTTCTTTAGGTCCAGGCGATTATAGTGACGAAGCCCTCTATAAAATTCTGAAAACAGTTTCCACTGGGTACCAAATATCTCTTTTACTCTTTTATATTTCTTCTGCTTTTTCGCTTTTCGAGGAAAGAGATTTTGATATACCAGTCGGGTTAATAGGTCTACCTGGTTCCCCAGGAATGAGTCTCTTAGTTCTCCGGCAGAAGTTAGTCTGTATCCTTCCTGAGCCTCACCCTTCTCCTCCTTAATGGGGCTCAATTCAGCATCGATGTTGTAAAAATTTTTATTTTTGACAATCTTTCCCATTAATTCATATTTGATATCAAATTTACTTTTCAACCGTTTAAGATTTTCTGCTTCATTTTTACCTTCAGCAAAAGAGACAACAAAGTCTTTATTAATGGTTTTAAATTCTTCGAACTGGTTCAGGGATTCCATCAAGAGGTAATCCAACATATCAGGTAAAAACTTGTCCCCGCCCTTGAATTCAAAGGGGTGTAAATAAATATAGAATTTTTCAGTGGGCACGGGTGGGGGCGGGGGGGATGGTTTAAGCAGGAGATAAACTCCCGCAACTACTACCACGGCTGCTGCCAGGGCCAGGAGAATCCATTTGAAATTTAGCTTTCTTTTGCCGGTAGTGTGGGGTACCCGTTCCGTCGAGGCTTTGAATTGTTTGATCCGGTAAACCAGGTCACCTAAATCTTCTTTGTCCGATGTTTTTTGTACCTCTTCCAATAGTTTGGCCTGTTCATCATACTGGATGATTTCAGTTTCTGCTCCCACTGGTTGGGGTTTTTCTTCCTTTGTCTGTTGATAAAGGGTTCGAAATGCCTCCAGGTCTTGTTTTAAGTGGAAAAAATCAGGATACCGCTTTGCCTTGTCCCTTTCTAATGCCTTGCCTGCGATTTGTTTCAATTCTTCCGGTATATCCCGGGTGAATTCAATGTCTTTGTTGAGCACATTGTAGAGGGTTTCGATTTGTTCGTCTTCTCTAAAGGGATTTTTACCCTCAATCATTTCATAAAGCACGACCCCAAAGGAGAAAATATCGGTTTGCCAGTCCAGTAATTTTCCCCGTGCCTGTTCCGGAGATATGTAGGCGACGGTTCCCATGACAAAACCTTTTTCGGTTAAATCGGAATCCACCCGGTCGCCGTCTCTAACAAACGAATCATCACTAAATTTTGCCAGGCCAAAATCCAGGATTCTCACAATTCCTTTTTTATCTACCATGATATTGCCAGGTTTAATGTCCCGGTGGATAATGTCATGAGAATGGGCTTCTATTATACCATCGCATACCTGGATACATATATCTAAAATTTTATCAACACTGAGTTTTTGCATCCCAATGATTTGATCCAGGGTGACACCATCAATATATTGCATAACAATGTAATCTCTGTCACCCTCTTCGTAAATTTCATAAATGGTACATATATTGGGATGATCCAGTTGAGAAGCGGTCTGGGCTTCCCTTAAGAACCGGAGCTTGGAGGTGGTGTCGGTGAGTCCAATGTTGTCTTTTAATAAAATGCTTTTTATGGCAACTTTTCGTTTGAGTTTTACATCCTCTGCCAGGAGGACTTCCCCCATTCCTCCTTTACCCAGTTTCTTTAAAACCTTAAACCGTTCCTGGATGATATACCCACCCGGCAGGATTGTATCCGAGACATCTGAGACAAGAGTCATTTCTCTGGAAGGAAGGACTTCTCCACAGGCTCTGCAGAACCTTGCCTCTTCATTATTTTCAACACCACATTTTGTACACTTCATAGTAATAATATATTATCAAACTACTACGCTTTTATCAATCCATTTTTTTCTTTTTCTTCATACGGTATTCCATAACGGGGAGGCCGGCAATGCCGTAATGTTCTACCGGCATTTCATTAATAATGACCCGTACGCTTTCCGGTGGTACTTCTAATGTTTTAATGACAGAATCGGAAACATTTTTAATTAATTCTTTTTTTTTCTCATTGTCCCGTCCTGCCAACATATGAATGGTTACAATGGGCATAAGTAACCTCCTGTTGTTTTAAAAGCACGAAATCCGAAATCCGAAATCCGAAACAAATTCAAAATTCGAATGTTCAAAATTCAAAACAGAAAAACCTGTACAGGGGTAAGTGGTTTATTGTTTTGGTCATTTGGATTTTGGTCATTCGGATTTGTTTCGAATTTCGATATTCGAATTTCGGATTTTTCTTTCTACTCAATAACCCAGCGGGTGATTTCAAAGGCTTCGGCATATGTGGTGCCGATCTGGGTGCCGCGGGTCCTGGCCCAGCTGCGGATAAAATCCTCTGAAGCATAATCCTTGCCGCTTTGAGAATTGTACGCTTGCAGCGCCTGAATTTTCTTTTCCACATGATTCTGCTGCAGCTTGATAAATCCCTGGGTATGAAACGTAATGGTGTTCCAGGGCAATTCATAGCTCAGGATACTGACCTGTTTAAATGCCCGGACAGCTTCGGTGGCAACGGTTTGATGGTCCTGGTGCAAATCGTTCTGGGTGGGCATAAATACCAGGTGGGGGTTCAGTTCTTTTTTTATTTTTATCAGTTCTTCCAGGATTTCCTGGCGGACATAGTTTAACTTTCGCACTTCGTATTTATAGATAATAAGATTAGCGGGTGGAATACCGATGCGTTTGGTGGCTTCTTTTACCTCTGTTTCCAGGATGTTTTTGGGCCATCCGTTGGGTACGGATTTTTCTGCGGTTGAGAAAGCCGCATAAAAGACTTGTTTTCCTTCTTCGACAAATTTGGCGATACTGCCGCCGCACCCGAATTCGCCGTCATCGGTATGGGGTGCCAATACCAGTATACGTTCGATCGCTTGATTCATTGGTTCGCGCCTCCTATAGAGTTCAAAGAATTCATTAACAATTAATAATTAACAATTACTAAACTCAGGTTAAGGTTTAGGTTGATGACACACCCCGGCCTGGCGGCCACCGCTTGTTTTTCTCAAGAGGGGATTTCTTTTCCTCAACCTCAGCCTTAACCTTAACCTAAGCCCTTTTGAGTTCGTCCTTAACAGCCCTGCCGATTTGTTCCATACCAAAGGGCTTTTTGATATAAGTGCCGGCTCCCAATTGCAGGGCTTCTTTAGCTTCTTTGGTTTCCGAATATCCACTGACGATGATGGCCTTTTGCCGGGGATACATGTTGAGAATCCGTTTATAGGTCTCAAGCCCACTGATCCCGGGGTCCATAATCATATCCAACACCAGGAGGTTCACGGGTCTTGTCTTCACGGTTTCAATCGCTGCTTCACCACTGGAAACAGCCTGAACCGAATATCCCAACTGCTTTAATATCAGGGTAGTAATTTCCCTCTGCTCTTCCACATCATCCACTACCAGGATCGATTCCCCATTGCCCATTAATTGATCTATCGAAACGTGGAGTTTCTCTTTGATAACTTTTTGCTGGGTAGCAGGAAAATAAAGGGTGAAAGCGGAGCCTTTTCCTTTTTCGCTTTTTGCGGTAAGATATCCGTTGTGGTCTTTGACGGTTCCCCACACTACTGTCATACCCAATCCTGTTCCACTTTTTCCCATTCTCTTTTTGGTATAGAAAGGTTCAAAAATATGTGTCATGTCTTTTTCAGATATACCTATACCGGTATCGGTAACCGAGAGGGCCACATAGTCTCCCGCTACCACTTCCCTGTACCCATCGAGGGGTTGGCTGAAGTATGTATTGAAGGTGGAAATAATGATTTTCCCTTTCCCCGGCATGGCTTCGGCTGCATTGGACACCAGGTTCATCAGGGCTTTGGACAGGTGCACCGTAGAGCCTATCATGTTTTTTAAATCTTTATCCAACCGGTCTTCTACTTCAATTTCCGGTTGATAAGATAGAATCTTCATCAGCTCAGGGCTTTCCATAAATTCACCAACCACCTGGTTAAGATTCACCACTTTTGTAACTTCGACACTGCGTCTGGCCAGGGTCAGCAGGTCCTGGACAATAGCAGCTGCTTTTTCACCGGAATGTTGGATGGCGAGTGCATGCTTTCTTAATGGGTCGTCCTGGGGTATTTTTAACAGCATCAACTCCGGATAACTGACGATGCCAGCCAGGATATTATTCAAGTCGTGCGCCACACCGGCTGCCAGGGTTCCGATCGCTTCCATTTTCTGAGCACGCAGCAATTGTTTGTTGGCGATTTCCAATTTCCGGGTCCGTTCCTCCACCCGTTGTTCCAGTTCCTCATTGATCTGTTCGACTTTTGCTTTTTCTTTTTCCAGTTCTAACGTACGTAAATGAACCTGTTGTTCCAGTATTCGCTTTTGTTTTCTCAACTTTCGGGTCCGTAATTTTATAAAACCATAACCACTGCTAATTACAGCTATAGACACCAACAAATAAAACCACCAGGTTTTCCAGAAGGGGGGGATTATTCTAAATCGATACACGGCAGGTTTTTTATTCCATAAGCCATCATTGTTACAGGCTTTCACTTTAAACGCATATTCACCAGGGGGCAGATTGGAATAGATGGCATGGTTGTCTTTAGAGACCGGTGACCAATTCTCATCAAAACCCTCCAGCATAACCTGATACCTTACTTTTCCGGGAACCGTTAAACAAATTCCCACAAACTCAAAGGTCAGGTGATTCCGATTGTGGGAGAGTTCCACTCCCAGTGGCAGCCCAAAGTCAGTCCTGGATTTATGGTAGTCATCAGACCAATCTACCTTTTCATGGAATAATTTCAAACCGGTAATATAAGTTGCCGGCTCTAGAGTATTGGGTTTATCTTCTTTGGGATTGAATTTAATTGCCCCATTTATCGTGCCCAGCCAGATATTGCCTGCTTTATCTTTGTATATTGCGCCCTCATTGGGTTCAATGCCAGGATAGCCATGGTCTCTATCGTAATGCTTAAATTTTCTTTTACCTGTTTTATTCAATTCAACCACATCCAATTGGGTGAGACTTTTTTTGCTGGCTATCCAGAGATTTCCATCATCATCAAACAACAGTGAGAGGATTTCATCAGTCAACAAACCGTCTTCAGTGGTAATTGCCTCGAATTCGGCGTCTCCATTTATTTGAGATAGCTTATACCTGACAATCCCCCCACCGTACGTGCCAATCCATAGGGAATTTTCCCGGTCTTTTTCCAGGCACATGACGAAATTGTTGGTCAAGCCGTTGGCGGTGGTGATATGGCTAAAATTTACTCCATCGTACTTGCATAAGCCTTCGGGTGTAGCGATCCAGATATTTCCCTGTTTATCTTCCAATAAGTCGTTTATCAAATTATTTAATAATCCTTTTTCCTTTGTGAGGCTTCTAATCGTGTTCCCATCCCATACCATCACCCCCCTGTCTTCGGTTCCGAACCACATGTTTCCATGTCTATCTTCCAGGATACAATAAATGCCAAGGGGGACCAAATTGTTTCTTTTACTGAAATCTGTATAAATATGGCCGTTATATTTAATGATTGAATCATCTGAGCAAAACCACAAATTACCTTTACTATCTTCATAGAATAGAGTTATATGCCCTTTGCAGTATTTTCCCTCCGCCATTTTAATAATTTTATCTTTTTGGTCATATGTTGCAATGCCTCCTTCGGTGGCAATCCACATGGTACCTTGATGATCTTCCCAAAAGGACCATACAATATTGTTTTTTAAACCTTCCTTTTCATTTAAATAGGTGAGGATTTCACCCCTGAAGCAAGATACGCCGATACTTGTAGCCATCCAGATATTACCTTCGCGGTCCTCCAGGATATCGGTGACTTCATCATATCTCAAGCCTTGTCTTGTGGTATAGTTAGTAAACATGTGACCATCGAATTTACTGGCACCCCCAAATGTGGAAAACCAAAAATTACCGCTGCTGTCTTGCATGATATGACTCACATCGTTCTCACATAATCCTTCTTTGCTGGTATAACTGGTGAAGGTTTCGCCGTTAAAACACAACACACCGTTTCTCCTGGTACCGAACCATAAATTGCCGTTATTATCCTCCAGGATATATTGGACAAAATACCCTTGTAAACGTCGGGTTACAACATCTGTGTTAAAGGCTGCCCCCTCATATTTATTGACTCCTTTGGGCGTAGCAAACCATAAATTGCCTGCCCTGTCTTCAAGGATACAGCGAACTTCGCTGTCAATTAAACCGTCTGCGGTGGTAAACGTTGTAAAATTCCTGCCGTCATATCGACTGACTCCATTGGAATAGGTAGCAAACCACAAGTTACCATTTCTATCTTCCACCATATTCGAGATGGAATTACCACTTAAACCATCTTCCTTAGTATAAACGGTAAAATTACCATTGTCATATTTATTAAGGCCGTTAAGGGTTGCGATCCATAAGTGACCGTTCCGGTCTTCCATGATACAGGAGACAGAATTATCGCTTAAACCGTTTTTTTTCGAATAATTAATAAAGGTATTACCATCGAATCGATCCACTCCTCCCCCATGTGTGCCGATCCACAAAAATCCTTTCCTGTCCTGGTAGACTGTATTAATAACAGAATCTCCCAATCCATCATCCATGGTAAAGGTTTTGAAATGGTAATGCTGCCCAAAAACAGGAACGGAGACAATACGGAGCAATATATAGAAGAGTAATGCTGAAGCGGCAGCGCCCTTATATCTTACAATATTAAACTTCACGTCTCTTTTCATTGCATTTGGAGATTTTAAAGAAAAAAGAAAAATAAATCAAGCTTAGGGGAGTTAATTATAACACGCTTACTATTTGATGGTTTTGGATAATTCGTCCTTAACAGCCTTGCCGATGCCTTCCATGCCAAAGGGTTTTTTGACATAAGTCCCTGCCCCCAATCGCTGCGCTTCTTTGACTTCTTCTGTTTCGGTATAGCCGCTGATAATGACAGCTTTCTGCTGCGGATATAACCGCAGGATTCGTTTATAGGTTTCAAGACCACTGATCCCTGGTTCCATTATCATATCCAGCACCAGCAGGTCCACCGGATTCTTTTCTACAAAATCCACAGCCGCTTCACCACTGGAGACAGCCTGAACCGAGTATCCTAACTTCTTCAACATCAGTGTGGCGATTTCCCCCTGGTCTTCCACATCATCTACCACCAGGATCGATTCCCCATTGCCCATAAGGTTTTGCAGGATTGTTTGCTTCTCGGATTTTTCTTCTTTTTTATGGGTAGCAGGGAAATAAAGAGTGAATGTCGATCCTTTTCCTTTTTCGCTCTGGATGGTAATATATCCTTTATGGTCTTGTACGGTTCCCCACACCACGGACATTCCCAATCCTGTTCCACTTTTTCCCATTTTCTTCTTGGTATAGAAGGGTTCAAAAATGTGTGTCGCATCTTCTTCAGACATACCTACACCGGTATCGGAAACCGAAAGGGCTACATAGTCTCCCGCTGCCACCTCGTCGTACCCATCCAGGGGTTGATCAAGATATTTATTGAAGGTGGTAATGGTGACGTTTCCTTGTCCCGGTATGGCCTCCACTGCATTGGATACCAGGTTCATCAGGGTTTTGCACAGGTGCAGGGGAGAGCCCACCATGTTTTTTAAACCTTCACCCAACCGGATTTCCACGTCTGCCCACGGGTGATAGGATAGAATTTTTCCCAGTTCAGGACTTTTCATACATTCGGATACGATATGGTTGAGATTCACCACTTCCTCAACTTCAATACTGCGCCTTGCTAATGTCAGCAGGTCCTGGACAATGGCAGCGGCCTTTTCCCCGGACCGTTGAATTCTTAAGATACTTTTTCTTAACGGGCTCTCATCCGGGCTCTCCTTCGGCAGCTGCAATAATAATAGTTCCGGGTAACTGACAATACCGGCCATGACATTATTCAGATCATGGGCGACCCCTGCTGCCAGGGTGCCGATGGCTTCCATTTTCTGGGCATGGAGCAATTGTTTGTGTGCTTTTTTTAACTTTTGGGTTCGCTCTTCTACCCGTTGTTCCAATTCGCGGTTGATCTGTTCGACTTTTTTCTTTTCCTCTTGTAATTCTAGTGTCCGCAAGCGGACCTGTTCTTCCAGTTTTCGCTGCCGTTTTTTCAGGTGCCTTTCCCGGGATTTAACAAATCCAAAGACAGTGCTGATGATTGCTGCGCCCACCAACATATAGAACCACCACGTCATCCAATAAGGCGCTTTGATTCGAAACGAATAAACGGTTGGTTCTTGATTCCATATACCACTGTTGTTACTGGCTTTGACTTTGAAAATATACTCTCCGGGCAGCAAATTGGAATAAGTAACAAAATTACTTTCCGAAGCCGGAGACCAATCCTGGTCAAATCCCTCCAGCTTGACACGATACCTCACTTTCTCGGGAACCGTTAAACTAATACCGATAAACTCAAATGTCAGATGGTTTTTATTATGCGGCAGCTCCAGGTTACCGGGTAAGCAGGGCAAGAGGGTGGGCCCCGCCTTCATCCTGTCCTGCTTATCCCTTGAATAGAGGAATAAATCTACTTCTTCAAAGAAAAGCTTCACATTGGTAATATGGGTCGCGGGTTCCACTGGATTGGGTTGATCTTCTTCGGGATCGTATTTAACGGCTCCTTTGATGGTTCCAAACCATAGATTACCTTCTTTATCTTTATATACGGCATTTTGATTGCATTCGATACCGATAAACCCATCTTCTTTACCATAATATTTAAGAACTTTCTTACCGGTTTCATTAAATTGGGCCACATCCAGTAATGTAATTCCTTTATTGGTGCCTATCCAGAGATTGGCGTTATTGTCGAAGATCATCAGGAGAACTTCATCGTCTACCAATCCATCTTTGGAGGAAAAGCTTTCAAACGTGCCTTTCAAGATATCCCGGGATTCGTCAAACGTGTATTTGAGGACTCCTCCGCCGTATGTTCCAATCCAAAGGTTTTCATCTTTATCTTCCAGTAAAGAATTAATTACACGATTCGTCAAGCCATTTTCTGTTGTTATAGTAATATCGGTAATTTCCTGTTTTTTTCCATCATATATATTGATACCGCGACTGGTGCCGATCCAGATATTTCCCCTGGGGTCTTCGATGACCGCACTTACCGTGTTGTGCAGCAGCCCATCTTTTTCAATAAAACTTGTAATTGTTTTTGTTTTTTCATCATACTTTTTAACGCCGTGGTCTTCGGAACCGAACCACAGGTTCCCCCCGCTGTCTTCATAAATAGCAACAATATTTACAGCGTCGACATTTAATATGTTCTCCATGTCCGTATAGGTTTTTCCGTTATATTTAATAAGGGTTTTACCCGTCCCGAACCACAGGTTGCCCCGGCTGTCCTTATAAAAAGAATATGGAATCCCCCCTCCCCAGCCATCGGGGACGGTTACAATCGAAGAATCTTTTTTATTATATTTGGCGACACATTTTTCCGTGGAGAGCCACATTTCACCGTTTATATCTTCCCATATTGACCAGACTGTGTTATCCATTAATCCATCGTTTACCGTGAGGTAGGAGAATGCCTTTCCCCGGAATTGGGAGACCCCCGAATCTGTTGCGAACCAGAGCGGCCCTTCGCGACTCTCCATTACCCATGACACATTATTATGGGAAAGTCCTTCTTTGGGGGTGTAGGAAGTGAAATTATGAGTACGCCGGTTCAAATAGCTGGCACCATGTGCAGTAGCAAACCACAGGTCACCCCGGCTGTCTTCCAGTATGTGGTTAACCTCGTTAGAACATAAGCCTTGCTTTGTGGTGTAGACGGTCATGATTTTGCCGTTCCAACAGTAAGCGCCATTTCCTAATGTGGCAAACCAGAGGTTTCCTTTTTTATCTTCCAGGATATGTTCAACTTCATAATCGGATAAACGCTCCGTGAACGGACATTGAATAAATGTAAGAGTCTGAGGGTCAAATTTACTGACACCTTTAGACGTGCCAATCCACAAATTTCCTTCCCGGTCCTGGGTAATAGTCCTGGTTTTGTTATGGGCCAGGCCCTGGTCAGCGGAAAAATTGATAAACGGCTTGTTGGGATTAGCGGTGTCAAATCGACTGATTCCACCGGCATATGTACCCAGCCATAAATAACCGCTGCGGTCTTCCTGGATTACCCAGACGGTATCGTCAGGTAAACCGTCTTTTTTAGTATAACTGGTAAAGGATTTACCGTCGTATTTATTGAGCCCGTAATCGGTCCCGAACCACAGGTTGCCCTGGTGGTCTTCAATAATCATATAGACGAAATTATCGCTTAAACCGTCTTTTGTGGAATAATTGGCAAAGGTTTTTCCATCAAAGCGGCTCACACCACCCCCCCAGGTTCCTATCCACAAATACCCGCGGCTGTCCTGGAAAACAACATAAACCTGGGATTGGGCCAAACCCTCCTCTACGGAATAGCTCCTGAAATTATAGTGCAGGGCAAAACCAATGTGCGAAAAAAACAGGAGCCCCAAAAAAATAAACAGGGCCATAAGAATCTCTAAATTTTTTACTTTTTTTGCTGACCCATTCCTTGTCATCAGTATATTATTGTATAAAAAAATTAAGTGCATGTAAAGAAAAGGAGAAGAAAAAAATATTAGAAATCGTAGAGGTCCTTCTTATAACAGAAAAGCGTAAAATCATGCGGCAAATAAGTGTGATCAAACCGGACATTGACGCAGAATTTAACGGTTTCTGCCAGGATGTCAAGGGGATGGTAATAGAACGTCTCCGGGTGGGGTTTCCGGGTAAGGGCAGAGGTCATGGTGATGGCAATCCCGATTTTTGCCAGGTTAACCATCTCTTGAATCAGCCGCATGGTCATGTCCATGTTCATTGTGGATTCGAATTTCAGGTTTAAGGGGCCGTTGGATATGACATAATCAAATTGCCGGTCCAACTTATCTTCAATGATATCAAAGACAAAGAATTTATCTTTAATATCCGGGTGTTTTTCTTGTGCGATTTCGATCATCCGGGGATTGATTTCAATACCGGTATAGTCGCAATTAATGCCTTTTTCTTTTAAAAAGTCAAAAAAGCCACCAATACCGCAGCCCACATCCAGCAGGGTTTTGTTGTTAAAATCTCCCAGGTCCAAGATTTTTTCAAACCGTTTCCGGTGGGAAATTTTGGATTGGGCCACGACATAATGCTCATCATCGGATTCATCCAACAGGCCGCTGAAATATGTAAGGTTTTTTTCTTTGACTTTTTTGTAATCCATTGGTTGTCCTTTTTTTTAAAACCACGAAGGGGCGTGAAGTGCAATCTTCAAGTTTTAACCACGTGTTACTACCAATATGTTTTTATAGGATATTGTTTGATGTAAGGATCGGATGTAAGAATTGTTAATTTATCGACTTTTGCCTGAGCGACCAACATCCTGTCAAATGGGTCTTTATGAATTTCCGGCAAATTGTATATCTCAAAAGAGTGCTCCATGGTAATATTTAAAATATCAACAGCATTAATATTCAAATGTTCTTTTATAAATCCTTTTGGATTATCTGGTAAATCAAGCTTTCTGAGTTTTGACTTTACCATCATTTCCCAGATACTGGCTGCGCTTAAAAACAGGGTGTTTTTCTTGTTTTTGATAATGTCTTTTATATTTTGGGATAACCTGGGGGAATCCTTTATCCACCACAAAAATACATGAGTATCTAGCAGGTATTTCACTGGTAGAACTGTTTAGCTATCTCTTCATCCAATGGTTCTTCAAAATCATCAGACATGAAGAATTTACCTTTTGCCGACCCTGGTTTTCTTTCTCCTCGGGACCTGTCTTTCTCATCTATCATTAGGATCACTTTAACGTTTTTTGATTCAAATTCCTGGTATTCATCCGGTATATGAATCATTTTCCCTTCTGCGACGGTTTCAAACTCAACAGCGTACATTTAAAAACCTCCACTTATTTTCTATTTAAATATAACTCGATTTCAAAAATTTGTCAACCTTTTTTACCAGGGATTTGCACCTTTTTATCTTCCTATCTTCCCTCATTTTTTCGCGTACTTCGCGCTTTTAACCGCATTGTAAATGCCCTTCGCGGTTAAATATTTTTTAATATTTCAGCACTTTGGGGGCCGCAGTTGAACAGCAGGTCAATGGCAGATAAACCGAGTATAAAATCGCCCCACAACTGGAGATATTCCGGATGTTTGAAATCATAGACCACCAGTTCGATGTTGTTTTGCCGGAACATTTCCTGTTCCTGGTATTTCTGACCGCCAAAACCGGAAAGGTATTGGCTGGCACCAACAGCTTTGCAGATAGTCACCAGTCGTTCCGTTGATTGGCCGCTGATCCCTGCCAATTCAGAGGACTTCACCATCGGGGTTTTAACCTCAAATGCCTGTGCCAACCATTGAATTAATTCAATGTTCAATTCCGCGAGACTACGGTGGTCTTTTTGTAGGATAGTTTCAAATTCCGGGAAATAGATTTTGTAATAGGGAGCCTTGCCGTAAGAGGATTGGAGGGTGCCCTGGATTTTTTTCTTCCAGATATTATCGGTTTCCAGTTCCACTTCAGAGACCAACTGGTGATAGCGGCCTTTTTTCTTTACCGGGACGGACAGCCATTTTTCGCCTTGTTGAGTTTTAATCTTCACACGGCTGGTGACGCTTCTACGGTTATACTGGACATCGTCCAAGAAGACGAAGCGGTGGCATTTCAGCATTTTGTAGAAATAGCCACTCCAGGGGATAAAATTAGGTTGATGAATCGCTGCAATCATCTTTTTATTTTTTAAGCCACAGAGGACACAGAGTTTATTAAACCATCAAGCTTCTCCATCTGGGTTTTGACGGAATATTGTTCAATCTTCTCGTGATCCGCTTCAAGGGAATTGTAAAAATTACGATCCGTGACAATCTTCCTCAGCAAATCCGCAATGGCTTCCACCTGCTGCGGATGCACAACCCAACCGGTTTTAGTTTCATTGATTATATCCTCCAATACGGTTTTGTGAGTCAACGCCAAAATAGGTTTACCTGCATAAAGATACTCAAAAATTTTAGCAGAGGTAGAACTTCGACGATCCGGCAGGGTAATGATTAACAACAAATCCCCGGCTCTCTGAAACGCCAGAGATTTCTTCCGCTCCACAAACCCATGAAGAACTATGAAACCTTTATCAATTAAATCCTTAACCTCCAGTAATTCCCCTTTCCGGTACTCACCCACCAGGTGAATTTTTATTTTCTTTACCAGGTCCTTCTCCTTTTCAATCAACAGCCTGACCGCAGCAAAGAAAAAATCCACCCGGTTGTACTTATCGGATAAGGCAAAACGCCCGGTAAATACAATGTTAAAATCAGAGGAGTCGAAGCGGATGCCCTCCGGCAGACCCTCTAAATCCTCCGGGTCAAACGCATTAGAGATAACATCTACATACGGAAGGTGATAGGTTTCTCGATAGTAGTCCGTAATGGGTTGGGCAATCGAAGTAACAGCCGCCGAATAAGACGCCGCTTCCTTTTCAATTTCCGCATATTTCTCACGGATGCACCGGTACTGCCGCATCCGCCTGGTCTCAATGGGTTCAAACATCAATCCGTCCCGGAAATCCGATATAAGAGAAATATTGCATTTCTTCGATAAATAGAGACCGATTTCCAGCGTCTCCACCGGCGGATACGTGGCAATAATCACATCCGGTTTGACCTGCTTAATAATGGCATCGCTGTTCTTAAGCACTTTGCGTTTCCACCAGGTATAGATAGAATGATAGATTCCCAATTTGTTCAACACTTCAGTAAACAACCGCAGCACCAGCCACTGGATTTTCTTACGAATACCAGTGCGCTCTTTGTTATAACTGGTATCACGGATACGGATAATCCGGGGATTCCCCGGCTCGGTTTTGTTTTTCCCATAGGTATGGGTCAGGATAGTAACATCATGCCCAAACCGGGCCAGGTATTTTCCCATTTTCACCGGCCGTATAGTACCACCCGTACTAATGGGAGGATAGTAATACGCAATAATCAGTAGTTTCATGTTTATTTTTATTTTTACCACGAAGGCACGAAGGACACGAAGGTTAACGAAGAGAGAATTAAATTTACTCTAGTGTTTTCCAGGCAACGATATATGCGTAATCTTTAAGAATATCCGTTCGTGCACTTTCAATCATAGTAAATCCATGCTTCGCCAAAAGAGTTTCCAATTCCTCAATAGAATAACGCTTGTAACCCACATCAGACTTTTTTTCTTCAGTCTCTACATAAAATTGAACATACAAATAACCACCCTCTTTACACAAAACATTGACCTTATCAAGAATCCCGGGGACCCTTTTTAAAGAAAGAACCTGGATGATACCAATCATACACACCAGGTCAAATTTCCCCCGGTTCTCAATATGAAAGCTTTCATCAATCTCAATGTCCAATACATGAATAGGAACACCCGGCACTAACTTGCAGGTAAATTTCTCCACGATCTCCCTGGAAATATCAATGCCTTCCAGGTGAGTACCGGGCCAAACAACTTCCATTTGCTTCAGGTATCTGCCAGTTCCGCAGCCGATGTCCAACACAGCTTCAGGTTTGGGTACCACCCTGGCCAGGTTGTCCACCAATTCCACGATCTTCTGATTATCACCTTCATCTTTATAACCATCCACATCACTGCAAGCAATGCCTACAATAGAATCAAAATGAAGGTCCCTGTAGTACCGTTTGAATTTAAGACTATCAAGGCCACAAGAATAAATCCATTTCCTGTAAGGCCCGAAATGCAGCAAAACCCGATGCAACCCTGTTAAGATATTCCCCGATATCTGTTTAATTTTCATCTTTTATCTTCCTTCGTGTTTCTTCGTGTCCTTCGTGGCTACTCAATTAATCGTTCAACAATGCGGCCCAATTGTTCCATGTTCTTACTGGCGGTCAATTCGCCGGCGGCAAGGTGAGATTTTCTTTTATACCCCTCAATCTCTTCCGCAGTCAATCGATTTAACCGCGCAGCAATTTCCTTCGGTTCAAAACTATCTACCACAATCCCACATCCGTATCGATTGACGATTTCTGCCTGGGGCTCAGGGGAAGGACCGGTAACAATCGCCAACCGCGCCTGGAGAGATTCAAAAAATTTGTTGCCTAACCCATACCTGAAGTTAACCGTATAAGGTTTGAATACCAACAGCGAAATATCATAATCATTAGTTCGTGGAATAATTTCTTTTCGCTCTACAGGTTGAATTACAGAGACATTGCCGCGTTTTGCCGCCATTTTTTCCAACCGCCGGTAATACCGCGGAAATACAGGAAGCAGCATTAAATCCAGGTGAAACCCGGAATCCATATAATCCATTATACGAATCATCAACTCCAACCTGCGATTGGGATTGGCAACACCATGCGTAATCATTCGGATGTTTTTTTTATCTACAGGCGACGGCTTCAAATCCACATACTCCACCGCATTGGTAATTACAATGGGATCAATGCCGTAATTTTTCTTATATTCGACGGCAACTCCAGGGGTGACGGTGATAATTTCATCGCATTGTTTCATATAGGTGCCACAAAGATATTCATTGAATCCCTGGAAAAAAAACCGCCAGGTCAGTTGATCTGCAAAATGCCGGGGAGCATATTCATGCGTATCCAGGAGAATTTTTGCACCATTGGTGATCTTCAAAGCAAAGGGCAGCGTGTCCAGGTCATTGGCCAGGATGAGATCAAATTTGCTGCGCTGCAAAATGTCCAGCAGCGGTTGATATTCATAAAGACTCCAGTATAACTTTTCATAACGACGCAGCTTGTATTCCACAGCCCGCCGCATACGTGTTAAACGGGAACGGGGAATAGGCTGGATTTTGAAAAATTCAACTCCCTCAAGCTCCGGCCCGGTCCAACCTACCGCAGTTACCCGGTAATGCTTTCGCAAATAATCGATCTGCCGAAATACCCGGGGATCATTCTCCAAATCCGTAAAAGCAATTATTAAAACCTTTTTCATTACCGTGCCCACAACCCGGACGAGCCGGAACCAAAAAGAAAATTAGCCACTAAGACACGAAGGCACGAAGGCACACAAAGGAATTTTATTATAAAAATATTTTTTTGTGTTTCTTTGTGTCTTGGTGTCTTTGTGGCCATCATTATCTTCCTACTTGCAAAATTTCCTCATACATGTGGACAAAGGCTTTATCCGCAAAGGTGTCATTGTGAAATAATAGGGTAACCGGGGTGTTGAATTCTCTGGCATTATCAATGATCCGGTAAAGATTATGATCAAAAAGTGATTTACCTTTGTAGCCGCCGCATTCGAAATTCCTCATGTCCATGAAAATCAATGGTTGTTCTTTAAGTTTTAATTTTTTACAGGTCATAATGTTAAACACACTGAAAGTGTGACCCGTGCCGCAGCGAAACCCCTCACGATCCGAATAACCACATGTGGAATCGATTTCCATGTTTTGATTTTCCCACAACTGCCAGGTATGAGGCACCTGGAAACGCAAATAATGCTGCCTGCCGCGAGTAACTTCACACCCGCAGGCCCCTTCCAGTTGTTTTTTTTGCGCTTTCCACAACGACTCATTGTTGTAACTGTCGTAACCGGGATGAATCCCGATCACATGACCTCTTGTTTTTATTTTTGCAAAAATTGCCAACGCCTTTGGGGAATCAAGGGAATAAGGAGAATGATTGTCCTCGGGTGCGGCAGACAAACCACTGCTCATAAAATAAAAATGAGATTTAAGATTCAACGATTCCGACAGGTCCATGAGCCAGTCATAGGTATCGAACGGGTCTTTTACCTGTCCACGGCGTATCTTTTTATACTCCTTTATACGGGAAAAAGCAGTACGGATTTGCTTTCGTTTGATAATATCCCCGCCGGCAGTACGCAGCACATGATACCATCCCAACCACTTCAACAAGGCATCCACATCGTGGGTCAATACAAAAGTAAAAGGCTCTTCTTTTCCTTGCTGTTGACAACCAAGGTGACGCACCATTTGCCGGAGCATTTCCACATACTCGTTGACCACGGGCCTGTCCAGGAAACTGTATTTAAAGGCCGATGAAGCAGTGGCAGGAAACCGTTGATGCGTGTCCCTGGTTTGAATCACAACCTCTTCCCACCGGGTGAGCATAAAAAACACAGAAGCAAAAATATCGATACCGCAAACAATTCGTCGGTCTGTAATTTCCAACTGTTGGCTGCCGTAAATCACCGGGATATCTTCTCCTTTTACAAACCGGTTTTTAATAAAATCAATACGTTTGGGAAGGCAATTTTCATTTAAATAACCGGAACCCCCGGGAATTTGCGAAAAGAAATGATCTTTAATAATCACTTTATTGCCGTTCTCCAGTATAATTTCATAATCGTGTTGATGTTTGGTTTCGATGCGATAGTCCAGTCCCAGGATTTCATCCATCACGATATCGATAGCGTACATGCGTTCAGCAGAAAAATTTTGAGGAATAGTGACTAAAATCATCTCAACTTTCGTGATCTTTAATTAAAAATAAACTTCTTTAATCTCAAAAACTTTGAATTGACCTTGGATATTTGGAAATAGGGTTTTTGCACGGCGCCGAAGGAGCTGAAAAAGCGCTCGATAGGCTGAATCATGCTTCCTTCGAAATCGAACTTCTTCGTAATCGTGGAGGCGAATCGAATCGCTTCCCACATTAGCAAGCTGGTAGCACCGCTGGTGCGTAATTGGGGATCGCCGCCGCTAATTAAATGATAACAACTCAGCGAATCCCAGACAATGTAAACCGCTGCATGCACTTGCCCGGTGTTATCCGCAGCAAAAAAGATTCGCCGGCATTTATTTTTTTCACAGGCAGCATCCACCTGTTTCATAAATTCCAGGGAGAGGGGGAAAGTTAAATCTTGACGAGTATAGGTTTTACAGGCCATGTGAAAAAACGTTTCAATATCGTTATCCACTTTCACCGAGACTTGTTTTTCAGCTTTGCGGATTTCCCGGCGGATATTACTCCTGAAATTATTGAAAAGGCTGTCCAGGTCTGTTAAATCTTCCAGTACATAGGTGTAACCGGTAGATTGTTGAAATCCCTGCCAATAAAAGGGCAGCCAATTGGTGACTGAGTAATTAAAATTCTGGGAAAAGCTGTCAAATTCGGGTAATTGAAGGATCAGGTGTGCCATTACCTCTTTTTCATAAGAGAGTTTGCGGGCGTATTTTTGCCCGGGGGGATATTTAAGCCAAGGGCCCATAAACTGGGTCATGTAGGGCATGGTCAAATATCGATGTCCCAGCTTTCCTTTCACCTGGTAATAGGGCAATACTGCTTTAACACTGCCGCTGTCTGCCTCAACTGCCACGGCCGCGTCCCAGGGACCTTCAACACATACGGCATCCAACCACCAGTCCTGTAAAAAAATAGGCAGGCTTTGCTCTTGTTTACAAAATTCCCGGTAAATCTCTTTATTGGATGTCATAATTGGTAATTCTCCCAGTCCAATCGATTCACTTCTTTTTTTAATAATAAAAAATCCTTTTCATTTATTTTTTGGGTTTCATTAAAATCCAGGTTCGGAATCTCTGCGCCTTCTTTTGCTTTGACTCCAGGTCCAATAAACTGCTGCAAGGTTTCAACGGTTTCCAGGGGATGGCGGCACAATTCCTCGTACTCGACAGTTATAAAATTTTCAGCAGGATAGTATCTACGGTCGTCTAAAATCTGCTTCTCTAAAAAAAATATTTGTCGTACAATTTGCCGGTGCGCAGGCAACTTCACCAGGTCGTGGTAATTTTTGGGCATAATAGACCACCATTGGTGGGGTTCCAAACCGATCTTCTTTTTGGATAACCAGATGGACTGTGCTGCATATAACGGATTGCGTC
Source organism: Candidatus Aminicenantota bacterium (assembly GCA_011772425.1). Taxonomy (GTDB): domain Bacteria; phylum Acidobacteriota; class Aminicenantia; order UBA2199; family UBA2199; genus JAKAGC01. The sequence continues at coordinate 28,425 of WVZO01000153.1, forward strand.
TAATAAAAATAAATTTGGCATTGGGTGTTATTTGAGTAAACAGCCCCATCCGCTGCCCGGCGTTGAGATTTTTGATTAAAAACGGTTTATCCCAGCGATTTATAATAGCAAAAAGGGTTTTGCCTATTTCCTCCCGTTTCCTTTCTTCTACTTCGTCTTTTCCAATATAGTGCCTGTCCCTGGGCAGCCATCGGTACCAAAAATCCCCACACTCTGCAGGTCCTTTCAAACCACATTGATACGTATCCCCCTGGAAAGAATCAAAACAATTGTGGGGCTTGTCCCGGAGAAATTTCCGGCTTAACCAAACACCTGAAAACAAATCCTGGTAAAACAGACCGGCAAAGTTATTAATATAAAGCACATCAAGGTAATGAGTGAGGAGTTGATAAAGGATGGTAGAACCGGTCCTGGGTGCACCCACTATAAAGACCAGGGAGTTCTTCTCTCCCAATCGTGCATATTTTTCAATCTTTCGTTTCTCCACCCCCTTAATAAACGGATGACCGTACTTGGCTAAACGCCTCAGAAAAGAAAGCTTATAGTTCTTTTTCATTTTATTATTATTGCCTATCAATAAACTGCTGGAACCACAATTCTACCATCACCAGGTGCCAGACCTTTTTGTAAAGATGGGGTTTGCTTTGCTTAAACGTGTTATACAGGTTATCGATCTCCTTGTTATTAAATATATCTCTTTTTTTTAGACTTTCCAGTGAGGTTTCGGTTAATTCTTTGAGTTCTTTTTGCATCCACCTGCCTACCGGCAGCCCAAATCCCCGCTTGGGCATTTGTAAGCAAGCCGGTGCAATATACTTCTTCGCCACTCTCCGCAGAACATATTTCTGATACCGGGGCTGGTTTTTCATGATTTTATAACAAGAAGGCATCCGGAACGCCAATTCAATAAGATGATGATCCAGGTAAGGGAACCGCCCCTCCAATGAAAACCACATGGTAAACTGATCAATCCGATACACATGATGATTGCCAATATACGACATGATATCAAAGTAACTGAGGGCTTCGATATCATCGGTAAAACTTCCTGTTAGAGGCTTATACAATTTATCCAGGAGGGAAAGGGTATCAAAGCCGTCATTCTTCAAAAACAATTTTTTCTTCTCATGCTCCTTGAAATTGGAATATTGATCAACATAGTAATTGTCAATGGTTTTCAATTGGCGGTAACGGCCATACCGGCTCAAAAACAGGGGTAAAAACGCAGCAACGAATTTTTTCCATTTCCAGGTATTGATAGTCCGGTAATGGCTGTAACCGGCAAAGAGCTCATCACCCCCCAACCCATTCAATACCACCACGATCCCATGTTTGGCAATACATTTGCATATGAGATAATTGGGTGCCAGGGTGCAGATGGGTTCTTCATATCCCAGCACCATGTCGTGGATATCCGTCAACATCTCATCCGGGTTAACTTTTTCAATAATATGATGCATCGGATGCATCCGGGCAGTTTCTACAGCCTGGTCCAATTCATCATATTCAGGTACGGTTTTGTCAAAGGCCAATGTAAAGGCATTGATCCCGGGATGAAGAGAGGAGGCAATAGCTGATATGGTGGTGGAGTCAATCCCGCCGCTCATAAAGGTACCCACTTCCACATCAGCCACCAACCGGTATTGGATGGATTTCTTCAAATGCATTTCTAATTGTTCTATCGCCTCTTGCTCGGTCATGGATTCCTCCTGGCTGAGTGTGGGGATGTGCCAGTATCGCTGTTGGGTTATATTTTGAGTGGCCAGGTTGATTTTCATCCAATGGGCCTGCGGCAGCGCTGCCACATCTCTAAAAACCGTCATGGGCCTCGGCGCAACAGAAAAACTAAGATTGTGCCACAACCCCTCCCAATTCACTCCAGGTCTATAAAGACCGGAAGCAATAATGGTTTTTATATCTGAGGCAAATATAAAGCAGTCCTTTTGATGCGTGTAATAAAGAGGTTTTATACCGATTCGATCTCGAGCCAAAAAGACTTCCTGTCTGCTGTGGTCATAAATAACCACGGCAAACATACCGTTAAAACGCTGAAGACTATCCACCCCCCACTGCATGTAAGCAGCCAATACCACTTCCGTATCCGTATCACTGGAAAAGGTGTGACCTTGTTTTTCCAGCTCTTTCCTGACTTCTTTAAAATTGTAAACTTCACCGTTATACAGGATCCAAAACCGGCCGTCACTGCTGCACATCGGTTGATGCCCCCGGAAAGAGAGGTCCAGTATTTTTAGGCGCCGATGCCCAAAAGCAAGATGAGACTCCATTTGATAGGCATCTTTGATGTGTTTCATCCCCTCTACATTAGCTTTGGCTTCCTCTAAAGGGGTATCGTCTCCATAAAAGGGATATGCACGACGGTTTTCCAAATCCACCAGGAGATAACCTTCATCATCCGGCCCCCGCTGCTTCATCTGCTTTGCCATCCGCTGAATAGGAGGCACCAGGAGACTTTTTTCTCCGCTAAGATTAATAACTCCTGCTATTCCACACATGTGTTTAACCGACCGCCTTCTCTAATTGCTGCCAATAATTCCGGGCCGCATTCTCATCGTTATATTCCCGGATAGTCTGGTGGGCATTCTTTAAAATGTTCTCCAATTCAGCGGTGGATGATTGGAGAATAATTGTTTCCAGGAGGTTTTTCAGCGGTTCTACCTGGCCGGGAAGGGAGAGGAAGCCGTTTTTTTCGTGTTGAATCACGCCGTCGATGCCTTCTCCCCTACCCCCGATAACAATATTACCGGCAGCCATGGCTTCAAGATAAACCAACCCAAAAGTTTCCAGGTAACTGACCATTACAAAAATATGAGAGCGTTTCAACGCTTCTATCACCTGTCTTCGCGGCACAGTCCCTTTGAACCGCACCCGGGATTGAATCCCCAGCTGCACCGTCAATGCCTCTAAGTGGGGACGCTCTTCACCCTCTCCGATAATGGTATATGTCCAGTCGAATTTATCTTTCAACCGGGCCAGTGCCCTTAAATTGGTGTCAATTTTTTTTCGTTCAATTAAACTGCATACGGAAATAATAGAAACCTTGCCGCCGGTTTTGCCGGTTTTCCATTGTCTCATCCGGGCAGCGGCATTTTCCGGGTTTTCGATAAGGTCTTCTTCAATGCCGGAAAATGCGATAAAACTTTTTTCCCGGTAATGAGGGAACCATTTTTGGATTTTATTGTAAATATATTGGGAACGGCAGGCAATAGCAGAAGCCGCCTCCAGGACGCTGCCGCAGCGCTTCGCAAAAGCAGTAGGGTCATCCTCCACCAGGTCCGGCGTAATGTGAAGACCAACCACCAAAGGCAATTCCCTCATCCGGGAATACCGGTAACCGATGTACAAACTCTTATCATAGTGAGCCACCACCACATCCGGTTTAAAATCAATAGTCTTTAAATATTTATTCAAATACCGGTACAGCGGATAATAAAAATACGCAATCCTGGGAATTTTAAAAATGGGAAAAACAATAATCGGCACATTATCCAGGGAAATAATTTTGCTTCTAAAGCTTTTCCCAGACAGTTGATTTTGCCTGCGTGTAAACCATTCCCTTACGTATAAATAAACCGGACATACCACCAGGACATTTACTTCCCGGTTCTTATCCTGATGCCAATGCTTTACAAAACTATGCAGCACAGAGGTAACACCTTCGGCACTGGGTTCGGCAGTGGTAGGATACAATGAAGAAATCAAAAGAATGTTCATTCTAAAAGGCTCTTATATTTCTCTTCCAGGTTCAGGACTTCTTTTTTTATGTCGTGGTACTCTTCCACAAATTCTCTGCCGACTTTTCCCATTGGGCTCCAGAGTTGCTGATTCTCTAGGAGGAACAAGATGTTGCGGGTGAGTGCCTCCACATTTCTTTCTGCTGATAACAACGCACTTCTATTGGGAACCACAACATTGGGAATATCCGCATGCTCAGTAGAAATGATTGGCAGACCCATGGCCTGGGCTTCCAAAATAGTCGTGGGTGCACCCCCTTCACTGTCTCCATCAGAAGCAGTCACACTGGGATGAATGAAAATATCTGCTTCCTCTACTTTCTTTAAATAATCACGATAGCTCAAAAAACCCGGCAGCTCTACATACTTCTTCATTTTATTTTTATCGATAAATGCTTCGATCTCTTCTTTTAACTCACCATCGCCGATTATACAAAAACGAATATTCCGGCAGTGGTGTTCATTATATACCTTTTTCACCGCTTCTAATGCATAAACCAGGCCTTTCTTCTCAGTAAACCTGCCGCAAAAAAGCAGCCATGTAATATTTTTCCCTTTGGGTTTACGCTCTTTATATTGAATGGTTTCTACAGGTATGGCAATCCGTTGAATATGGATTTTTTCCGGCGGACACCCCAACCCCTGGAGCATTAACTTCATATGCTCGCCTTCCACCAAGAACATCTCCCCCTGTGCAAACAATTTCTTATAATGCTTCATTAACGGCTTAATCATATCGCTTTTGGAGAGGTCTGCACCATAGAATGTGGTCACCAGGGGAATCTTTACTTTCTTTTTCACCTTTAACGCTTGTACCCCATTATGACCGAAATGCGCATGAAGCAGCCGCGCACCCCGTTTTTTTAAAATATTTTCAAAATTGAGGTTCCGCCTTAAAATACGCTTTAAAATACCGTAATAAAACCATTTGGAACTGTACCGCCTGAGCTGAAGCGAATAAATATCCCGCGGCGAAAAGAAAAAACCTCCCTCTCCCAGGTTCTCAATCCTCCAGGCCAGGCAAATGGGCGTAAAAGATTTCATGTGAGAAAGATAATGATAAATAAACGTCTCGGATTTCACAAAAAACGCACCACTAAAATGTGCCGCCACAGGTCTGGATTTACCGTTAATCATCATCAGGACACCTTTATTCCCCTATTCAACCACCTTCTCTTTTCTTATTGAAGCGTACTCCTTTAAGTTTTTCCATATGAAACAGATTTCCTGCTTATCAAAAATAAGCAGTAAAATAATGTATATTATCACAAAAATACCTGAGAGCAATAACAACTCTCCCAATATACCTAAAGATATAATATATTTTTGCAATAATAGAATAACTGCTGCTGCCGTAAGTGCAAACAACAGGGGGTTTTTTAGTTGTTCCAGGTATTCCGGAGCTTTCATTTTTACCAGGTAATACCTGATGAAGAAGCCGGCGGGAAAAAACAGGAAAAGGGTGACAAATAAGGTACTGCAAGCAACCCCGTAAATCCCCCACCTGAGACCGATATAATTGGCCACAAATAAAAAAAACGTTTTCGCAAGATTCTCCCAGAACCCGATATCGGCCCGGCCTTTGGCTAAAACTAAATTCCCCATGGGGTTCCCAACCGAATAAAGTATCCCCAGGAAAGAAAATATCGCCAGTATCGGTACGGATAAAAGCCAGTTATTACCATAGAAAACAAGAATTAAATTTTCGGATAGCGCAAAGAACAACAGGAAGATGGGAGCCGCGGTATAACAGATATACCGTATCATCTTCAAGAAATACTTCTTAATTTGAGCGTTATCCTCCTGGACTTCCGATAGGGCTGGAAACGCCACACTGGTAATGATGGGATTAATCCTGTGAATGGGTTTCATCATGAGGGTATAAGCTACTGAATAGTAGCCCAGGGCTGCTGCCCCTAAAAACCGGCCGATCAATAAATAATCGATGTTCTTATTGAACCGGTTTATAATTCTTTCCCCCATTTGATATAGACCGAAAGACAAAAACCGTTTAATGTGTTTATATTGAAGCACGAATCTGGCGGGCTTCCATATTCTCAAACCGAAATAAACATTCAAACCCGCTGATACAAAGGATTGCAACATTGTACCCACCACGAGACTCATGATATCCCTGGAGAAACAGGCATACAGGATGGCTGATACCGAATAAACCACGGTGGCGGTCATATTTATTCTCGATAAAATTCCAAACTTCATGTTTTTCTTCAACAGCACGTTAAAAACCGTTGCCGGAGATGTAATCGTAAAATTAAGGGCAAGAATCCATAAGTATAAATATATCCTGGGTTCCTTATAATAGTAGACAATAATTGGAGTTGCCAGTATCAATAAAATCGTTAGGAAAACGCCCACCAGTATATTAAAATAAAAGAGGGAAGTTAACTCGACCGGCGTAACATCGCGATAACTGATTATCGCCGCACTTACCCCCATATCAGAAAATGACTCCAATATACTCACCATCACCGTAATCATGGCAAAGAGACCGAAATCATCAGGTTTTAACAGGCGGGCCAGTACCGCAATCGTACCCATACTGACGATAAAGGAAAAACTCGAACTGATGGCATTCCAGATGGTGCCGGCAATCACTTTGTATTTCAAAAACATCGGGGAAAACCTTTTAATGGTTTGTTCTACAAATCATAACACGTTTCAAGGTAACTTCGCAAAAGAGGGTTCAACGTCTCTGAATAGTGCAGGATAACCTGCCGGATTTTATCATTCAAAACCGGGTTCACCGCTTTTATCATTTTTTTGTAGTAGTTTGCCGAATCTCTACGAGTATCCACATTGGATTGAATATCACCATTGCTTTTACTTGACAGGTCCAGGTAAGATCGAACCTCTCCCACAAAATCCAGGCCGATAAAATCAAATACCCGGTTTACTACTTTATCCGGGTCCTCCGATATCTCCTCATGAGAAACCAACCGGAAAGTGCACTGAAATCGATAGAGGTCTTCCAGCATGACGTCATAGTTAATCAACCACCACAATACCAGTTTTATTTCCGGATCATTCTCCCAATCACTGTGATTAATCAGGTCTCTATATTTTTCAAACCGGGGGCAATTTTTTATATCATCCATAAACGTAAGGAGCGATCGATGTAATTCTCCCAGGCTGCCCCGGGAAAACAATTTCATAATAGAAGCGGCCTGGGCCCCAGGGTGTCTTATACAAACAAGAATCCCGGCACCCGGGAAAGCTCCCGATATTAAACCGATCTTGAAATTTAAACGCAGCTCTTTGGTCACCGTAAAAGAAGGATTGGCACTCTTCCTGCTTTGCCGGTCCGGGGGGATGTTCCGGGTGTTGAGGTGCAATAAATCGTATCGCTGAATCTTCAACGATACGGGGGATTTGAAACGTCTCTTAATTCTCTGATAACTTTCAATAATAAATTTATCCAATTTCTTTAAATAGAGTGGCCTTCCACTCTTATAAAACAAGGGGTATTTAAGAGAATATAATTTGTTATAACCATTTTTTACCTCATTGGTTAGCTCTTCACCGGGATGATCCGAATATATATTTCTTCCCGGGATTTTTTCAAAAATCGCGGCATAATCGGCAAAGGGTTCCATGAAGAATTCCACATCGGGATGAGAATCGAAAATATTGGAGAGCCATGTGGTACCGGACCGCTCACAGCCCAAAACGAAGACGTGTTTCATCGACCTATTTTTTCATTATTTCGATGGTTTTTTTATCACTGCGATATACTCTACGGAAAAACGTTCCGTGAGATCGATCTTATTTAGAAGATAGGCCGCACCCTGGACCAGGTGTACAAAGGGGGGTATAATCCACCACAACGGATTGAGCTTCCCTCCTTTACGAAGCCCATTCAAAAAATAAGCCAGTTCCTGGCCAAAGGCAGCGCAAAATCCTGACAAAGCTTTAATTTCAACCACTTCGAACCCATTTTTCTCGAATAAATATTTTAACCCGTACCTGGTGAAACGATAGTAGTCATAGGGTTCTTCATGTAGGTGCCAGAACAAAGGGACCGTATAGATCCCAAAGCCCCCCGGCTTTAATATTCGATAAGCCTCGGCCAGGGCTAAACCAGGCTCTTTTAAATGCTCGAGCACATCCGTACAAAGAACTGAGTCAAAGCTTTCATTTTTACAAGGAATCTCATAAGCCGTAGAAAATATATCGATATTCGATTTATCGGAATAGGTATCCCAACGATCGATCCCGATGTGTCCGGTCACATAAGGTGAAGCCATTTCCAGGTAAGGTTTTTCCCCGCAGCCGATATCCAGTAATTTCCCCTGTACATACAGGGGCAATCTTTCCTTAAGAGCGGGGTTAATAATACTGAAGATTAGCCAGTTATAATATCTTGTCAGGCGAAACATTTTTTCTACCTGCCATTATGGATAATCTTTCACCCAGGTCAAAATAGTTGGAAATATGTTTTAAATTAACAAATCCGAACAAGTGTCGATACATTTCCACGGGTCTGTATTTCCAGTGAAGGGTGTCCGGTTGATTCGAGGTATTTTCCACTAAAAAAACCAGTCCGTTTTTTTTTAGCACCCGGTCAATTTCGGCTGTGGAGTGTTGGAGGACTTTCTCATCGACGATGCCCCCCAGGACAATACATATCCACACCACATCGACGAAATCGTTTTCAACGGGAATTTCGGCCTCTTTCATCAACCTGTATTCTACATTGGGAAATCGGGGTGCAATGTTGAGTAAATGCTCTACCGGGTCCACTCCAATCGCTTTTCCATGGACGATTCCGGCAAGATCGGGAGTAAACCGGCCCGGTCCACAGCCAAAATCAAGAACCAGCTTTTCATCCCCTCTTAACTGCTGTTCCAGGATAGGGAATAATATATTTTTCTGCCGTTGAGTAACGGCTTCAAGTTCTTCTTCGGGATGCCGAAGATTGAATACCGACCGCCGGCCATACGCCTTTGCTCTTTTCTTCCAATATCGAATCCCTGAAAAGTGCTTTTCTTCATTAAAAACAAAATGGTAAAGTTTTCGGAATATTTTTTTTATTATTGTTTTCATTCGGGATTTGATTTTTGGTTTTGTTTCGGATGTCATAATGCCAATTTTGTACTTCGGATGTTTAAATGACTTTTCCGGTTATCGTATCTTTTACTGCTTCGATAACATCATTGACATCTCGATCGGTTAATTTAGGAGAGAGAGGCAGGCTCACGGTGCGTTGGGAAATCCACTCTGCATTGGGAAAATCACCTTCCTTATATCCATAGGTTTGTTGATAATAAGGATGGAGATGAAGGGCGATGTAATGCACCCCTACCCCGATGTTCCGTTTGGTCATTTCATCCAGGAACCGGTCCCTGGTGATGCCCAGGCGGTGGATATCCGGTAACAGCGTATACAAATGATAGGAATGTTTGATATAATCTGGCACCGGTGCAGGCAGGAATACCGGTAAATCTTTGAATGCCTCATTGTATATGTTCCATATCTCTTTGCGTCGTTTCCAGTAGGACTCGACGCGCGGCAGTTGATGAATTCCCATGGCAGCCTGGATATCCATCATGTTGTACTTAAACCCCGCATACACCACCTGGTAATGTTTGTATCCTTCATCTGAAAAGCGTCTCCAGGCATCTTTGCTCATGCCGTGCAGGGCCAAGACTTTTATTTTATCAGCGTATGCTTCGTTGTTGGTAATCGCCATGCCCCCTTCGCCAGTGATAATATTTTTGGTGACATAAAAACTAAAGCAGCCAATATCGCCGAAAAGTCCGGTATCTTTTCCTTTGTATTGGGCTTCGATGGTATGGGCGCAATCTTCGATCACCTTTAAACCATGCTTCCTGGCAATCTCCATGATATCATCCATTTCGCAGGGTCTGCCGGCAAAATGTACTACGATAATGGCGCGGGTTTTGGGGGTGATTTTGGCTTCGATCTGCTGTGGATCGATATTCATAGTAGCTTTTTGGCAATCTACCAATACCGGTTTACCGCCGGAGTGGATCACGGCATTGGCTGTAGAGGCAAACGTCATCGTGGGAACAATCACCTCATCTCCCGGTTGAATACCGATCACATTTAATGACAGGTGAAGGGCTGCCGTGCAGGAATTCAGGGCCATGGCGTATTTCACCCCTTTGTACTCCTTGAACATCTCTTCAAAACGTTGGACTTTCGGTCCGGTGCCGATCCACCCGCATTTCATGGACTTTACCACTTCTTCGATCTCGTCGTTTTCGATCAACGGACTGCCAAAAACTAAAAAATCCTTTCGCTTAAACATTTTTTTATATCTTTATCCATTCATCGCGAGAAACCTGGCCCAAATATTTACTGTTTACTGATTACTTCCTACTCCCTACTGCTTACTTTCCTTTGCTTGCCAATTGCCAATTGCCAATTGCCAATTGCCAACTGCCAACTGAAAAACATGCTTCCGCCCTTGGGTTTCTCTGACACGGCAGCCTGAATTAACAATAAACATCATAGGAACATATTTATAACATAAAAACGTTTTTTTTTACAGGGCAACACTAAAATTGTGGCAATTCTAATTATGGAGTAATGGAGTAGTGGAGTAATGGAAATAGAGCTGTCCGAACCTGAAAAAAGGGACTGGTGGGAATGCCACTAACTTAAGACTAAATTCGAAGCACGAAGCACGAAATCCGAAACAAATCCAAAATTCTAATGTTCAAAATTCAAAACAAAAAGAACCTGGCATGTTGGTTTTTTTTGTTTTGGTCATTTAAATTTTGGTCATTTGAATTTGTTTCGAATTTCGATATTCGAATTTCGGATTTATTAGCCTTAAGTTAGTGGCATTCTGGCCAGGCCAATTTCTCATTTATTCCCTAGGCCATTAAATCAACATCAAATCCTTGTAATCGGTACAGAAATCTTTGCGCTGACATTTCACACACCGCTTGCCCATCCAGATTAGATCAAACTGCTCCATGATCCGGCCCACCAACTGGGGATCGGTAGTAATGAAACCCGATTCAAAATTCCTGCGGTTGCCGCTCTTCGCCCCCATACCGGCACCGGTTAAGTTGGCACTGCCGGAATAGGCAATCTTACCATCCACTACGACTGTCTTGAAATGAACCCGGGGACACAAAATACGCTCCATACCGGTAATAAGGTTAGGGTAACGGTCAAAATCCTGGCGAAACGCCTGACCAGGCTCCTTTGCATGCAGCATACGAATGGCTACCCCTCGCTCTACGAGATTGGAAAGTACCTCAAGAAAAGGCACCATCTGCTTTCCTTTGTGCACATGAAGGTCCTTCAAATCAGACGTCCCCAACCAAAGAAATTCCTGCGCAGAAGAAACAGCCTCAAGTATCACTCGCCTATAAATCTCTTCGTCAGTAATAAACTCTGTCTTCATCATTTCTATTAATAGAGTCACCGCAGGTCTCCACCTCGTGTGGCGTCTCCGGCGGGCATGCGGCGCATGCACCCTCTTAGGGTGTGAGATAACGTTCGAAGCAAAGAAATTCCTTTAGGCCGTGCTGTCGGGAGCACCAGCATGGTGCCTCCGGCGGCTGGCAGCCTATAAATCAGGTCAAAAACCAAAAGTCAATTATAGCACAGTTTTCCAGTAGTTTCAAAAGGGAAAAATCCATAATAAATTCCCAAATTTTTTTTGACTGGCCCCTTTTTTTGCTTCCTCATTGATGATAAGACGTCTATTCTATTTTCAGTAGATGACTATACACGGATGATGAGACGTCTTCTCCCTTTTAATAGACAGCTATACAATGATGAATAGACGTCTACTCTTTTTTAATAGATGGCTATACAGTGATGAATAGATAGCTACTCTTTTTTAATAGACGGCTATACAATGATGAATAGACAGCTACTCTTTTTCAATAGACGGCTATACTGTGTTTAATAGATGGCTATACAGGGATGATAAGACGTCTATTCTATCTTTAGTAGATGACTACTTGTTGATGATGAGAGTTACAATCACCATCTTTTGTAGAATTAAAATTAAGCGAGCCATTTGGTTCACCTGGTTTG
>WVZO01000571.1 GCA_011772425.1 Candidatus Aminicenantota bacterium
CCGGCGCAATTGAAAGGCTTAAAAAGGCAGGCTTTAAATTGTAGGGGATTTGGTTGGGGGTGCCACCCCATTTATCATATCGGTACGAATAAGAATGTCGAATCCATCAAAGTAATACCGGCGCAAACCATTATCCTGGGAAAATTTGCCTTTCCCGGCAAATATGTCTGCAAACGCTTTTCCTACCCTGAGTATGACCTCGCTTTTCACCCAGGGGTCATTGTGTCCGGAACAAAGGTAATCATATTCATCAATGCGATGGGCAAGTTTTTTATTGGATTCCATATAATCAGCAATGTTTACATCAGGAGCATGGGCATAGAGTGGACCTGGAAAGAAGTGATCTCCTGTAAAAAGGATACGGTTTTCACGGTCAAGCAGGCAAATCGAGCCTGGAGAGTGCCCGGGTGTGTAAATCACTTCAAGCTTCCGTCCGCCAAGATCGATCATATCACCGTCATGAAGCAGGGTAGTGGGTTCCATAGACGGAATTATCCATGTTTTGGGGTCAAAGCCTTTGGGTAATGGTTTCCATAGATAATCATTTTTAAGATATTTTTGTAAAGAGGCGTTGACTCTCCCTGCTTTGAGTACGTTAAGGGCATCGGCGTTGTCGAACATGGCAATGTTTTTGAATCGATATGCCGCGGCCACATGGTCATAGTGCTCATGGGTAAGTACAACCGAAACCGGAAGTTTGGTGAGTCCCGATACTACCTTTTTGAGGTTGCCGATACCGGTACCGGTATCGATGAGTACAGCACGCTCTTGGCCAATTACCAGGTAACATATTGCCTCTTCGAACTGGTTCGGTTCATAAATGGCATAGGTGCCCTCGATAAGTTTATAGACATCAAACCAGTCCTGGAACGTACCCACTTTATCCAATTTCGCATAAACCGGCCGCGGGTGGACCTTCCACCATTTTTCCGGCTGAACCAGTGTTGATGTTTTTTTGCTTTCATTACAGAAAAAAATGAATAGTCCCCCCAGGAAACACATTAACACGCAATATATACCCTTCATACTATCCTCCTTAGCATATTTAAGTTGAAACCTATTATCTGACCTCATATTATAAATAAAAAAAAACAAGAATTCAAAAAACTACATGAGAACAGAAAATTGGGAGGATTGTGGATAGATAATTTTTTCCTCAACCTTTTGTCCATTTTGTTGTATTATTATATGAGGATGTAACCCATGAATTCTGCATCTGAAAAATTTTATGTGTTTATCCATTCCGCCTTAGATGAAAAAGAAAGAACCCAATTGTTCCAATTCATCTGGGAAAACTACGGCAAGAAGATATATTTTTATATCTCCGGGATTCTGCCGTTAAATCATCCATACAAAGATGATTTGTTCCAGGAAATCATGATAAAGATTTATAAGAACCTGCACACCTTTAACCCGGTCTACCCCCTGAGGCCGTGGATATACAAAATTACCAAAAATCATTGCCTCAATTTCATTAAAAGCAAAAAGGAGAAAATCCATTCTTCTAAAGAATTCGAATATGACACGATTAAGGACACCGATAACCCTGAGAAACAATTTTTCCGGGATGCGGCGGCGGCGGAAATCGATAAATTTACAAAGGCCTTGAATCCCACCGACAGGGAAATATTTTACTTGCGATTTTACGAAAGCCTGAAATACAAACATATCGGCGAAATTATGGACATGAATATAAATACTGTCAAGTCAAGGGTTCATCTTATGAAGCTAGAATTAAAAAATAAGGTAAGAGGTGGACAATGAAGCTTAAGAACAAAATCAGGACATATTTCGATAGCGAAATCGAAAGGGAAATCCTTCCTTTCGATATCCACAGAATTCTCCCTCCGGGTTCCGGGAGGTGGAGAGCTAACAATAAAAAAGCCTTTATCCAGGGCCTGGTGTTTAACACGGTCCTGGCAGTCAGCCTTATTTTCCTGTTAACAGTGAATGCCGGTATTTCCAACACTCTCCCAAATACGCCCCCTTTCGATTACGAGTTAAAGGAGGTTGAAAAAAGGATAGCCATGAGCATTAAGGAATTTAAGGCATCTATTAAGCAAACTCATTTAAATTTCAAAAAAGGAGGATGAAAATGAGAAAAGCATCTGTTTTTTATTTTATCATTTCGTTGGTGGTGTCTGTTTACCTGGTAAGGTTTGCCCTGGGCCCGGCTGTGTTCGGTGCGATAGCCCCGCAAATACCCGGGTTGTGCTTCATTATATTCCCGGTAATATTCCTCTTGTTGACTCATTTCAGCCCGGCGGAAATTATAACGGCCTTTAAACTGGCGGGCAGAAAAAGTAAAGGCACAAAAAGCGAATTAAAAAATGCTGTGCTTTTTTTCAAAACAGCCCGGCAATTCTTCATCACGATCGCGGTAATCGGGATGATCATCCTGTGGATATGGTACCTGGCCGGTGGGTTTGATGCCGGTAACGGTCCTCCGAAAGTTGCAGCAGCGGTGATGATACTGGTGGGGGCATTCTTGTATCCGTTATTGTTTATCCTTTTCATCTGCTTGCCTTTTGGAAATGCCGTTCAAAAAAAGCTTAACGAATCCGAATAACGGGTAACCGGTTAAGTTAACCACGAATTAATTCCTGCTGTGAAGATAGCCACTAAGACACCAAGATACAAAGTTACACAAAATGTTTTATTATAAATGAATCCTTCGTGTCTTCGTGCCTTTGTGGCAAATTTTTTAAAATTCTATCTATTGACAGGATGCCGCCGGAAATGATATAAAAGAAAAATATGCTATTGAAATTGTCTTAAAAAAAAGGTATAAAAAGAATAGATTCCCGGTAACGGGTATCTAAACCAAAACATAGGTTGAAAAAATGAATGAAGTAAAAACTTCCGAAGGAAGTAAAAAAAATGAACAAGAGGTCTTTATAACCGACATCACCATTCACAAAGTCAGGCACCTGGAAAACATCCATATCCCCCTCTCAAAGGACGAGCGGAAACATTTGATCCTGACCGGGAAAAACGGAAGCGGAAAGACCTCGGTGCTGGAAAGTTTAATAAATCGGTTGACTAAAATTTTCAAGGGCTCGCTTATAATTGGAGAAATACCCGACGAACCTGTTGATGCTGAACGGGATATTTCAATACTGTTTACCCTGGCTGAAAAAATTCATGAATACATTAACAGCGGACATTTTATAATATCCAATTATCGCGCCAGGCGCCAGTCAGAAATGAGAACTCCAAAAGGTTTAAGTAAAGTAAACTTGCTTGATAGATACTACTTACCCGACCGCCCGGGAAAGGAATTTATCCAGTATATTGTAAATCTTAAGGCAGAAAAGTCCTTTTCCAGGGAAGAAAACGATCTCGAAGCCGTAAAAAACATTGAAAGCTGGTTTGATATGTTTGAAAAAACTCTGAAAGAGATTTTTGAAGACCCGACTCTCCGTCTCGAATTTGACAGGAAAAATTATAATTTTAAAATACTTCAAAAAGACAAAGAACCTTTTGATTTCAATACCCTGGCTGATGGGTATTCCGCATTCATAAACATCGTCACGGATCTCATTTTGAGAATGCAAAAGCACTGGACAAAGAGCTATGATGTGCAGGGAGTAGTCCTGATCGATGAGTTGGAAACCCATCTTCACATCGATTTGCAGAAAAAAGTATTTCCTTTTTTGACCCGTTTCTTTCCCAGGATTCAATTTATTGTCACCACACACTCTCCGTTTATACTCAACTCTATTGCTGATGCAGTCATTTACGACCTGGAAAACCGCCTGATGGTAGAGGATTTATCCGGTTACTCTTACGACGGTATTGTTGAGAGCTATTTTGACCGTGATAAATACTCGGAAATCATCAAAAATAAACTGGAGAAGTACGAACAATTGGTGGCTCAAACCCAGCGGACCGAAGAGGAAGAAGAGCACATGATCGAATTGAGATGGTATTTAAAAGAAATCCCGGCTTCCCTCGCCCGGGAGCTTAAAGCGAAGTTTCAACAGGTTGAATTAAATCGAAAAGGTAAACGCTAGAAACAATGATTAACATTTTAAAATCGATGCCCCCACCCCCATGCCTGGAAAAAGAAAAGAAAAAAGCTAATGGGGATTACAAAAAAGGAAGGGGACAGGCAAAAAAATCAATTCTAAACTGCTTTGATTCTCTTTTTTATCTCATTGTGTACTTGAAAATTTTTGGTTTTGATGTTAAATTAAGAGATAGTGGAGGTGATATATGATAAAATTACCCAAACGATTCTGGGAAGATAAAGAATGGGTATTTGAACATTATTCGGAATTGTTGGAAGAGTATGCAAATATGTGGATTGCTGTATTAAATAAGAAGATAATCGGTGCCTCATCTGATCTTGGAAAGGTAGAAGAAATTAAGGCGAAAACAGGAAAGAAGCATATTCCTGTCATATTCCTGGAGGATGGTTCCCATGTTTACTAAACGGATCAGGCTCCATTTTCGGAAGTTTGATAATCCTGATTTAGTAAACCTTGATATTGCAATCATTCGGCTCTTCTGTGAGATTGCCTTTATATCTGATGGTGATTATACTGACTCGTACTCAGCGATCCTGGATACAGGAGCTCCGGTTTCTGTAATCCCTTACCATATATGGTCAGTGTTAGAAGTTAATAAGATAAAAGACTATGCTGTAAGAGGCGTAGTCCCAAAACGGGAATGTTCTCTTCCCGTTACTATTGGTGAAGTTTCTTGTATTCTTCTTGATCAAGAACAGAGTACAGATAAGATAAAAGTTAAGTCTTATCTGGCTCATTCCAGTGAGGTCCCTTTAATAATAGGTTTCAAAGACCTTTTGGATAGATTTGGCCTTTATCTTGATTATAGAAAGAATCTTGCTTATCTTGAAATTGAATGAAACTATTCTTTAGAGAAAAAAGTATCAGGTAAAAATCCAATTTCCCTCACTTCCAGATATCTTAAGTAGGTAAACACGCCGCAAATAATCCGGGTATTTTCCGCCAAAATGCGATATACCTGCATTACAGGGATCACAAAAACGCACAGTATGAGACAATCCGGCGAAAAAATATGACAAAAACGCACAGTTTAGGGTTAAAAACGCACAAAAGCATAACAAAAACGCACTCTAGATTATCAATACAGTTTGAGACAATGACAAAAACGCACGCTGAGTCATCGACACCGGATCAAAGTATAACAAAAACGCACAGATATATATCAAAATCGCACAGGATTATATCAAAAACGCACACTTTATAACCGAAACAACCTCAAACAATAACAAAACAGCACAGTTTACTGACAAAAACAATCCGGAACTATAACAAAACCGCATGTCCAGTGATTAAAAACGCACAGGACTATAACAAAACCGCACGGATTATTATTGTTTTGACCCCGGGATATAATAAAAACGCACAGAAAATAACCTTGATGATAGCCATTTAAGATTTTTTTACGTATAATATAATATTACATCAAGTTAAGAGGTTTAAAAAATGGACAAAAAGAGTTTAATGAAAGACATCGGTTACAAACTGAGTAAGATTCGCAAATCCTTCAAATTTAACCCGGGGAAATGGCCGGACGCCTCGGCGTAGTGAGAAGTAGTTATGCCCGCAACGAGTACGGCGAAACACCTCCCAAACTCATGACCCTGTATAACCTGGCAAATCATTTCAATATTTCCCTCAACTGGCTGCTTCTCAATGAAGGACCGATGCATCTAAAAGAAACAAAAAAAGAGCCGGAACCATCCCCTGGACCGCCGGATGATGTCAAAGAGATGGTGGAACTCATGGAACGGGTCCCTATTCTGCGGTATAAAGCACTGCTCTACTTCCACGACCTTAAAAAAGAACATAAAGAAATGATAGAAGCAGCCATGGGAGAACAGTAG
>WVZO01000144.1 GCA_011772425.1 Candidatus Aminicenantota bacterium
CAGGTAGCCGTCCCTACGGCCCTGGAACCATGTTCCTACGGCCTGGGAACCCGTTCCTACGGGTCTGGAACCACCTTCCCACGGGTCCCTGACTCCCTGCCAACAGCACGGGGATCCGCTTCCCAGGCAGATTTATCCCTTCAAGAAAATTTTTGGCTAATAAATCCGAAATTCGAATGTCGAAATTCGAAACAAATTCAAATGACTAAAACAGAAGAAAAGACCAACGTGCCAGGTTCTTTTTGTTTTGAATTTTGAACATTTGAGTTTTGGATTTGTTTCGGATTTCGTGCTTCGTGCTTCGAATTTTGGGTTTTGGCGACAGTCAAGTTGTCTACGTCACAGCCAAAAGGTTTCAACATCGTATTTGGAAATTATTTTATCCCTGGTTACCAAATAGGCATTATTGTTAGCGGCCTGCGCGATTAGCAAGCGATCAAAGGGATCCTGATGATGATCCGGCAATAACGTCGAGTCTACCATGTCGGACACGGTAGAAGAAGGTGACAGGCAGAAAGCGATCTTTGAGATTTTTTGGAGAAAGCTGGAAACCTATGTTATAATTAATTCTCGATTTTTGGCCTAAATTAATGGTTAACAACTGCCGGAGACATAAACATGAGAACGCCGATCATTGCTGGAAACTGGAAGATGAATTTAACGATAGCCGAAGCCATTGAACTGGTGGATGGGATTCATTATGGGCTGCCGTTTCCTGGTGAAGTGGATATCATTGTCGCGCCGCCTTTTTTGTGTTTACAAAAAGTTGCCGAGCATTTGCAAGAATCGTATATCGGTGTTGCTGCTCAGAATTTACATGTTGAGGACCAGGGCGCGTTTACCGGTGAATGTTCCGGGAAACAGATCAAAGACGCGGGTGCCGATTATGTGATTGTGGGTCATTCGGAACGCAGGCAGTACGTTGCTGAAACCGATGAGATCGTAAATAAAAAGCTAAAAGCTGCTCTTAGGAATGGGTTAACCCCCATTATGTGTGTAGGTGAAATCCTGGAGGAACGAGAAAAAGGACAGGTGGCGTCTGTTATTGGCAGACAGCTCACCGTTGGGTTATTGGAACTGACACCTGAACAAGTGAGTGGGATTATTATTGCCTATGAACCGGTGTGGGCTATTGGTACAGGCAAGACGGCAAAATCTGACCAGGTAGAAGATGCGCATCGATTGATTCGTTTTTCCCTTTCCATGAAGTTTGGGGGTCAGGTAGGCGGTTCTGTGCGTATTTTATATGGTGGTTCGGTTAAACCGGATAACAGTGGAGAGCTTCTAGCCCTGCCCAATGTGGATGGTGCATTGGTCGGTGGCGCATCGTTAAAAGCGTCTGATTTCATAGAGATCATTAAGAGCATGGAGTGATGGATTGATGGAACGAAGAAGAAAAAAAGAAAGAAGTAAAATGAAACCAATGGGGTAGGATGACTGAAACATCGTAACACAGGCTGACCATGTATAAAAAATTTTTGCGGGGTCCAGGGGCGGTTTTTATAAAAAGAGCCCCTGGCCTCCGGCGGCCAAAAACCTTTTTGAAAAAAGGTTTCTGGACTTCCAAAAACTTTTGTTATGCGGACAGTCATCGTACCATGCTTCTAAACATCATGCCAAATTGATGTCATTTTACCCCGGCATGTATGGGTATTAAATGACAGTCTCCTTTGTAATGTATAAATTACTGATCTTAACCGTGGGCTGCCCTACCCTTACATTAAGGGTCTGGCTGTTTTTAAAACAATAACTGATACCTTTATCATAGCGAAAATCATTAGCTACCATGTCCACGGAATTCAACACTTCCCTGATATTACCCCGCACCACAATACTGCCCAGGGGAGCAGATAATTCCCCCTTTTCGATCAGCCAGGCCTCCCGGATATGAAAATAAAAAAGATTTTTATGAAAAAAAACTTTCCCGTCTCCAAATTCCTCGGCATATACTCCATAGGGAGTGGAGGCGATTAATTCTTCCGGGTGGTATCCCCCAGGTTCCAGGTAAAGAGCATACATCCGGGGCAGTGGCGCTTTGGTGAAATCCTCCACCCGGCAATGACCACAGTCTTCTATGTTTAACCGTTGTTTATAAAATCCATCGGAAATCAAATGCCGCAGCACTCCCTTTTCCACCAGGGTCAGGGGTTTGATTGCTTCCCCCTCATCATCGCAGGAGATACCTTTGAAAAACGTATCCCCGGGGTGCCCGGTTACCAGGGTGACATTTTTGGATACAATGGGTTTCCCGATATCCGCCGGTAAAATCGGAGTCTGGCCGTGGTAAATATAGTCAGCTTCCAAAGAATGACCCAGGATTTCATGAAATAGAATCGCCCCGTCACCGGAATTTAAAATCACCGGCACTTTGTCAGTGAATTCAAGGGATGCACGAGTGCTGGCTTTATGATTTTCCACAATCTTTTTTAACCGGGAACTCAAGCCATCCTGGTTGAACTTGAGAGCCTGGATCGATCCTTCGCCTATCTCGATAAAATCTCGTTGGTCTTTGAGTCTTAATTTGATCAATATGCTGAAATAAGTAAAATTGGATTTTTTTTCTTTGCATCCTTTTTTAATAATCACCCGGCCGGTATGAATGGCCCTGAATATGACCTTCCATTCCATGGGGGTCAAGTGGCGAAGGGTGTCCAGGACATATTCATTGTCCCGGAGGATTTTGTCAGGATGAAAAAGCAGACGGATATCTTTGTCTTTGTCACGAACTTTTAACGCGGCGGCAGTCACATTACCGGAAATAAAGTGTTTTGCTTCTGATACGGAACTAAGTTCAACAGAATTGCTGATACGGGCTGTGTTTTTATTGGTTTTCCGCTGCAGCAGGCCGCTGCGTTTTTTATACAGGTATTCTTGTTGATCTTTGTGATCAACGGAAAAGTACCACGTGCTGTTTTGTTCCATCAGGTCAACGGTAAATTGTTCTTGCTCCATAGCACTTTCATTTTAATTCATTTTTTCAATAAAAGCAAAGATGAAATAGATGAACCACGAAGGCACGAAGGACACGAAGGTAAGAAGAGAAGAAGGTGAATAGATAAGTTTAAGGTTTCCCTAAACGTTTGAAGCAACATCCCTTTTTTTGATTCATATCAATTACAAAGGAGGTCTCCCGGCTGGTTGGTTCAAGTAAGGAAACCTTTAGATGGCCCGGATGGGCCTTCTATGGCCCCCCTCGCCGAGGGGTTGACAATGAATTACCTGGACAGTAGAATTAAACATCAAAGGAGTGAATTATGAAAAAACGCATTTTTTTGATATCCATTGCATTTGTATTATCGATTGTATTTTTATCGGGGCTGGTGTTTTCGGATGAAAAAGCTGCGTCTTCAGACCCTTCGTTATTGAGCCTTGAGCGGATATTTAGTTCTGAGGAATTTACCCCGGAAGAATTTGGCCAGGCCCGTTGGCTCAAGCACAAAAGCGGTTATATTATCCTGGAGGATTCGGCCGGCAAAGACAAGGAAAAGGACATTGTGCATTATGACCCCAAAACCGGTAAGCGGCGAATCGAGGTTGCGGCTGCCCGGTTGATCCCGGAAGGCCAGGATTCACCGTTAGAAATCGACGATTTTCAATGGTCTGATGATGGAAAATGGCTGCTTATATTCACCAATTCCAAAAAGGTTTGGCGACAGAAAACACGCGGCGATTACTGGGTATTGAACCTGGAAAACCAGGAACTGTGGAAACTGGGCGGCGATGCAAAGTCTTCTTCGTTAATGTTTGCAAAATTTTCACCTGACAGTACACGGGTGGCTTACGTGCACAAAAACAACATCTTTGTAGAGCATTTGGTAAACAAATCCGAAAAGCGGCGAATCATTCAATTGACTAAAGATGGTTCCAAAACTATTATTAATGGGACTTTTGATTGGGTTTATGAAGAAGAATTCCATATGCGGGATGGGTTTCGCTGGAGTCCGGATAGTAAACACATCGCTTATTGGCAGTTGGATTCCAATAGAGTAGGTATTTTCAAACTCATCAACAACACGGATTCTATTTATCCCGAAGTTACCTCTATACCGTATCCCAAGCCGGGGACAACCAATTCGGCCTGCCGTATAGGGGTTGTTTCAGCGGAAGAGGGTGCGACCCGCTGGTTTAAGCTTCCCGGTGATTCTCGCAATCATTACATTGCCCGCATGGAATGGGCGGCCAATTCGGAAGAAATCGTATTCCAACGACTCAACCGGCTGCAAAACACCGATTGGGTGATTTTGGGTAATATTAACACCAGTCAAGTCCGAACAATCCTGGTGGAAAAAGATGACACCTGGGTAGATGTGGTAGATGAGATTAAATGGCTAAACAAAGGGAAACGTTTCATCTGGATCAGTGAGCGGGATGGGTGGCGGCATGTTTATGTGGTTTCCCGGTCCGGTAAAGACATCCGTTTGATTACTCCCGGTGATTATGATGTGATAGACGTGCTGGAAGTAGATAAAAAAAAGGGTTGGTTATATTTCACTGCATCCCCGGAAAATCCGAGGCGGTGTTACCTTTACCGGGTGCGGTTGAATGGGCAGGGCAAGGCCCAGCAACTGACCCCTATAAATATACCAGGCTCTCATAGTTACCAATTCTCGCCGGATTGCCAATGGGCATTTCATACTTACTCGTCGTTTGAAACACCCCCTCGGAAAGAGTTGGTGCGCATGCCCGGGCACAAGAAAATAAGAACGCTGGTGGACAATAAAAAACTGCGAGACAAATTGGAAGTGTTGAAGCGTCATGGTGTGGAGTTTTTCCGGGTGGACATCGGGCAAGGTATACTGTTGGATGCCTGGTGCATGAAGCCGCCGGATTTTGATCCGTCTAAACGTTATCCTGTGCTTTTTTATGTTTATGGAGAACCCTGGGGTCAAACGGTATTGGATCGATGGCGGGGTAATTCGTATCTCTGGTATGTGATGTTGACGCAGCAGGGTTATATGGTAATGAGTGTGGACAATCGCGGCACGCCTGCCCCCCGCGGCCGCGAATGGCGGAAATGTGTTTACCGTCAGATTGGAATCTTAGCATCCACAGACCAGGCCGCAGCAGTGCGGGCCATTATTAAAAACCGGTCTTATATAGACTCCCGAAGAATCGGTGTCTGGGGTTGGAGCGGCGGCGGTTCTATGACTCTCAATGCCATGTTCCGTTACCCTGACCTCTATCATACCGGCATGTCCGTAGCGCCTGTACCTGACCAGCGGCTTTATGATTCCATTTACCAGGAGCGGTACATGGGCCTGCCCGAAGACAATAAAGAGGGGTATGAAAAAGGTTCACCCATTACGTTTGCCCATCAATTAAAAGGCAATCTGCTGGTGGTGCACGGTACCGGTGATGACAATGTTCATTACCAGGGTACTGAACGGTTGATCAACAAATTGATTGAGCACAATAAACCTTTTACTATGATGGCTTATCCCAATCGTTCTCACGGTATAAGAGAGGGAGAAAACACCACCCGGCATCTTTATGAATTGTTGACCCGGTATTTGAAACATAATTTACCGCCGACAGCCGGCTTATAAAAAATTTTTGCGGGGTCCAGGGGCGGTTTTTATAAAAAGAGCCCCTGGTCGCCGAAGGCAAGGAGAAAGCGATGTCAATAATAAAAAACTGGAACTGGGAACCGCCAGGGGATTGGCTGGTAATTAAGACGGTAGACATGCATACCGGTGGCGAACCGCTGCGGGTTTTTTTGGAGGGTTTACCGGAGATCAAGGGTGAAACTATATTGGAGAAGCGGCGTTATTTCCGGGGCAACTATGATTATATTCGCACCGGGACCATGTGGGAGCCAAGGGGTCATGCGGACATGTATGGTGCTGTGATTACTGAGCCCATCACATCGGATGGTGATTTCGGTGTTTTTTTTCTTCACAATGAAGGGTACAGCAGCATGTGTGGTCATGGCATTATCGCATTGACTACGTTGGTATTGGATACCGGGCTGCTTCAGAAAGAGGGAGAGGAGCCGGTGGTAAGAATCGACGCCCCTGCCGGGCGTGTGACAGCCACGGGACACCGTGACAAAGACACCGGGAAAGTCAAACATGTCTCTTTCCGTAATGTTCCTTCATTTATGCCCCTACAGGACCATGAGGTAGAGGTGCCGGGGATAGGAAACGTCAGATTTGATGTGGGGTATGGAGGGGCCTTTTATGCTTACTGTTATGCCTGGCCGTTGGGTTTGAAATTGGACGCTTCGGATTACCAGCGGCTTATTGATTATGGCCGGCGTATTAAATATGCAGTGATGGACCGGTTTGAAATCAAACATCCGTTTGAGGAGGACTTAAGTTTTTTGTACGGTACTATTTTTATCGGTGATGCTGAGGACCCATCGCATCACAGCCGGAATGTGTGTATATTTGCGGAAGGAGAAGTGGACCGTTCGGCCACGGGTACGGGAGTCAGCGGCCGTGCGGCGATTCTTTATGCAAAAGGAGAATTAGAACAGGGTGAAACCATTACTATTGAAAGCATTCTGGGCACTTGTATGGATGTGAAGGTCGTGGAAACCACTCAATTTGGCCCATATTCGGCGGTCATACCGGAGGTTTCCGGCAGTGCCTGGATTACTGGTGAGAACCGGTTTTATTTTGACCCGTTGGATCCGTTGAAAGAAGGGTTCATCTTCCGGTAGTTTTTTGAGCCGCGAATGAACGCGAAGAGACACGAAGAAGACAAAAAAAAGAAGAAAAAAAACTTTTTTTAATCTTGATCCGTATAAGTATATTAAACTAAAAAGAGGTAAATGAAACGTGAAAAGGAAGTCGAAAAAATCTAAAAAGCCACGGTTATCGGACCGGGTGGCAGCGAGGATTCGCAATTGCAAGAACAAGGATTATGAGCGTCTGACTGTAGAAAAACTGGCAGAGGAATTTGAGGTTACGCCTGAACATCTTTCCCGGGTGTTCCACCGGGACTATTATACCACCATCCAGAAATTCATCATCCATGAGAAGGTCAGGAGGGGTTTTGAAATAATAACCAAAAGCCCGGGAATTACCTCAAAAAAGGTAGCGGAAAAGCTTGATTACAGTGACGGCGGCTCCTTTACCAAAGCATTCAAGAGTTGTTTTCCCGTTACCCCGGCGAAATTAAGCAGAATTCTCGCGGAACAGGACAAGAAGAGAAAGGAGAGAAAGAAGAGGATGGAAGAAGCAGCAAAGAAAAACAGAAAAGTGGAGTCAGAGGGATCTGAAAATAGATAAAAATCTGATATTTTCTTCCTTTGACTGGTTCCTGGAGAAGCTTATCAGATAACATTTTTCGCTGTCGTCAACGGCGATGCAATGATGTTACCCCTCAAGAACTTCATTTGACATCTACTTTTATTGGGCATAAAATGAAACTTACAATCTAAGTCGGCCGATTAGATGTAAAATATAAATTAAAAACGGAGGATTTTAAAATGGTATTGTTAGATAATCAATCTATCGATGCCCGGCTGGCTGATGCTCATTTAAAGATCATTACAGTCCGGGACGACAATAAGATCAACGCGGCTTTGTTTCCCTTCGGTTATACGGAAATCCGTATCGGTGAAGGTCTCCAGTTGTACAATACGGCGTTCGATCTGCAAAAATTCCAGAAAAAGGAATACGGTGAACAATTTGCTGCTACCGAGGGTTTCCAGGCAGCGTTGAATGAAGCCGCCACACTCTCTATGCTGCATGTTAATGTCGCGCGGGTGGCTTTTAGAAATCATGGCTATCTGCTGAGAGAGGCGGAACTTGATGATGAACGGAAAGTGACTTATACCGGCTGGTTGGGCCAGACCAGGCAATTTTATTCCGTGTGCCTCGAACATCCGGATGCACCTCCCTTGCTGGAAAAATTCGGTTTAACCACGGATATTTTGACGGCTGCCCAACAAAAGGTTGAAGATGTTCATTCATTAAAAATCAAGCAAATCCATGAATCCGGCGATGCCCAGTTAGCCACTAAAGAGAGGGACAAAGCACTGGACACCCTGGAAGCCTGGGTAGCGGACCTGGTAGCCATTGCCCGGGTGGCACTGGCTGATTCGCCCCAATTACTGGAAAAAATGGGGATCAAAGTCAAATCCTAAACCGGAGGGGGTGGCACCCCCAGCCGCAAGGGGGTGGCACCCCCGGCCGCAAATGCCCCTCCGGGGCATATCGAAGGTTTCCTTAAGTGAACCGTTTCGCCGGCAAATCCATCAAGTAAAGTTTTAATCCCCGTTCACCGGGAGTTGCGGCGTGGGGGGAGGGGAAACCTTCAACTGCAAATACTGCAACCGGCAAACATCCAGGACAATGAAAAATGACATTATACCACCAACCAATAATGATGTACCGCTAACCAATGACGATGTACCGCTAACCAATGATGATGTACCGCTGACTAATGCCGATGCACCACTGACCAATGATGATGTATCATTGACCAATGACGATGTACCGTTAACTAATGACATTGTACCGGTACAATATTATTAGTTAGCGGTACAATATCGTTAGTCAGTGGTACAATGCCATTAGTTAGCGGTACAATATCGTTAGTCAGTGGTACAATATCGTTAGATAGCGGTACAATATCATTAGTCAGCGGTACAATGCCGTTGGATGGCGGTACAATATCAGTGGTTAGCGGTACAATGCCATTGGATAATGTAAAATTGTTGTTTTTTTGTTGCAATTTCAAATTAAAATGGTGTAATATAATTTAAGCTAGAGGAAAGAGCGATGTCTTTAGGCAATATAAAGATCGAAAAATTCTTGAACGAATCCATAATAGCCATTGTTAATGCCGGGAGGGATAAAGAGATATCGGCGGCATTGAAACGTTTTGCATATGACCGGGAGCGGTTGAAGCAGGGCAAGAAGCTCCACGGCCGGCTGGATCGACTGAGCAAGAAGAAAAAGAGAAAAGTTGCGGACCAGCTAAAAGCCGGGGAGGTTCATCGAAAAATCGTGAAACAAGCCAGGGATAGATACAGTACTTACCGGAATGTATCGTGGGTGGCTTTGCGCAAATATCCGGCGCTGCTGAAAACCCTGGCAATGGAAGGCAAGTCCAAACGGACCTTATCCGGTTGGATGGAAGAAGCCAGGCAGTTTTACGCCAATGCCCGGGCCAACACGGAAGTCATGGAGAAACTGGCGGGATTCGGCGTGACTGACGCGGACCTGGAAGAAGGTCTGCGGCTGGTGGGTGAAGTGGAAAAGTCGGCGGCTCATCATGAGATGCTGAAAGGTGAGGCGGTTCGAGCCACTGAAGAGCGCAACCTGGCGTTTTTGGAGTTCAAGGCATGGATGAGGGATTTCAAGAGGATATGCCGGATAGCGTTGGCCGACACGCCGCAAAAGCTCGAAAAACTGGGAATAAAAATTCGCTCCTGATTTCGACCTAACTTACTGAATTACTGATCAACTTATTCTTTTCTCCGTTTCTAATTTTCTCCGTTTCCTCTCTTTCTCCCTTCCCTTATTCCCCTCAACCTTAACCTAATTTCCTTTCTTTTCTCACTGAGTCATAATAATGATAGAAATTGCGCAATTTTGAGGAATTAGACTCCTTGAAATTGACAAATTTTGAGGACTTATGTGAAAGATATGCACGGGGCGTGACTTTATGACCTCGACATGTTAAAATTAATAGATGAAAAATGATTAATAAAGAATTGACCATACCAGACATATTACAAGCCTTTGAAACATTTGACAGTGTATACAAGCACTTCGAGGTTGATGAGGCCATAAAACGAAAACAAGAGATAACACCCCACTTATTGACAATTCTTGAAACGGTCCTCTCTAATCCCGGATATTATGCCCGGGAAGAAAATAAATCCTACGCACATATATATGCAGTCATGTTGTTGGCCCAATTTAAAGAAACAGGCGCTCATGATACTATTATTAAGTTGTTTAAACTGCCGGGAGAGCTTCCTTTCGACCTTTTTGGAGATACCCCAACGGAAGAATTGCNNCCAGCGGCGGGAATTGGGAAGGAATTAAATCCATGATTTTTGACACCAATATAAATGAATACTGCCGATCCGCCGCCATGGAAGCCCTGGTATTTTTTGCGGTCTTCGGTGATATCCCCAGGGATGAAATCGTTCAATTTCTCGATTCCCTTTTTCCGATACTATACGAAGAAAAGTCAGGCAGTGACCTTCTTTTTACAACCTTTGCCCGTGTCGCGTACAACATATACCCGGAAGAGCTGATGCACCATATCGATAAAGCTTATGAGGAAGGTCTGATTGCCTCCTTTTTTATATGCCGTGAAGATATTGAAAGAGGTTTAAAACAAGGCAAGGAAAAAACACTTGAAGAGACGCGAGCGGAATTGGAGCGGCGATTTCCCGATGATATTCATGACAAGATGTCATGGTGGGCATGTTTTAAATCAGACAACAGGTATACCCAGTCAGGACAAAAAGTACTGTACACATCCACTGAAAAAAATAAAAAGAAAAGAGCTCGAAAAGGGAAAAAAAGAAAAAAAAGAAAGAAAACATGAACGGGTAAAAGGTACCCTTCGGGCAAGTATAAAACGCCTTACGGCGATAAACTATTATTCCCTTCTCCGTTTCCTCACTACCTACTACCTGCTGACCCAATGATTTACTGAATCACTGATCTACTTCTTCTCTTCTCCGTTTCTCCATTTCCATTTTTTGCTATGATGAAAGAACAGACCCCACACCTTTTCGCCTGTGCTCTTTTGGCAGATGGGCTTTTGAATATTATTCTTGGGGCTTTTCAAATAGCCCTGGTTTCTTCTTTCTTAAATCTCTTCCTATTTCAGGGTCTAAGCCTTTAACCTGGTAAAGCGAAATCACATTTGATAACATTTTAACCGTTATATTTTTGGTACCTGACAAATCGACTTTTTGCAGATTCGTATTAGATAGATTGGCTCCCTGGAGATCAGCCCCANNTACCTCCCGGAGATCGACTCCCTGGAGATTGGCTCCCTGGAGTTTGGCTTCCCCGAGATTGGTCACATCAAGTTTTGCCCTGAGAAGATTTGCATTATGAAAATTGGCTCCCTTGAGATCAGCCCCCCAGAGATTTGCATCTTGAAGATTGGCCCCCTTGAAATTGGTCTCACTGAGATCTACCCTCTGGAGAGCGGTCTTCTGAAGATTAGACTCCTGGAGGTCAGCACCCTG
>WVZO01000323.1 GCA_011772425.1 Candidatus Aminicenantota bacterium
AAATTACTTCCCGCCCACCAAAATACGTTAGGGCAATATCCCTATGGGGAAATCGAGGCTAGACGACCGGCAAAAATGGTACAACCCTCCGACTATCAAAGACAACTTAACCCGGAATAGTTGCGATACGTTTTCAGACTATTTGGCAAAAGAAAAAGAATTTCTTGAGAAAATCTATGAAGAAGTTAAGGTCGAGGAAGGGGAAGGCTTCAACAGATACATACGAAAAAACATATGTTCACCGTATAAAGACGGTAATGATTTAAATAGCTCATTTCATCTTTTTCCCCCGGACGATAACAAGAAAGGCGGTATTTTGCTAATTCATGGGTTGACTGATTCTCCCTACCACTTAAAGGCAATAGCGGAAATATTTGCAGAAAACGGATACTATGTTATTTGTCTTAGGCTGCCGGGTCATGGGACGACTCCCGGGGCATTATTGGATGTAAAATGGGAAGATTGGTATGATGCCGTTAAATTTGTCGCTGATATGGTCCGCAAAGAGATAAGTAAATATAAGGACAAAGACCCTCAATTTTTTGTGGGGGGATTTTCCACTGGTGGGGCATTAACTTTAAGATATGTATTGGACACTTTTACATCGGGTGCACCTGATAAACTGTTCCTATTTTCCCCTGCCATCGGTGTATCCTGGTTTGCGGAATTTGCCGACTGGCATAAACTGATAAGCTGGATACCATACTTTAGAAAATTCAAATGGAAAGATATAAAGCCGGAATATGATCCCTGTAAATACAACTCGTTTCCTAAAAATGCAGGTGATCAGATCTATGAATTGACAAAGGAGAACAAAAAGCTTGTTAAGAAACTGGTCTCAAATTCAGATAATCTTCAAAACAAGCCCCTGATTTATGCTTTTCAATCGATTGTGGATGCTACTGTTAGTACCGAAGATTTAGTTGATTTGATGGATAAAATTGGCACAGAAGAAAGCGAACTTGTACTTTTTGACATCAATCGCAATTTTAAAGATTTTATTAATTCAGAACCTGCAGACAACCTGCTGGATGAAATAAAAAAACGTTCCGATTTCAAGCCCCGGCTAATAGTTGTTTCAAACGAGGGAGAAAGTGACAGCGAACTAAAGTGGCCTGAAGATGTTTTTGCACTCTCGCATGTATGTATGCCAATATCACCGAAAGATGAATATTATGGCCAGGATTCGATATTAGGGACACTTAACGCAAAAGGTGAGAAAGATATTCTGGTCATTGATCCTTCCGATCTAATAAGGGTTCGTTATAACCCATTTTTTTCTTATATCAAGACGCGGATAGAAAAAGTAATTTCAGACGATTCTTAATTTTTTGTTTCCTATGGCGGCTGCATCATAACCCATCGCATTCATTACATCGATCACGTTTTTTCACTTGTCCCCTTTTGTCCCCTTTTTATGTCTCCTTTTTATTCTTAGGCCCGTCACGCTATGCGCCGTACGCGGGATTTGCTATTCTTGCCAATTTATGGTAAGTTATTATTCGAGGTAATTGGCGTTGAGTTTAACTTATCCATTGGAATATTCTTGCTGGTATGACCTGGTCTTTCATGTGCTGGCAAATCTCCCGGTGGATCCCAGGGACGCCGGCCGCCTCTACGACTCCAAATACATCCATTGGGTAAATCAACGATTCTCTCCAACAGCACCTGAACAACGAACATTACTTTCAGATGCTCCTCTTATTACAGGACTGTATAACAAGACAGAAAAAGCGTTTCATCTTAATCGATTTCCCCTGCTTTTTAACAACTTTGATGATTTTAACGGAACCATTGAATCCACGTTCGATCAAATTTCCTGGAAAGACCCCAAGAAAAAACAAATGGCTGATTTCCTTATTGAATATATTCCCGTGGAATTACTGGAGTTATTTCGCATTGCCCTGTGGAGCGAGGCGAAAGCGGGTTACCAGGAGCTGCACCTGGAACATATTGTTCCCCTGTACAAAAAGCAAATCCCGGTGCTGGAAAATGAGTTTTCAACAATTGTCAATGAAGTAAAGGGACTGGCTGATTCCCGTTTCAAGGTCTCCCATCCTTTAAGGCGTTTCGGCCGTCTTCTCTGGCCTGGAAAAGAACCCCTGATTTTTATCGGCCTGCCTGACAACGAATTGGATGTTCCTGCCTGGGCACCGGTTATGCAGGGATGCCATGAATATGTTTTGAGTAAAGTGATAAACCTCCCGGGGGCTTTTATGGGCACTGAGAGATTACACAGCACTCGAAGAGACACGGAAGGGTATTTTTATCATATGGCACCCGAAATCATGGCCTTATCCATCGAAGCCTGGCTGTTCAAGGAAAAATATCGAGACCGGTTTTGCAATTGGGTTAAGGGGTGCCTTCCTCCTACCTGTAAAGCCCTGGCTGCTGCGCTTCCCTGGAAGGTTGAAAATATACCTCAAGGTGAAGACATCGATACGTTAGTGGATTGGTTGGCTTCAATTGAAATGGTGCCCGATTCCCTGAAAGAATTCTACCTCTCAATCCGTGATTGGTTCTCGGCCTCTTGAATTTAGGATATTTGGATTTGTTTGGTCTCTCCGTGACTTCGTACTTCGTATTTTAGGCGATTATGTTGTTGCTTTATGTGGATAAAAAGTAACTATTCAGTTTTGGGCAGAAGAGGGATATAGGAGGTAGTCTTTAAGGGTAGGCAGAAGTGGTTCTTTTTGAAGATTAATCGATAAAAACTATTGCTTTTAGATATATATTATGGTAAAATAAATGGGTAATCCAATCAAAGGAGGAATGTAAAATGGACAAAAGGCACGATGAAGACACGAAGGCAATTCTTGCCAGACGTGAGGAGTTTGTAAAGAGAGCTTTATCGAGTAAAGAGATTAGCTCTGTTAAAGGTGGTTCCCTTCCTGGAATATGTTTATCAATTGTTCCTGTTGATCCACCATGTTTATCACCATAAGGATATTTTTCTTCCCCATCCCTTTTTTACAAAATCCAAATTCTCAAAAGTTAGAACAAACAGTTTCAGATTTTCACGGATGCGTTTGAGACGCCACTTAAAGGAGGAACGTATAATGGACAAAAAAAAGCATGACGAAGACACGAAGGCAATCCTTGCCAGACGTGAAGCTTTTGTAAAAAGCGTTTTGTCGAAGAATGAGATTGACTCTGCTAAAGGCGGAATCAACATCTGCTTAAGCATTGATCCCTGCTTAAGCATTTACCCCTGTTTATCCCCCTGATGTACCAACTTGAGCCGCTGCTGGGAGTTAATTAAGTCTAATCCCAGCAAATGTGCCTAGATGCAAGAGAAACCGCTGATTCGCTCGTTATCCGTTGAATTAACCCCTCGCTGCAACCAGCAGTGCGCTTATTGTTACAATGCCTGGCGGGAAGACAATGGTTTACAGATCGGAGAGCCCAACTCCGAATCCATCGAAAAGCTCCTTTGCCTGGTTATGGATCAAGTTCGGCTCTACTCCCTTACACTGACCGGCGGCGAACCTTTTCTACGGACTGATATTTACCGGATTATCGACCTGGCAAACCAGGAGGGTATAGGTGTAAACATAATTTCCAACGGGGGACTTATAACCCGCGACACAGCAGAAAAACTGGCCCGCCAGAAAGTTAACTATGTACAAATCACATTGGCCGGGGCCGATGCACAAACACACGATTTCCTGTGCGGAAAAGGCACCTTTGACAAAGTGAAAAAGGCCCTGGAAAGCCTGCGGATTTTTGGCGTCACCGGGGGAGGTTCCTACCTGTGTACATCCCATAATTTTCACCAGGCTGGTGAGGTTTTCGAGCTTTTTGTATCCCTGGGGGTCAAACAAATTGCCTTTAACCGGTTTAACCCGTCCGGGGACCCCCGGCGAATTGTCATGTCCCTGCTGCCCACCCGTTCCCAGGTTTTACAAGCACTTACTGCGGCCAACCAAAAGAGCGGACAATATAAGTTAAAGGTTTACAACACCATGCCTATTCCCCCATGCGTATTCGATTACCAGGAGTTTCCCAATATTAAATTCAGCCAATGCTCGGCAGGTATAGTGGATGCACAACTTGCCATTGGACCGGATGGCAATGTCCGTTTATGTACACTGCAAAAACAAGCGGTGGGTTCCCTGTGGAATACGCCACTTGACAGCATCATTTCAAGCGAAGCAGTGAAACGGTTCCGGGAACAGATCCCGGATTTCTGCAAGGAATGTCCGCTTGCTTCAATGTGCCTGGGAGGATGCGGCGCTTCCGCTGAATGGGTCTTCGGTTCCCCCGCTGAACTTGACCCTTTTGTTGCTCAACATGTTATGCCTGGTTTTGGAGAAAGAATATTGAAATGTTGAATAACAGGGTAGAGGAATATGAGTTTAAATCCCATCGATGTACTTTTGGTTTCTCCCGGCTATTTTTCCCGGGAACATTTTAGCTTTGGGGACAACCATCTGGTTGCCCTGGGTTCAGCGCTCCAGGAGTGGACCGGGGCCCGGGTGCGTATTTTAGACCTGGACTATGAGGCGTTACTTCCCCGGCCTGCCAACGATATCCTTTTCGACAGTGAATTTGATCTTATTGGTATTTCTTGTTACAGTTCCTTCGATTATTTGAAATCCTTTTACCTGGGTGTGGAAATCCGGCGGCGTAATTCTTCCGTATGCCTGGTGGTAGGCGGCTATCACGCCAGTGCCCGCCCTTCGGATTTCCTTGGTGAGGACAGCCCTTTCGATTATGTGGTGGTGGGTGAAGGGGAACTGCCGTTGACTCGTATCGTTGAGGCCCTGCAGAAGGGAGAGCGACTTGAAGAACGTACCCTTGGACCGGAACCGGTGGAGGACCCGGATCAATTGCCGCTTCCGGATTGGCACCTGCTGGACAGGTATCTTCCTGTTTCATCCAGGCTGACGAATGAAGTAACCCTTTACCTGAGCCGCGGATGTGTCTTTAATTGTTCGTTCTGCATGGAAGCTGCCAAGGGTTCCCGTACGTGGCGGGCCTTTTCTCTCCACCGGGCCGAAGAGGAGATTCGCAGATTTCACCAGTGGATTAATCTAAAAGACAGGAGACTTTTCTTAAGCGACCCGCTTTTTGGTTTGAACAGGGATTGGCGCCTGGAAATGCTGGAGCGAATCGAACGCATGGCGCTTCCGGCGGGTGCCATCTGGGCATTGAGCCGCGCCGATATTTTAGAAGATGAAGATTTCGATTACTTCAAACGTGCCAAATTCGGCCTGGGGTTCGGGCTTGAATCAGGTGATGCGGATATGCTTAAGATCATCCATAAAGGTGGACCCGGAGAGGCTGAGGATTACCTTGAACGTTTCATACGGCTTGCCCACCGAACTGCGGCAGTGGGAGTGCCGTGGGGTGCGAATATTATCGTGGGCCATCCGGGTGAAACCCCAGAAAGCATGGAACGTTCTGCTCAATGGATTCATAAGCTGTTTAGCCGCACCTCGCCGTTGACCGGTTTTCTTTCCGTAGATCCCTATCGCTTTTACCCCGGCTCACCCATCGATGTTAATTCTTCTTACTATGAAGAACATTATGGAACATGCTTTTATAGGCCCAGGTGGTGGAATTATTCCGAACCGGAGTTTACCTCCATGTGGATCGATCCCTCTGGTTCCCTGGACTTTCGTACCCGTGAACGAATGATGGCCGAGCTTTTCCTTCCTATCCTCGAGGATATCGCCCGTAAGTTTTCCTATAAGGGTTATGCAGAAGAGCATTTCCGGACCCCAACTAAACATCAACTCAAATATCTTCAACCGCTGGCGCGTATCCGAACGATCGGTCACTTTTACCTGTGGCAGCAATTAACGGGCCGGGAAAACGGCGATGTTAGGCTGGACCCAGAAGTGGTAGGGCTTCTAAAGCAAGAACGCACGAGGACTCTCCAGGATGTGATAAAACGGTTCGGTCCGATTTCTCAATCCCTGGAGCATGCGCTTATAGAAGTCCCGCGAGAACGTTTTGTAGAAGAGAAATACCTCTGGGAATCCGCCGGGGATCGTACGTTGCCGCTGCTGCCGGATAATACGTCAACGCTTTCGGCGATTCATGCCTATGCAGTGAACTATCATCTTCTTGATCTCAGCGAAGGCGACTATTTCCTGGAATTAGGAGGAGGTACGGGATACGGTGCTGCTGTGGCTGCGCAGCTTGTCACCGAACGAGGAAAAGTCAGAACCGTGGAGATCGAACCGCAGTTGGCGGAACTGGCAAAGCTCAATCTAAAGGAATTTAAGAATGTGGAGGTTACCGCAGGTGAAGTTGACCTAAAAGAAGTTGTGCAAGAGGGATATAATAAAATCCTATTTTGTTATGCCCTGGATGAACTGCCGGATATATTAGACCTACTGCCTGCTAACAGCAAATTAGCGGCTCCGGTTCGTTCACCTGAGGGTAAGCAAATTTTAACTCTTGTGGAAAAGACACAGTCAGGCACCCGCATTTCCCGACACGGCCCTGTCCTATATGTGGCAGATAAGAGTGAATAATACTGGGTGTGTCAAAGTCTAAAAACTCAACCGCACCCGTGAAAATCCAAAATTCGCAGCACGAAATTCGAAACAAATTCGAGAGGTGATATAATTAAGGCACTTAAGGTCCTTTGTGAAAAAGTTGATGGGAAATTTGGGGTATTTGTCTATTGAAATAAACTCATTTTTAATTTAAAATGAATAGGTGAGGGAAAAAGAACTTAATATCGCTGTCCGGTTAGAAAAGTCAGTAGTCAATGGCCCTGGTACCAGGTATGTAATCTGGGTACAGGGATGCCCCTTCAGGTGTGCCGGCTGTTTTAATAAAGAGTTCCAGGCCTCTATCAAGAAGGAAATATTTGAAATTGAAGTACTGGCTAAAAAGATACTCGCTGTTGATGGTATCGAGGGCGTCACCTATACCGGCGGCGAACCCATGACCCAGGCCGAAGGTCTATATCACCTCAGCCGTATCTTGAAAAAAAACGGCCTTACCATTGCCTGCTATACAGGTTTCACCCTGGAAGAGCTGAATGATCATGATGATCCGTATATCAAGAAATTACTCTCTCTCCTGGACATCCTGATCGATGGGAAATACGAAGAAGATAAAAAAACCAACCTGATGTGGAGAGGCAGTTCCAACCAGAGAATTTATTTCCTTTCCGATGCTTATTCGCAGCAGGATTTTAAAGAACTTGCGGATGAGAAGGAATATTCGGAGATGGAACTGGTGATTGGAAAAGAAGGAATCGCTTTCACCGGGATACTTGAAGAAAAAATCCTTCGCAGCCTGCGTGCCTCATCCACTTC
Organism: Candidatus Aminicenantota bacterium; assembly: GCA_011772425.1. Classification (GTDB taxonomy): domain Bacteria; phylum Acidobacteriota; class Aminicenantia; order UBA2199; family UBA2199; genus JAKAGC01. Next base: position 7,284 of record WVZO01000323.1, read on the forward strand.
GCGTTCTTCGCGGCTAAAAAAAAATGAAATTGAGACGTAAGATTGTTTGTCCCAACTGCCTGGAGCAAAGAACTATCAAAACCAGGATAGATGAAAACAAAACATGCCTGGATGAGTTCGATAAGGTATCAAAATATTTAGAGGCAGAATTTGGGGTAAAAACCAAATTCAAGACCCAGGAGGTGAAAAATGTCTGTTTGGATAAATAATTTTAAAATGGTGTTGGAACACAAAGAGGTAGTTATTCTTCACGGGAATGTGCGGGATAAGTATATCAACCGGACAAAGGAACTTATTTATAACAATCTTACGGAATTGATTTTAGATATAAGCAATGACCTTACCCTGACTTCGACGCTGATCGTTAACCAGGTCGCGTTTTATGACCCGGTAAAGGGAGAATGGACCGCGGGTCCGCCGGTTTTTTATCCATCGGAAGTATCTAAAACCGGGATATCCGCGTTCAGGAGAGATGACCTGGAAGGAACCGCACCCGATAAAACGCCAACCTCCCCAAAAGACATTAAAGAACAAAAAATTCCTCCTTCCCGCGTGTTGGCAAAATGGAGCAAACAATTGAGCAGCACCAATGAAAACCTCCTGGCTGTTATTTTTTACCTGGATAAATTGGCAGCTTACAAGCAAAACTACCAGGCGGAAGAGTGCGAAATCATTCTCCGTTTGGAGAAACTGATCGAGAATATCACCCCCAACAACCGCCTGGTAATGGTGGCACTGCAAGACAGTATGATACCGGTGGAATTGTATACCAACTCCCCAAAAACACGCCTGATTCCCATACCCCTACCGGATAAGGAAGATCGCTTGGCTTTCCTTAAACACCGGCTCGGCAGCAAATACCCTCATCTTGACACGGTTTCCGACCTGGCAGACGGATTATACATTCGCGCCCTGGACAATATAATCAAAGAACTTAAGAAATACAAGGATATCGGTTCAGAAGAAATAAGACGGCTTATCAACAAGTACCTTTAAAATGAAAGCAGAAACCAATAAAATTATTGTGGAAGATTAATAGCGGGCAAACCAGGAACAATTAAGAAAGATTCAAATAAGATAGACGATAACCGGCCGCTGGATAAAACTTTCCCGGGCAAAAATGAACTTGCTTAAGGATAATTTTAAGATTATCCTGGAAAATTCACCGTATTCAATGTAGAAGGAAAAAAGAGTATATTTGCGTGCGAAAAAGCTTATCAATACTTGACAAGAGGATGTGTTTCGGTTTAAAATACACGGATGAAAGCATGCGCAAAAATACCTTTTGCGCCTGGCACAAACGTTGTGCCACATGGATTTGTTGTTGTGCCACCTGGACCCGGTTCCAGTTAAAGTTGGAAATTTCTTAAGGAGGATGTAAATGCGTTGGTCACGGATTTCATATGCCCAAAAAATTCACATGGCCCGGATGTTGACCGGGGGTTTAAAACGTTTTATGACCCAGTTAAGACGGATGGGTGTGGATGAGAATTACGTTGAAGAAATAGAAACGTTAACCGGTAAAGCAATCGAGCTCAAGAATAAGCAAAACCATCTGCGGTCTGAGCTTAAAGTAACCACAACGGAACTTCAAAGAGTTTTGGAAACGCTGGGGAAAAAGGTGAGTGAAAGCAAAGTATCCGTCAAAGTGGAAATGGAACAACCCCTCTGGACTGCCTTCGGAATTAACGATAAAAAATAGGCGTTAAATTTAAGCAGCCGCGAAGACACACGAAGGCATTTACAATGCGATAAAAAGTGCGAAGAGAAAAAAATAATTTTAAGATAGTGATAAGAAATCCGGTGGTGTAGGGAGAAATGCTTGACCAGGTTTGAGTAAAAAAATATCAGGATTTTTAGAGACGAAAAAGAAAAAATATTATATAATAGTGACGGAGGTTGCGAAAATGGAACAAGCAACAAATAAAAATAGATTAACCAATCTGCAATTGGAACTAGTAAAGCTTTTCAGCTACAATCTGAATGAAAAGCAATTGCTGGAAATAAAAGACTTACTGGCCAAATATTTTGCAGATAAAGCCACACAGGAGATGGATAAAGTCTGGCAAGAAAAAGGCCTTACAAATGAGACAATGGACACCTGGTTAAATGAACACCTGAGAGCGACATCCAAATAAATATAAAATGAGAGTCGTTCTAGACACCAATGTAATGCTTGTTTCTATTCCCAAGCTCTCAAAATACAGGGCAATTTTTGAAGGCCTAATCCAGAAAAAATATACATTAATTATAAGTAATGAGATTCTGACAGAATATGAAGAAATTATTGGTCAGAAAGCGAACGAGGTTGTAGCTCAAAATATTACAAATATGTTGATAAGCTTATCCAATGTTGAAAAAACAGAAATTTATTACAGGTGGGGGTTAATCAAAGTAGATGAAGAAGATAATAAATTTGTAGATTGTGCAATTGCCGGTAGTGCAGATTATTTAGTATCAAACGATAGTCACTTCAACGTTTTAGAAACAACTGATTTTCCAGAGGTCCCGGTAATAACGATAGAAAAATTTCTTGAAATTTTGAAATATCCTTAAAGCGTCAATTGAACTTGCTTAAAGACAACTTTCAGGTTAGAATAAAGGAAGCATGATCCTAAAAGAATCATTCTTTCGACCTGAGATTAAGGCTCACGACAGCATGGCTGTCATTCTGGATGCCAGCGAAAGCGCAGATAAACAATGGGAGGAAATAAAAACACCGGTAAAATCGTCGTTATCGGCTCAGGCTCTAAAAGGTATTTTCCTTTCTTACTTCTCGTCTCTTCGCTACTTTATCTCCGTCACATGCAGCTCCCATTGCTCTTCATCTTCATTCTCAACCAGCTGGTAAATCTTCCCTCCGGTTATGGTAAAGGGATAAAATTCAATCATATCTTTTTCCACCAGCGATAACCACAATTTCTTTAACACGTTGCCCCCCAGATTAAAAATAAATGATTCATATTTCCCATTTTTCCTTTTATTGCTAATCACATAAACCTTCCCGTCTGCAACCCGATAATCCCTCAACAGCGGCAAGTAGTCGGGAAATTCTATTCGATTTCCACTTTTATCACGTGTGTAATTCAGCTTAAAGCGAACATCTGTGCTGAAAAACCTATCAAATTTACTTTCGAGATCCGGAGTTATTTCTTGTTTCCTGTACTCAGGCTTGATAACCGCAACCTCTTTCCCATTCTCATCAAACACATGGATAATTCCATCAGAAGTGGGAAGAAAAAATCTCCCTTTATGCACATACCTGAAAAAAATATCTTTTATACGAGTTATTATAAGGGGATCTATTTTTCTCCCTTCCTGGGCAGGACTTTTTACCCGGTACACCTCTTTTTCCTTATTGAAACCATGAATACCAGAAAAAGACTGATTTTTTTCATTTTTTTTTACCTCCGTTTAAAACATCCTTAAAATATTACAACGAATAACTGACCCGGAAAGTTTCAACAAAATTGAATTTTGATAATATATCTCAGAGTCACTTTTCAAAAAGATTGAGGTTAAGGCTGAAGTTGAAAAAAAGAATTCCTCTCCTGAGAGGGGTGGCCGCCAGGCCGGGGTGTGTCCTTAACCTTAACCTTAACCTTAACCTCAACCTTTCTTTATTGACTACTGGCGTTCATAATACCGCAATAGCCATTGGTGATTCACCATCGCCCGTTCATTACGACCATCCTGGTCAAGGTCTGTACCGGCAAACCTTACAAAAGTGCCTGTGGCAATTTGATCCCAGGTATAGATATGAACAAATTGTCCAAGAACAGCATTCCATTCATACACCTTTGTGTAGGGATAAAAGTTCATGGAGAATTCATCTAAACCATCGCGATCATCATCAAGGGCAAAGGTGGGATGAATTCCGAAATACCCGTGATTCTCGTTAAAAACCTGTACAATCTGGAAGTTATTATCGCCCCAGGCTCTTAGCAATTGATACGTATAACCAGAGGTATAGTGAGAGCTTCCCGCCATTACTAAAGGCAATCGTTGGGGCTGTGGACGCAAGGATTCGGCCCAATGACCGGAATTGGTTCCACTGATCACACCGATATAGTGAAGACCAATATCGTCACTACTGGTTCCACCCTCTCCATACTCGAATAACCCGTATCCACCATAATTTCCCGTAATGATTTCGATTCTGCCATCCCCGTCAAAATCACCAGCCGCCGATTGACCATAATGACCCGCAGGGGCAACCAGATTGTCCGTTACCACAAACGTATCATTTTGAGAATCGTATTGAACAATCATGGCATGCTCATTGCCCCCCAGGGAAGAGGGAGACAGGTAAATTTCCAGGTACGTGTCCTTATCCACATTCACTGCAATAGGATGAAAATATACATTCATATAGGGCAGCAAAATCCTGGTCCTTAGTTCCCAGGATGGAGCTGAATGAATGTCCAGATAACCGTGTGTGCCATCACCCCGCTGCAGAACAAGGTCCATATTTCCATCCCTGTCCAGGTCCTCAATAAGCCAGGCCAATCCGTAAGGAATGTCCAAAACCTGACTGTAACCAATAAGTTCCGGTGTAATATTATGCACTAAAACCCAATCATGGGGATAGTCCCCGATAAAAACCCTGGTAACACGCTGCTCTCCATCAAAGTAAGTACAAAATACGTCCCCAGGAATTGAAACCTCCATTAATGATTTGTATTTAACGGCATACACTGAAATTGAAGTGGGGTCCTGGGAACGATTGAAATTCTCATTCACGTTAATTGCAGCGTCATAATCTTTGACCCAGGTTGGGATACAAGGCATTTCAGCAGCATTTGCCAGAACCGCCCGGGCAGTTTCCGCATTGGCTTGCTTGTCAACTTCACCTGCCACCGCGGGTTTAACCAACGGAAATGCCATTAATAAAACCAATACGCACAAGACCATAAAAAAGATTTTTGGCAAACGATTTGCCCATTGAGAATACTCCATTCTCTTTCTCATGATTTCACCTCCGTCTTTTTTATATTTTTTATTTAACACGCCACACAAAAACCAGCCGATTCGGAACCAAAAAGGATTGGCCCGATTTCAGGAATCAGAATGGGAAAGGTAAACCACAAACTGGTCCGCAAAATGAAGAATCTTACCGGTATCTTCGATATCAGAGAAACGAATTTCTTTGGACCGCTTTAAAAGCACTCCCACTTCAGTTCCCGGGATTTTCTTCTGTTCCTGCGTCAGGCAACGGCTCATGTAAAAATATGTGTACATCAATTGTTTTTCTAAATAGCTATTTTCGATATTTGCCCGAAGTACTCGTTTCAAACTTTCGATAAAAAGATTATCCCAGGTTTTTATCTCTTCTTTACGGGCAGTGATATTGGCAATGGGATCATAGTGAATATGGAAAACACTCTCAAAAATATCCTCCATGGTTAGAATAATAGAATCGCCCTGGACAAAATGATTCTCCCGGTAAAACCGCGATAAATCGAATACAATAAGAGAAAACTGATTCTCTTCATCCAAATTGGTTCCCGCCTCAATAATGGGAACTTCATCGGAATCCAATAAATCAAAATATGGATACAATTGGCTTTCCGTCAAAATGATATCTTTATCATCCAATGCCTTATTGTTATAAATAAGTGTTACTTCATCCGAAAATTTCCCGGCAGGTAAAAAAGGCAGCAGCCGATGACCAGGTATCAGTATTCCCTTCTGGATTTCATAATCGGTGGGCATAATGCGAATGGCAAAATCTTTCAAAAAATAAACTTTTGGATAAAAGAGTCCATCATCCATGTCAAGTAAGACATCACCACTGGTTTCAATGAGTTCAAAGACCTCTGCTTCATTCTCTTCTGTGGTTTCCAGATTCAATTTCTCCAAACAATCATCCAGGCGAAAGGGCCTGTCCACCATATCCAGGTATTGGTCAATCTTCTCTTCAAGGTAAAAGTCTTCATCTATTTCTAATTCCAGGTCCTGCTGAAGTCTATCATTTATCTCATCAAGATTAAAATATTCGGGGTCGTAATCCTCCAGGAAATTTTTGAGAAATTCTACGTGCTCTTCATCGTCATATTCCTCTTCACCACGGGCAATGGCTAATTTGTTGTAAAAATCCCAGATACCACCAATATCTTCCAGTGGGCAGGCCATCTCACCATCGATACATACCGGGTATACTTGATTCTCCTCCACAGGCAGCCGCTTCTCAAATATGATTTCATGCTCCCAATTGTCTCCAAAATCATAGATATACCGAAATTTCTGTCCTACCCTCTTAAACACGTCAAACAAATTAGTCTCATCTGCATAGGTTTCATATCCTTGCTGATAGGGATTGATATCGCTGTCGGGCATTAGAATCCCGTGTTTTTTAAATCTGAATTCATAGGGGTGAAAGGCTTCCCATCCCATCACGTCCTGGATAATGTAATGAAACTCATGGAACGTAATATTGCTGTGAACTTGAAAACTCCGCCATATGAGAGGTTCGGAGTCGATTAAGGAAATATGGAACTGAAAAATTTCTTCTTTCATCGCCATCAAGCAATCCTTAATGAAAAATCCGTTTAAAAGATTATTATACAGAAAAACCACTAAACATCAAGACAAAATTCCACTTAAAACAAGAAAATATTTAAGCTTGATATTTCCTTATTTCGGTCTGCTGGTTTTCTTTGGCATTAAATAGGTTTCATCCGTATCGCTTATTAATCTTCATCAGAAATAATTAGAAATGCACTCATTCCTTTGAAATCAGTCATTACATCTTTGGGAATAGGATTCCCACCGCAATATAGCACCATTTCAACATATAAAGGAATACCCTCTAAAGTGGTTAACTTGTTATTAGAACAATCAAAACTTCCATTAATTGCCCGGGGAGAGCCCACCAATGAAACCAACTCATTTTCAGCGCAATCAAAATTTCCATTGATGGATTCAGGAGAGCCCGTTAATGAAGTCAACCGATTATTCCTACAAATGAATGCCTTGCCAACGAATCGAGGAGCGCCTGCCAATGAAGTTAAATGATTCTTATGACAAAAAAAAGAAACACCGACGCTTTTAGGAGAACCGTCCAATGACAATAATTTGTTATTAGAGCAATTAAAATCACCTTTGACTACTCCAAATTGAACAGGGATTTTCGTTAAATTTTTAAAACTAATATCAACCGTGCCATTCACATCAACGGTTCCATCATTGGTAATCGAATAATTTTCGACTCCCAATTCCTCTAATTTTTTTTCGATTTCTTTTTTATTCATCTCTTGTGAAACTCCTCTGTTCTTTTATATTTATCCATATCACTATATCCTAAAATCAAGTTTTTTTCAAGTAATCAGGAGATTTTATTTGCAGAACATGTACATCCCCCCCGCAAAAGTGATTATTTTGTGAACCTTTGCGTCTTCGTGCCTTCGTGGCTGAGAAAAAATAAATTTTTTTATTGAAATTAGCGACATTATGCATTATAATATTACTGAAAATAAATGAATGCAAAAAGGAAGGTAAAAATTGAACGCTCAAAATGAGCAGACAAGAAATATGAAAGGAGGCAAGAATGAATAACAAAATTCCAGGCTTTAAACGGTGTGTAATGTGTCTGTTAACGTCATTGGCATTGGCTTTTTTCTTTAGTGCCTGCCAGCAGGGCAGCAATGGGAAATCGCCTATCAAGGAAGGAAATGAGCTCAAGTCTCCCCTGGAGCGTGATATGTCTCCAGTTTATACTAAAAACGAGTTAAGGCAATTGGTCAACGATAACAATACCTTTGCCTTTGAGTTGTATCATATGATTAAGGATAAAGCGGAAAATTTGTTTATTTCCCCTTACAGCATTTCGGTAGCTCTGGCCATGACCTATGCTGGTGCCAGGAATGAAACCGAAGCCCAAATGGCCGCAACATTACATTTCAATTTCCCGCAGGATAAGCTGCATTCGCTATTCAATGCGTTGGATCTCGAGCTGGCCAGCCGGAAACAGAGTGATCCCAATGAAGGCGATGAAGACGGCAAATATCTAAAGCTAAACATCGCCAATGCCATATGGGCTCAGGAGGGTTATCCGTTTCTTGACGAGTTCCTGGATTTACTGGCGGTTAATTATGGTGCAGGGTTATGGCTGGTGGATTTCCAGTCCAACCCGGAGCAAGCACGTCTTACCATCAACGATTGGGTTGCCCGGCAGACAGAAAATAAAATTAAGGATCTCCTGGAGGAAAATGATATTGACCAAATGACCGTGCTTGTATTGACCAATGCCATTTACTTTAACGCTGCCTGGGCAATTCCCTTTAACAAAGAGGTTACCTATAACGGAGATTTCCATCTCACGGACGGAACCACAATAATGGTTCCCATGATGATACCTGAGCAAGGTTCCGGTAAAAATGGTGAAGACTATACCGTTGCTTTGGGACCCGGATACCAGGCCGTAGAACTGCCGTATTATGGTGGGGAATTCTCAATGCTCATTGTGATCCCGGATCAGGGGACCTTTACAACCTTTGAGCAGCGTTTGGACTATTCGTTGATCGAGGAGATTGTCAACAATTTGAAAGGGAGAGCTATCACGTTAAGGATGCCGAAGTTCGGATACGAAGCCAAGTTCGATATCTCAAAAACTCTTGCAGACATGGGCATGCCCGATGCATTTAATTCCTGGGCTGCTGATTTTTCAGGAATGGATGGGGGCTTTAGGAACCTATACATTGGCAAAGTTATCCACCAGGCATTTATTTCCGTGGACGAAGCTGGAACAGAAGCCGCTGCCGCCACTGCCGTGGTAATAAAATACACGTCGATCCAAGACCCCCTGGAAGTAATCATTAACCGTCCGTTTATTTACATGATCCGGGATATTAAAACCGGTGCTATATTGTTCCTGGGCAGGGTAAAAAAACCGGTATCGCAAACATAAGGACAGACGGTCAGATGACAGAAGGTCAGGAGGTCAGTGAGTCAGTAAGATAAAGGAACAGAAAACAATGATTCAATGAGGTAGGAGGTAAGAATGAACAGCAATTTTTCAGGATTTAAAGGGTGTGTGATTTGTTTGTTAACATCATTAGCATTAGCTTTTTTCGTCAGTGCCTGCCAGCAGGGCAGCAATGGGGAATCGCCCATCGTAGAAGGAAATGAGCTCAAGTCTCCCCTGGCACGTGATACGTCACCGGTTTATACCGAAAACGAGTTAAGGCAATTGGTCAGCGACAACAACACCTTTGCCATTGAGTTGTATCATATGATTAAGGATAAAGGGGATAATTTGTTTTTTTCCCCTTACAGTATTTCGGTTGCCCTGGCCATGACCTATGCCGGTGCCAGGAATGAAACCGAAACCCAAATAGCAGCGACATTAAATTTCAATTTCCCCCAAGATAAACTGCATTCGCTTTTCAATGCCCTGGACCTCGAGTTGGCCAGCCGGAAACAGAGTGATACACAGGAAGGCGATGAGGGCGGCAAATATTTAAAACTAAACATCGCCAATGCCATATGGGTTCAACAAGACTTTCCTATTCTTGATGAGTACCTGGATTTACTGGCGGTTAATTACGGAGCAGGGATATGGCTGGTGGATTTCCAGTCCAACCCGGAGCAGGCGCGTCTTACCATCAACGATTGGGTTGCCCGGGAAACAGAAGACAAAATCAAAGACCTGTTGGCCAGGGGAATGATCGATATATTGACTCGACTGGTTTTAACCAATGTCATTTACTTTAACGGTGCCTGGGCGCTTCCCTTCAACAAGGAGTACACACAGGAAGAGGATTTCTATTTAATGGACGGCGGCACGGTAACAGTCCCGATGATGAGACCTGAACCCGGCGGCTATGGTGAAAATAATGAAGTACATACCGCCGCTGTGGGACCGGGATACCAGGCAGTGGAACTGCCTTATTACGGCGGGGAATTTTCAATGCTCATTGTAATCCCGGACATGGGGACCTTTGCCACTTTTGAACAGCAGTTGGACTATTCGTTCATCGAGGAGGTGGTAGCCAATTTGAGACAGGAAACCATCATATTAAAGATGCCTAAGTTCGGTTACGAATCGGAATTCGACCTGTCAAAAACCCTCAGCGATATGGGGATGCCCAATGCGTTTGCAGGTGGAGCCGCTGATTTTTCCGGTATCGATGGTAGAGTGGGTCAACTTTTTATAAGTGCGGTGGTTCACAAAGCCTTTATATCCGTGGATGAAGAGGGAACAGAAGCAGCCGCAGCCACGGCCGTGATTTTTACCGAGTCCGCCGTGGAAGACCCCCTGCAAATATTCATTAACCGCCCATTTATTTATATGATCCGGGATATTAAAACCGGTGCCATATTGTTCCTGGGCAGGGTAAAAAAACCGGAACCGCAAGCATAGAGTAAATCAGTTGGCAGTTGGCAAGTAAGAAGGGAAGAACACAGAAGGTCAGAAGAGAGGAAGACGATGATTTCAATGGGGTAGGATGAATTAAAACAACGTAACCCAGGCTGACCATGTATAAAAAATTTTTGGAGGTCCAGGAACCTTTTTATAAAAAGGTTCCTGGTCGCCGAAGGCAAAAAATTCTTCCTCACTGTCTTTTTTTTCTTAATTGACAAAAGTTTTTGTACAAATTATAATACACATATGAATGATGAACTGCTGCGGCGCGACTCACTTTTGTTTTCACGCCGTGGAGTCTGTGGCTGGAAACGTCAGGGAGGTAAACCATGAAAATGAACCGCTTATTAGTTTTGATTATTTTGATTGCCATTCTTTTTATCGGGTACGCCATTTGCAGTCGCGGGAAATCCGGTGACAGCACCGGTTCCGGGGACCAGGGCGGCGGAGCAGGTTTTATCGGCAAAGTAAGCGCGATTAAAGGTGAGTTGGTTAAAATCCGCATGGAAATACAAGAGCTGGAAACGAAACGGCGTGACCTGTCCAACGAAAAATCGAAACGGCTCCGTAATAACGAATCCAGCGAAGACCTGGACCAGGAAATGAAAGAAATCCAGGAAAAAATCAAGAACCTGGAAGCCAGAGAGGAAGAGTTAACGGATCAATTAAGCCGGATGAGGAAGTAGGAAAGAATAGAAACCCTTGTTATTATCAAGTTCAGGGAAAAGAGAATGTCTTTAATAAAAAAAATAATTTTAATCATGGTTATCTTATAATCCCAGAGAAATACAAACCCTACGTGGGTATTTACAATGCTAACTTCGGGACCTTTAAAAATGCTAAATTTAAAGTAAAAGTAGTGAACGGTCACCTGGCAGTGGACATTCCCGGTAGAATAGTCATGGAGCTAAAAGACCCTGATGACGAGGGTTTATGGTACTTCAAATTGGCAAATACTGTCGCCTATTCTTTTAACCGGGATGAGCGTGGAAAAGTAAATGCCATGAACTTGCACCAAACAAATTTTTTATCTAAGAAGACAGCAGAGCAAGGCGAGGCAGTTGAAAAAGATCAAAAGGACGTGGAAGAAAAGTACAAGCCTTATGTTGGGCAGTACATCGATCATAAGGGGGAAGTGGTTTTTAAAGCCTTGGTGCAGGGAGGAAGTTGGTTCTTGATTATAGAGGCAAGGAAATTATCGAATTAAACCCACCCGATAACAAAGGCAGGTGGTATTTTTCTCATGATAAAAATGCTGCAGTTTCTTTTATTCGAGATAAAGCAGGTGCTGTCAAATCATTGAAGCTGCAGCAAACAATTAAAATCCTCAGGGATAAGTCATAATTTACTGCAGACTCGGTTAGCGGCATTTGATACAGCTTCTCCATGCCCGTTGTTTGATGAGAACAGGGTTCAACTCTTTTACTCGATTTTGAAAACCCACATCAGGAGCCGGAAAGAAAAATCAGACAATCGTTTCTTGATATTTCTTCAAACCGTGTATTACCATATATTACCATAAATACCTCTATATTGCTGTAAGTTCTGGGCACAATTTAGGCACAGTAATCTGATCTGTCTCTTCAGCAAATGCGGAGAGCAAAGTCATAAAGTCATACACCGTGCACATTTTTTAGCAATAAGTATATGTGCTTTTCTCAGTTCCAATGAGGGAAGTTAAGATTCCTATCGGCTAAGTATTTTTACCTATTTGTCAATAAGTATTTCTACCTTTTTTTAAAAAATATCTTGAAATTTCATTTTTGGTGTGATAATCTATATTTTCGAGAACTTAAGAGTTGAAGGAGAAGAGTAAACGCTAAAAGCTTCTGTTGAAGCTGTTTAAGCCGGAGTTGGAAGATAGGCAGTGGTTAAGTGGAAATTCACAAATACTGTTAGCAGTGGTAGAAGGGATGAGTTTGTAAGTGCTCAACCCTCAATGGCGGAAGCGTGTGCAGAATTGGAACCGTGAATGTTCAGATGGAGAGAAACTGAGTTGGCCGGGCGAAAGTGGGTTGAGATTCCACAACAACTTTGAAAGGCGGAAGCTTATTTGATTGATTTTTAGGTAATCTCGCTGAAATTTATAGGGAATACAACTAAGTTAAGAGAAAAGATCATAGAGTCGAAAAAAGTAAGCTATCGGATGGGAAGGATGAGGTACTGGAAAAAAGAACTTTAAATGGTAAACCACAACTCTTGATCCAGATCGAACCCTACCCAATCTGATTAAAAATCATCAGCATAAATATAAGATTATTTTTAAATAAAAAAATCCATGCTAATGGAAACGTTCAAATAAAAAACACAGCAAATTGATATTTAAAATCAATGTTTTATTTTAAAATAATTTTTAAAGAACTCTATAAACATTTACTACACCTCTTTGCTTACGTTATTCGATATATCAGAGTGTAACATCAACATCGCCATAGGAGGTAAGAAAAATGTCAGATAGTAATTCTCCCAACAAATTAATCGGGAGAGAACAAGAAATGAATGAGCTAATGCAGGCTCTCGCAGGAACTCGAGCCGAAATCCCAATGGGATGCGTGGCATTTGTTGAAGGAGTCGGTGGGCTCGGGAAAAGCGTGCTGATGGAAACGTTCGGATCCAATCTTTTGGCTGAAGGAATATTGTATCGCAAAATTGAGCTCAAGACTCAGGAATCTCCTGAAAATGACCAATATCGATTAATTCGAGAGCTGTTTGACGAAATGTTTTTGGGCGAAAAAAAAAGCCTCGATCGTGCGGAAATATGGAGAGAGGTACTCAATGAGATCGGTAATTTCTCCAGTGTCATGCCTATCTTGTCCGAGTTGCTCAAGAGGCTCATCAGTCCAATCAATCGCGCGTTCGCCGCCTACATCAAAAAAGAGAAGCAACAAATAGAGCTCCCTTTGGATATATCAAAAACCAATGCAGCAAGACTCGCGCAGGCCGTTAAAATTTTGCGAACGGCATTAGTACGTAAGCGTTTCAGACCGACCGTGTTGATTGCCGATAATTTCCACATGGTTGACAGGGAATCTGCTGCCCTACTTCTTGGCCTTTCTGGTGCACTCGGAAAGATGCCAATCATGATTGTGTGCACATATCGGCCAGACGAATTAGAAAGACGAACCTTTTTGCGAGACCTTGTACACCGAGAATTCCCTGCCCTAGAGGCAGAAGGTGGCATGGTGATCAAGAATATTCCACTGACATATCTCTCGCTGGGCGAAACCGTCAAATTTTTTAAAGCCCGATACCCTGAGACAGATTTACCGTCCCAAAAGACCTGCTTTACTCTTCACAAAAAAACTGGTGGGAATCCCCTAATCCTCCAAGAGGCCCTGTCTTACCTGCACAATAAGGGAGTACTTGGCGATGATGTCCGCTCCATTGAGGTTTTAAGAGAAATCGGCACAGACATAGCAAAAAAAGGACGACACATCATTGGTCTGCGTGTTGATCATCTCAAAAAGGAATCGAAAGAGGCCTACAGAATCCACACCAGAGCCAGTGTAGCTGGAGAAGAATTTACATCGAAAGTTGCAGGGGTTCTAACCGATTTGGATGAGATTACCGTGATGGAATCCCTTGATGAGGCCATTGACACGTACCGTCTCGTGATGCGCGGCGAAGAGGAAATGCTGTACCGATTCCGCCATGCCCTCATCCATGAAGAATTCTTCGGGCGTGCCACCAAAAACAAACAACTCTCTAAAATGTTGTATCAGAAAGCAGCTAAAGCATTGGAACAATATTCAGAATCAGATCCTGCTATGTACAACCCTGTACGTATCGCAGAGCTTTACTTGGGAGCGAAAGAGCCGGCTCAGGCAATTAAGCATTTAAAAAAGGCGACGCAGGCTGCAGCTCGCGCACAGGCCTATCACGAACTGGCGTATCTCTGCAGACTTCTTCTCTCAGCCATGAAGAGAGCAAACGTGGGCACAAATAAGGAACATTTCGATCTGCTCCTGATACTGGGTAGGACCTATGAGCTGTTAGGTAGCAAAGTACAGGCTGTAAACGTTTTGGATAAAGCCGTCCGATTGGCAGAGAAAATGGAAGAGAAGGTGCTCATTGCCACCGCCCTCACATTTTGCAGTATCAGCCTTTTCCATATCGGTGAACACCATAAAAGCAATAAAACCACAAATCGTGCTCTGCACCTGTTCCAAAGGTTGGAATTACACTAACTGGCGAGCATCTACATGTCTATGGAATATGCCTTGAATGGGTTGGGCTAAACCACCGCAGTAATTTCGAACTAGACAAGGCCATAGATTTCCACCGAGAAGCCCGTGATGTTGCACGCCGCTGTGGAAGCAAGCGATTAGAGGCTCATGCAAATGCAAACATAGGGGCAGTGCACATGTGGAAGAGAGATTACTGCGCAGTGCTACCGTTATGGC
>WVZO01000386.1:0-151 GCA_011772425.1 Candidatus Aminicenantota bacterium
ATGGGCATACCATGATTTACATACCGGAGAAAAGAATCTGGATCGATAAGTATGAAGTATCCTGGCTGCAATTCAGGAAATTTTTAAGAGATGAGAAAATAAAAGCCCAACCTATAGAAGACACAGAATATATACGTGATGGAGATGAATT
>WVZO01000386.1:266-1123 GCA_011772425.1 Candidatus Aminicenantota bacterium
GAATTTCGATACCCTAGATGGTGACAAAGACAAAGATGGATATAAAGGCACAGCACCTGTAAAGAGTTTTGAAAAATTCTCCTCTCCTTTTGGTATTGTGAATATGGTGGGAAACGTATGGGAATGGACAAAGGAAAAGATATTAAAAGGAGGAGGATACCTATCATTAGAAGATGACTTAGAAGTAAAGAGTTCCAGGAAAGGGGAAAGCTATGATAAGGAAGGTTTCAGGTGTATAAAGGTTGAGAAGTAGGTGAAGGAAAATGGTTTATTCCAAAAATCTAAAAAAATTAATTTCCATCGTGGTGATTATTGCATTTGTTTTTTATACCGACGTCATTCTTTACTCTCAGCAAGGCGATGATATTACCAGGCAATTCCAGACAGCCAAAACCGAATACAATGATGGGAAGTATGTCAATTCAAAAAACAGGCTTGAACGGGTAATCGGTACCATAAAAGAAAAAAAATTAGAAGTAGAAAGAAAGGATATCCTGGGGAAATGTTATCTTCTTCTTGGAGCTATCTATGAAAAAGAAGGGGAAACACTTCTTGCTGCAGAGAATTATCGCAAAGCAAAAGAGAAATTTGGAGTTGAATCCATTGAAGGCGTGGATTTGGATGAAAGGCCTATATATAAAAGAGTTGTAAAAGGTGAAATTGATATTGATACGCAATTTCAGAAAGCCGTAGATGAATACAACAATGGTCAGTATGACAGTTCAAAAAGTACACTTGAACGGATAATCGGTACTATAAAAGTAGAAGGCTTAGAAGTAGAAAAAAAAGACATCTTGGGCAAATGCTACCTTCTACTTGGCGCTATCTATGAAAAAAAAGGGGAAACTCTTCTTGCT
>WVZO01000386.1:1151-12043 GCA_011772425.1 Candidatus Aminicenantota bacterium
AGATGATTTGACTGTTTTAAAAAATGTGGCACAAAAAATAATCAATGAAAAGCACTTTGAAAAAGCTAAAAAGGATTTCATTAATGGGAATTATGTCGATGCAAGAAGTAGGCTTAAAAGGACTATCAAAATCATTAATAAGGAGCCCTCAGGCCAGGAAGAGATTCTGGGCAAATGCTATTTACTGCTGGGAATTATCTACGAAAAAGAGGGGGAGGATTTAATACTTGCAGAAAAAAATTATCGCAAAGCAAAGGAAGAATATAAGACTGTATCGATCTATGGTGTCGATTTCAAGAAACTTCCCATATACAAAAAAATAATGAGGGAAGGCATAATTCATGTACTCAGCAAACCACCAAAAAAGAAATTCCCAGTTCTCATAGTGGTTGGAGTGGCAGCCGCTGTTGTGGTGGCAGTCCTCCTTTTGGGAAAGAAAAAGAAAGAAACATATACTCTAACAGTCACACGTGGGGAAGGAGTAGATGGAACACCCGCCAGTGGAACAACAACTTACGACAAAGGTTCCACGGTAAGTTATAGTTACAGTTTGCAAAGCGGTTATGACGACCTTTCTGTGCTGTTAGACGGCAACCCGGTTTCTCCCAGCNNTTGAATCCAATATTTCCGGGGCGGAATTGTACGTCAATGACCAGAGTCAAGGGATTTTAACTCCTTGCGATTTTTTTATCACTGCAGAAGACCATGAACTGAGACTCATAAAAAGTAGCTGTGGAGAGGCCAAAAGAACAATTACATTTGAAGAAAATTTGAGTTACAATATAAACGTAGACCTTGCTGGATACACCTATGAATTTGTAACCAAATGGGGAAGTTATGGAGGCAGAGATGGGCAATTTCGTCGTGCTACCGGAATTGCATTAGATAAAAATAATTATGTATATGTAGTTGATTATTTTAACCACCGAATCCAAAAATTTGATTCTAATGGGAAATTCATATCCAAATGGGGAAGTTTTGGAAGTGACAATAGGCAATTTTGGTCTCCTTGCGGTATAGCAGTAGATGAAAATAATTATGTATATGTTGCAGATTCAGATAATGAACGAATCCAAAAATTTGATTCCAATGGGATATTCATATTGAAATGGGGAAGTTATGGAAATGGTAATGGGCAATTTAATTGGCCTTTTGACATAGCAATAGATAAAAATAATTATGTATATGTTTCTGAATACAATAACCACCGAATCCAAAAATTTGATTCCAATGGGATATTCATATCCAAATGGGGAAGCGAGGGAATTGATAACGGGCAATTTAGTTTTCCTAGAGGTATAGCAGTAGATAACAATGGCTATGTTTATGTTGCCGATATATGGAACCACCGAATCCAAAAATTTGATTCCAATGGAAATCTCTTGATCGTATGGGGGAGTAATGGTTCTGGAGCTGGACAATTTAATCTCCCCATGTATATAGCAGTAGACAGAAATAATTATGTATATGTTTCTGATTATAATAATCAACGAATCCAAAAATTTGATTCTAACGGGATATTCATATCCAAATGGGGAAGTTATGGAAATGGCAATGGGCAATTTTTGTTTCCTTATGGTATATCAGTCGGCGAAGAAGGTTATATATATGTTTCTGAATACAATAACAATCGAATACAGAAATTTAGAATGTCCGATCANNCGATCAAACCGATGGCGATGGAGAGTGGGAGATAATTACTAATACTTCTTCCACTCATATCTCTATCTCTTCAAGTAAGACTCATCCGGGATCATTTCAGAGAAAGTTGGATAAAAGAAGAAAAAATAAAAAAGATAAAAATTTACAAAAGTAGAGTTGGGAGAATCTCTGGCATCCGGGACCGGGATTTCTTGGGGAGTATGAGTTTGTTTTCATTAGAAAAAATGGTACTAGTTTTGNNCCAGAGGTGTTTTCTACTGGCAGCCGGGACCGGGATTTCTTGGGGAGTATGAGCTTATATTTGTAAAAGCAGAAGGAAATGACAGAGAAAGAGTCAGGGTGAAGGTCAAGATAGTGCCGAAGCACTAGATCAGTTGGCAAGAAGGAGGAGAAGAAACGAGGAAACGGAGAAACGAAGAAGCGAGGAAGTTAGGAAGTTAAGAAGTGAGGAAGCGAAGAAACGGAGAAGAACACGGTGAATCAGGAGTTGGTCATTGGTAAGTAGTCATTAGTCATTGGGAGAATAAAGGAAATAAAAAAACCTTTCTTGAACAGTTGACAAATCAAGTGATTCAGAGCATAATTACACAGAGATCATAGATGAAAATACAAAAGGAGTTCTCCATGAGAAGTAGAATAACAATTGATCCCAATATTTGCCACGGTAAACCTGTTATAAAAAATACCAGGGTACTGGTAAGTAATATTCTCGCTGACCTCGCAGTAGGTCAGACCTTTGAAGAAATTATTGAAAATTACCCCAATATCAACGAGGAAGATATAAAAGCTGCCCTGAAATTTGGCAGTAAACTTGCCAGATTTGAAAGTATTCCTTATGAGGTATCAGCATAGTGAAGTTTTTTCTTGATGAAAATTTCCCAAAAAAAGCTGCTCCAATCCTGGAATCCGAAGGGTTTCAAGTATTTGATATAAGAGGCACCCAGTTTGAGGGGAAGGATGACAAATGGCTGTTTCAAAAAGCACAGGAGCATGAAGCGGTTTTTCTAACTACAGATAAAGATTTTTTTCACACAGTGCCTTTTTTATATGAGTCCCATTACGGAGTTGTTGTAATAACACTCTCTCAGCCGGATTCAATAAAAATATTGGAAAAATTACGATTGGCATTGGACGTTATTAAAAAACATGATATCTATTCAAAATGCGTACGTTTAACCGATCATAGGATTTATCTCTCAGAAAATAAATAAAAGTCAACCTCTGCCAAATATCATAGAATACTCATTTGTAGTCAAATCGTCATCCTGGTTAACAGGTCATGTGGAGTGAGATTATGAACTTTTCTCTCCAACGCTTCTGTTTTACGTTTGAATTCCGGGTCGTTAAATCTTATTACAGCAGAATCTATGAGTTTCTTTATCTCATCGACATTCAAATCTTTTTCCTTTGCGATTTTTGTTTCATTTTTTCTTTTCATTTTTAACCTTCCTTTTTCAAGAAGAAATATAAACCAATTGCCTATAAATTGTCAAGTCTTTTTTTAAAATCAATTGGCAGGTGGCAGTTGGCAAGAAAAGAATAGTAAGAAGTAGGTAGTAGGCAGTAAGTAGTAGGAAGAGAAGAATACAGAAGGTCAGAATGACATCAATGGGAAATACCATTGTCGTCAATCAGGGTGGATTTATGGGGAATCTATAACTCAAATAAAGTGGATAATTGTGGATTTTAGATTGTTCATTAAATTCAAGATTCCTTGCACTTATCCGCGTCCGATATTTCACTTGATATTTTGCGGCAAAAACATTCAAGCTTTTAAGTTTTCCCGAATGCCCGGCCTTTACTTCAATCGGGTAAACCTCACCATCGATTTCCCTGATAAATTCAAGTTCAGCGGTATTACTCATCCATGAGTAAAGCTGCCCGCTGCCTGAATAAATAAACTCACGGGCCACAAAATTCTCACAAAAAGCGCCTTTAAACGTAGAAAATAAATCGCTTTTCATGTAAAGGTTTTTGGGTGGTATCCGGGCCAATGCCCCCAGGATGCCAATATCAAACAGGTACAATTTGATACGGTTTTCTGCGGTAAACGCTTCAAAGGGAATCTCACCGGAATTGACGATTTTAACTTTTATCAAAAGACCGGCACCGGTTAACCAATCAATCGGTGATTTTAGTCGAGAAAATCGCCCTTGGGGGATAACTTGAGAGGCTTTGAATTTTTTATTTTCTCGTGCCAGTTGTGCCGGGATAGATTCGAAAACAGATGCTATTTCATTGGCCGCAATTTTACCGGAGTATTTGGAAAAGTCACTCATATAAGCTGTTATCAAATCTTCTTGTTTGGCGCGGACCCTGGCAAAAGCTTCGGGCCTGTCTCCCATATACGAACAATAAGTACTGACTACCTCAGGTAAACCTCCCACAACAAAATATTCTTGCAATCGTTCCATTAACCGATGGTGAAGCACCGGGGGAATCGTATCCGGATAGTGGAGAGCCCGGAGCTTCTTGTAAGAAATCTCATCACCCACAGCCAGCAGGAACTCTTCAAAAGACATCGGATATAAATTCAGAAAAGAAACTTGCCCCACCGGGAAAGGTTCATCTATTTGGGTCACCCCCAGGAGAGACCCGGCACTAACCACGGCAAGCTCTCGCATATCTTCGCAAAAATATTTTAAACTGGTCAAAGCCCTGGGACAATCCTGTATCTCATCAAAAAAAATGATATCTTTTGTTTTATCCACTTTTGTTTCCAGGTAAAGCTGGATTGATTCGAGAATTCTCTGAGGAGATAAACTCCCGGTAAATATTTCACATGCTGTTTTATCCTTCTGGAAATTGATACTGTGTATTCTTCTAAATTCATTTTGACCAAATTCTTTTAACAGGTAAGTTTTTCCTGTTTGGCGTGCACCTTTTAGCATCAGGGGCTTTCTATCCCCGGCATTTTTCCATTCGCTGAGTCTTTGATAAATCGTTCGCTTCATGTCCATTGTTTGCTGCCTAATGCTCATTCTTTATATCATTGTGCACGCAGTTATTATAGGATATTTTGTAAAAGAATACAATTTTTCCTATGAAAAAATGTCAATTTTTACAAAATTTCCCAGGAAAAAGAGCGCCCCCCAGCCCAAGAAGGCCCTTTAGACCTTCTGATATCCTTCTTATGAACTCCCGTACCGCACGGGCACACTTAAAAAAACGATGCCCTCCGTGCGGATCTACTAACCCATATTTTTTCTACAGGATGGACATAAAAACTGGAAAAAACTTAAAAACTTTCAGTATGTCCATCCTGAACTACTATTAGAACTCTATAAGAACTTTTTTTGTCTCCGACGGCCAGGGGCTCTTTTGAAAAACCGCCCCTGGACCCCGCAAAACTTTTTATTAAAGGGTCTTTGTGTACCTTTGTGTAACTTCGTGGCTAAAATTTTAACAGATACGCCCGAAAAGAGCCCCCCTGGCAAAAGGGTGCAGGACAGGAAACCCTGCCCTACACCCCCAAGCCTAAACGGTAACCATGTAACCTTAACACTATCGCCAGAATTTCGGGACAATGTTGATGAAAATCATTCTTTTACTCAATTCTACATTCGTATTCGCTCCTTTTCCCAAAACTGCAATCCCCCCACTGTATTCATTTCCCTTGCTCCCCAGGTAGGAGGAATAAACCAGTTGGGTACCACTCCGAAGGATCACTGTAACAAACACATCACTCCCCCCGGCAATGTTCTCCTGGAATGGCTTTACAACAGGAAAATCTTTGCTTGTTGTTTCACCAATAACATAAGCAGCCCCCGAATCATCCACCACCAGGTATCCCCCTACATCGTTGTCCGTTCCTCCCAGGTACGTGGAGTAAACCAGTTGGGAACCCCTGGAATTGATTTTAGTAACAAACGCATCATCTCCACCTGACAGGAAACCTTGCAGGGGATTATCTATGGGAAAATCAGGACTGTTGGTAATCCCTGTGATATAGGCACTGCCTGAAGGGTCCACAGCTATAGAGGCAGCGGCATCTTTTTCAGACCCCCCCACACAGGTGGTGTAAACCACCCGGGAAAGATCATCGCTGAATTTGACAACAAACGCGTCACGGTCCCCATCCAAACAACAAGGAAAAATAGAATTCAAACGGGGGAAGTTAGAACTTTCCGTCCACCCGCATATATAAACATTGCCAAACGCATCTAAATCAACTCCATGTCCCGCATCTACACCGGAACCCCCCAGGTAAGTGCTGGCAATCACCCCCGTACCAACGTTGATTTTACATAAAAACGCATCCCCTGTTCCTCCACCATACCTTTGCTGAAATGCTTTGGTGGTGGTGGGAAAACCACCTCCCGTACTACCAACCAGGTAAGCATTATTTGAACGATCCAACGCTGTCCCATAAGCCACGTCATCCTGCTTTCCTCCCACATACCAGGAACATAAAAGACCATTTTTATTGCGTACCATATGGCCCTCCTCATCAAGCACAAAAAATAAAGCATCTCTTCCCCCTGCCAGGTGGTTGCGAGCCGGAAAATCCCTGCTGCAGGTAGATCCGGTCACATATACACGGCCATTTGCATCTAAGGCAATATCATAACTCCGGTCCACAGAATTACCACCTATGTAAGTGGTATAAATGAGGCCAGAACCATCCTGGTTGAATTTAGTGACCAAAATATCTCCACATTCGGCATAGGAAAAATCCCCGCCGCTTTTTGTGGGGAAATCCGTGCTCGCGGTATAACCGGCCACATAAATATACCCGGAGGAGTCTGCGGCAATATTTCCTTTCCCTTTCTTCCAATTGTCTCCGGCACGTCCTCCCCGGTAGGTGGAATAAGTCAGTGATACCTTTGAATCAATGACAGAAAATAATCCCAACCAAACGGCACAGCACATAAAGGTAAATTTTTTCACTTGTGCCTCCATTGCCTTCCTGGCTGTTTTTTACTTTTTTCACATTTCATATTCCACATCGCCTATCTTATAAGCAATAATTGTACCAGGATAGAAAATAAATCCGGCATTCAGACAAAACGTGCATGGGAACTGTTTTAATGGCTGGTATTTCCTGGTTGTAAACAAAAACAAAATTATGAACCGGACGTGAACCCTATCAATCGCATGTGAACTCGGTTCATGATTTATACCGGTTGACTCGCGGCTGTTTATTGATTATAATACCTTTCAACTAACAATTGAACGTTGGGTTTAGTAAAGCACAACTAAAAAAAGGAGTAATAATGATTTTTTTTCAAATACCTTCAGGCGGTGACCGCAACTATGGGTACCTGGTGGGATGTGAAAACACCAAAAAGGCGGCAGTGATCGATCCTTCGCCAAACCCTACTCCCTGTTATAAAAAAGCAAAGCATCTGGGATTGGAGGTTATCTATGTGATCAATACCCATAATCATTTTGACCATACCAGCGGGAATTCCCATTTCCAACGTAAAACCAATGCGCGGGTGGTGATTCACNNTGGCGACACGTTGTCAGTGGGAGATTTGACCCTCAAATTTTTTCATACTCCCGGCCATACCATGGACTCCATCTGCGTATTGGCAGAAAAGGAGCTGATGACTGGCGACACATTGTTTGTAGGGAAAATCGGTGGTACAGGTTCTCGTGAAAGTGCAGCAGTGGAGTTTGAGAGTTTGAAACAACTGATGAAATTGGACACGGATATCCGTGTCTGGCCCGGTCACAATTACGGGCTGCGCCCTACATCAACTATCGGAGAAGAACTCAAAAGCAATCCCTTTATCCTCAGGTTAAATGACTTCGAGGATTTTATGTGGCTGAAGGATAACTGGGCAGCGTATAAAAGAGAACACGGTATCCCGTAATTATAGGTTAAGGTTGAGGTTGAGGAAAAGAATTCTCATGTGGAGAGGGATTCGTACTCCATCGAAGGTGCGGGGTGTGTCTTTCCTCCTTAACCTCAACCTGAACCTTAACCTTGGTGTTTAACATGCTAAAACTAAAAGAAGAAAAACCCTGGTTTATGGAGTGGTTCGATGAGAACTACCGGATGCTTTATCGGCACCGCAATAGTGACGATGCCAAAGAACAAGTAGGCTTGATTATCAATACCTTGAAACCACACAAAAATACCACCATCCTTGACCTGGGCTGTGGAGAAGGACGATATACCGCCATATTTAAGAAAAAGGGATACCGGGTTTTCGGGTTGGATTTGTCGGAAACCCTGGTTAAGATCGGTAAAAAGAAAGAACCCTACCTGGATTTGATGGTGGGGGATATGCGGGCTATCCCGGGATCGTTTGATTTGATTCTTTCCCTTTTTACCAGTTTCGGTTACTTTGACACGGATGCGGAAAATGAGGCTGCTCTTTCATCCGTGTATCAATCCCTGAATCCCGGTGGGTACTATTGGTTGGATTTTTTGAATGCCAGGTATGTAAAGAAGAACCTGGTGCCGGAGACTCATTCCCGGCTTCCTTCCGGTATCGAAGTCATGGAGAAACGGAAGATAGTAAAAGGACGGGTGGTTAAAGATATTCATTTCAAGGATAATGGTGTGGATAAGTATTACCAGGAATCAGTCCGCCTCTTTTCCCTCGAGTGCCTGGAACAGATGTTTCACCGGGTTGGTTTCCGTATTGTTTGGTGTTTTGGGGATTACCGGGGCAGCTCCTGTAGTTCGGATATGGAGCGAGCCATTATTGTGGGGAGAAAAGAATCGTGAGTAAAATAAATACAATTGTTACCGGTCAACAAGTCGGTTTGTTAGGCGGTCCTCTATATACCACGTATAAAGTCCTGGGGATCATTCACCTGGCTGCGAAAATAAATGGAAATGCTGTTTATTGGTTGGAGACCAATGATGCTGATTTTAATGAAATCAATCACATCGATTACCTGGATGCAGAGGGGCAGCTGCGCACCCTTACCTGGGACATAAACAGC
Organism: Candidatus Aminicenantota bacterium; assembly: GCA_011772425.1. Lineage (GTDB taxonomy): Bacteria > Acidobacteriota > Aminicenantia > UBA2199 > UBA2199 > JAKAGC01. The sequence continues at coordinate 9,720 of WVZO01000386.1, forward strand.
CAGGGGTATTCTTGCGGGTTTATCGAAGTGGATGAATCATTAGTCAATCTCCTGGAAACGTTTTTTTCCACTCTCAGGCAAACCGAATTTACACCACAATTGAGAGATATGGCCCTTGGCTGTTATTTGCCCGGTCAAACCCTGGCTGAGGCGTCGCAGCAGTTGGCAGCGGAATTGTTCGGAGACTTTGATGTAAGAATCTTTACCCCTTTTGAAAAGGAGTTCAGGGAATTTTCCCAGACAATATTGATAAAGGAAGCCGAACGCACCCCTGAAGGTGAACAGTGCAACCTTTTTTGTATGCAAGGCAAACAACGAAAAGCAGTATTTAAAAAAGACAGTCAATTCCAACTGCGGGACGGTTCAGTGGTGGACTTGTCTCAATATGACCTGGTGCCCAATGTAAATACCCGCAGCATTTGCCAGGACGCTTATTTTCATACCCATACTTATGTAGCCGGTCCGGGTGAAGTCAAATACCTGTCTGAGCTGGGCCCGGTTTTTCAATTCCACGGCGTTAAGAATGCAGTCGTCCAGTCCAGGATGTCTATTTCCCTTATTGAACCCCGGGTCCAGCGGCTGATGAATAAAACCGGCCTCTCACTTGAACAAATCCTGGAATCCACCCGGGAAGAATTAATTAAAAAGGTATTAAAAGAAAAAACCACGTTTGATATTAGTGAAACCTTGCAAACAGGAAATGATTTAACCGAAGAATACCTGGGGAAATTGGAAGGCTTGGGCCTGGAAGCAGCAGATATTAAATCGCTGCGGAAATCGCTGCGGCAGGACGTAAAGCAAGCGCTTGGGAAAGTGCGGGCAAAGGAAAAAGAGAAACACCAGCGTCTGCTGACGGATGTGGGATACTTATCCGACAACCTGCAGCCGTTTGGAGAACCCCAGGAGCGGGTGTTTAATATTTTTTATTATATGAATCTTTTTGGAGGAAAGGATTTTATCAATTGGATTTATGATCATTATGATTGGGAGCGAAAGGTATTGGAGATTAAGGTTGGAGTTTAAACCATGGCTGCTAATACGAATACTGTCGATATAATAGCATTTGGTGCCCATCCGGATGACTGCGAAATGTACGTGGGTGGGACGTTGTTAAAAATGAAATCCATTTCCTATAAGGTAGGGATATGTGATTTGAGCCGTGGTGAAGCCGGGACGTATGGCTCGGCAGAAACCCGCAAAAAGGAATTGGAAAAATCCACTGCTTTGCTGGGTTTGGATGTCCGGGTGACCCTTGATTTGCCGGATGGAGATATTCGTGATACCGAAGAGAACCGGCTGCAAATTATCGAGGTGATTCGCAAGTACAGGCCGGAGTTGGTGTTTTCTTTTGTGGAGCGTCCGTCACGTCACCCGGACCATTATCACTGCGGTAAAATGGTTAGAGAATGCTGTTATCTGGCCGGGCTGAAAAAAATTAAAACCCAATCCCCGGCATTTCGGCCTTCTGCGTTTATCGGGTTCCCGGAGCTGATTTTTGATAAGCCAGATTTTGTCATCGATGTGACTCCTTTCTGGGAGACGCGGCAGGAAGCGATCCGCTGTTTTCATACCCAGGTACTCCAGCCGGGCGAAGATGACAGCCACACCAAAACATTTATTCGCTCCGGCAGTTTCTGGGAAATCCAGGAGGCCAGGGGAACAATGGCAGGTGCGTTGATCGGGGTCCGTTACGGCGAGCCTTTTTACAGCGACAACCCACCCCAGGTTGTGGACCCGCTGGAGGCATTTAAAAGGAAATTGAGATAATGGAATGATTAAAGGAGGCTTTATTTAATGAACATCGTAATACTATGTTATCATCGTATTGGTGGTTCCGGGATTGTGGCTTATGAAATTGGCCGGGCCATGGCTGAGGACAAGGGATATACGGTGCATTTTATGGGATTGGAGCCACCGTTTCGGTTGAAAGAAGACAGTTCGGATAAAATGAGATTTCACCGGGTGCATATAGAGGAGTATCCTGTGTTTGATCATCAGCCCTATGCCCTGGCGTTGGCCTCGCAGTTATCGGTTATAATCAAACGCTGTAATATCGATGTGATTCACAGCCATTATGCGCTGCCTCATGCGGTTTCCGCGCTGCTGGCGCGGGAGATTTCCGGGAAACCCGTGAAGTGTGTGACCACACTTCATGGTACGGATATTACAGTGGTTGGCGCCCATCCCGGTATGACTGATATTACCTGCTATGCCATTGAAAAAAGCGATGTGGTGACAGCGGTTTCTAAAGCGCTGGCTGTGGAAACAGAAAAAAAGTTATGCGTGACGGCCAATCGAATCGAAACCGTATACAATTTTATCAA
>WVZO01000386.1:12067-35801 GCA_011772425.1 Candidatus Aminicenantota bacterium
TAAGATTTTTCACGGTATTTACCGGTACCTGGGTGCTTCCGTGGAACTGCAAATTGTTGGGGAAGGGCCGCTCCAGTACGAAATGATTGCTTTGGCGGAGCAATTGGGAATCGAGAAAAACGTTCATTTCCTTGGGGTGCGCAGCAATATCGGGCGTATGTTTGCCTCTGCCGATATGCTGCTGCTGCCCAGTCAACAGGAATCCTTCGGCTTAGTCGCCCTGGAGGCCATGGCTTGCGGCGTGCCTGTGGTTGCCAGCAGGGTTGGCGGTTTACCCGAAGTTATCGAGGATGGCCGTTCCGGTTTCCTATTCCCGGTGGGCGATACGGATGAGGCCGTGGAAAAAGCCGTTCGCGTTCTAAAGGATAAAGAATTATACCGTTACATTCGCGAAGAAGGTTTAAAGGATGCGAATGAAAAATTTAACATGAATAAAATCGTAGACCAATATGAGAAACTGTATAAACTATGAAAAAAATAAACAGCCACAAAGGCACTAAGACACGAAGACACACAAAGAATTTTTTAAATAAAACATTTGGTGGATCTTTGTGCCTTTGTGTCTTGGTGGCTAAATTAAAAGGAGGTTGGTATTAAAGCACTGAAGACGCTGTTACCGTATTTGAAGAAGCATTCGGCTGTGTTGGCGGTGGGATTCTTTTTCATGCTGGTACAGAATTTCAGTTACCTGGAAGTTCCCTGGTACATGCGGGTAATACTGGATGAAATCGGCGGCCAAAATCGTGCCCCGGTGGTTCTTCGCAGTATTTTTTATATACTTCTCTTTACTGCTATCATGGCGGTTTCGCTTTTTTTGATGCGGAAACTCATTATCGGCGTTTCCCGGAAGATCGAATATGAATTGCGGGAGCGGTTGAATCATAAACTTTTATCCCTGGATTATCTTTTTTACCAACAAAATGAGACCGGGGATTTGATGTCCCGCTGCACCAATGACCTCAACCAGGTACGCACCCTTCTTGGACCCGGGGTCATGTATATCCCGAATTCTGTCAGCCGGTTGGCGCTGTTTTTACCCGTGCTGCTGCAGCTGAGCGGTTCATTGATGTTGGTAATGGGGTTGATCATGTCTGTGCTGGTGATTGCTATTGTTGTACTGCTGCCTCTTTTGCGCCCCCTTTTCTTGCAAATCCAGGAAGCCATGGGCAGCATGAATAACCGGGTGTGGCAGGTGATTTCCGGTATCAGCTCTATTAAACAATACACGGTTGAAGGGATCGAAATCCAGCGTTTCAGGGATTTGAACCAAGAATACATTAAAAAACAAATGGCAGTGGTAAAACTTCAACAATTCTTGCGCCCGTTGTTTTTCTTTATTTTTTCTGTTACCGAATTGGTGATCTTATGGGTTGGTGGACGGCAGGTTATCAACGGCCAGATGACGTTGGGAGAACTGCTGCAATTCAATGTGCTTATTTCTTATCTTACGTTCCCTATCCTGGCGCTGGGCTGGATGATGTCGTTGATCCAGCAAGGTATCAGTGCATTGGGGCGCATAAATTATATTTTCGATCACCCGGTGGAAGACCAGGCAGCCAAACAGCCTCTTGCTTCAGAAGAACCGGTGATTTCAGTGAAAAATTTAACCTATCGCTATCCGGGTCAATCTGATTCTCAACCGGTTCTTAAGAACATCGATCTTACTATTAAACCCGGTCAAACGGTTGGTATTACCGGACCGGTAGGCAGTGGTAAAACCACGCTGCTTAATATTCTTACCGGGCTTTTGCAACCTGAATGCAGGCAGGTTTTTATTAATGGTACGGATGTTTGTGATATTGACATGGAGGATTTTTATAATCATGTGGCGGTAGTGTCCCAGGAGCCGTTTTTGTTTTCCCGGACGGCAGCGGAAAACATTGCCCTGGGCCCGCATGAACTTTCTATGGAGGTGATACAGCAGGCAGCTGAAAATGCGGGTTTAAAAAAGGACATCGAATCGTTCCATGACGGCTATGACCAGGCTATTGGTGAGCGCGGCATTACTCTATCCGGTGGGCAAAAGCAGCGTGTTGCTATTGCCCGGGCATTGAGTAAATGCGCGCCGCTGCTGGTTATGGATGATCCCTTATCCAGTGTGGACTCCAAAACCGAAGAGCATATCTTGAAAAACCTTAAAACCCATCAATGTTACAAGACGTTAATCCTGGTGTCTCACCGGATTTCGGTATTGAAAATAGCGGATATCATTTATGTATTGGATGACGGTGCTGTTGTGCAGCAGGGTAACCACGGTGGTTTAATGAGACAAAAGGGTCTTTATGCCAAATTGGCACGAACTCAGCAAATGGAAATGGAGCTAGAGGGAAATGGAAGAACCTGAACAATTGACAAAGAAAGATTGGCGGTTGCTGAAGCGGCTTCTGCCATATCTGAAAAAGCATGTTATCCTGGTGACAGTTACTGTTGTTTTTATGCTCATCATGGACATCACCGGTGTACTGCATCCGTATTTAATTAAACTGGGCATTGACCGGGATGTGGCCAATGGCGACTTGCAGGGATTGGGGCAAACAGCGCTTATACTATTAATCGTACTGGTATCTTCTTTCCTGTTCCAGGTCTTTTTTAATTATGCGGTTCAGTACCTGGGTCAGAAGCTCCTCTATGATCTGCGCCTGGACCTTTTTAAGCATATGATTCACCTTTCCAATGACTACTTTGACAAAACCCCTGTGGGAAAGACCCTTACCAATATTACCAATGACGTTGAATCTATCCGGGAATTCATCTCTGAGGGGGTCGTTTCTGTAATCGGGGAGCTGCTCAAGGTGTTTTTTATCCTGGCGGCCATGATGATGATTAATTTTAAGCTGGCGATGTTGGCTTTTATTATGCTTCCTTTTTTTGCTATTATCACCATACTTTTCAGGAAGAGCATCCGTACCGGTTACCGGGGAGTCAGGAAAGCCAATTCCCAAATTAACACTGCTTTGCAGGAGTCCATCACCGGCATCCGGGAGATTATCCAATTTAATTATAAAGAGAAGAGCAAAGAGAATTTTGAAAAAGCGAACCGGTATTACCTGGAGTCTTTTTTAAAAGTGGTTCATGCCTATTCGCTTTATTTCCCGGTGATTGAGGTAGTTTCTAATATCAGCATGGTCATTATTTTATTTTTTGCTCACCTGGCGTTGGGGGTTTCAGTTCGTGTGGGAGAGATATTTGCCTTTTTTTCCTATATTAACATGTTTTTCCGGCCGCTGCGGCAGTTGGCGGAGCGGTTTAACATGTTCCAGGCAGCCATGGCTGCAGCGGAGCGGACGTTCCGGCTGTTGGACCAGGACGTTACTATAAAAAATCCTGACAATCCCAGGCCTATCCCCCTGGATTTTAAAGGAAAGATTACCTTTAAAAACGTTCATTTTGCTTACAAACCGGAGAACCCGGTATTGAGGGATATTTCTTTTGAAATACAGCCCGGGGAGAAAGTGGCGTTGGTGGGGTATACCGGCAGCGGTAAAACCACCATCATCAATCTTATTAACCGGCTTTATGATATTCAATCCGGTTCTATTTTAATCGACGGCATACCTGTCCGGGAATATGACATGGGTGAATTGAGGTCTCGTATTTCAACGGTCCCCCAGGACCCGTTTTTGTTTACCGGCACAGTGGCGGAAAACATTTCCATGTATGATCCTTCTATTTCTCTTAAAGATATTGTTGAAGCTGCCCAGACTGTCAATGCCGATCAATTTATTAAACAATTACCTGATAAGTATGATGAGAATGTGTTGGAAGAGGGCAAGCGGTTGTCTGTGGGTCAGAAGCAGTTGGTCAGTTTTGCCCGCGGCGTGGTACGAAAGCCGGATATATTTATCCTTGATGAAGCAACGTCTAACATCGATTCGGAGACGGAGAAGTTGATCGATGCGGCTATTGAGAAGTTGTTGGAGGGCCGGACAGCGATTATTATTGCGCACCGGTTATCTACGATACGGAAAGTGGACCGTATATTGGTATTTAACAAGGGTTGTTTGGTAGAGGAAGGCAGTCATGAGGAGTTGTTGAGGAATGGGGGGATATACAATCGTTTGTACCAGACGCAGGCGTTTTCGTTGAATTGATATAAGGTGCCCTTCGGGCGGGTTTTAGCGCCTGGCGGCGAATTAGGGAACCACAGAGGAGGTGGGCAATGAGAATACGGTATTCACAAGAAGCCGATGCCCTATATATTCGGCTTAAAGAGAATAAAATCAAAGATACCGATGAAGTATCTGAAGATTTGATTATAGATTATGATGCAGATGGAAATGTGGTAGGGATAGAAATACTTTCGGCATCCAAAAAGGCTGATACCGATCAACTTATTATCCAGGCTTTTCAGAAGGTAATGGTAGAAAACACGAAAGTGGCCGCTGCCTGAGATTGATTTTATCAGTACTCTGCTTTCATCATTCATCATTCATCATTCATCACTCATCATTTAGCTTATGATTTCCCTGAAATCAAACAGCGTCACGGTTCCGTTGCCGTTGGCCGCGGCAAAAACTCCGGGTTTACCGGGCATGGCTTTGATGTCTAAAGGAATCCACAACAGGGGGATGGTTTTGATACATTGGCCGGTTTGGATATCCCAAATTTTGATGGTTTGATCTAAGGAGCCGGAGATGATGCGGCTGCCCTCCGGGCTGAAAGCCACACTCAACATCCTTGACTTTTTTGTCTGGCAGCTTTTTCTTCCTGATGTTCATCTATTTTAGAAATTCTTTAGTGATTAGAGCAACAACAAAGGCGAGCAGAGTTGACAACAATGTTCCAATGAGTACATACTCTGCCCGGTTTCGATTCTCCAATTCCTTAAACCGCGCGAATCCCTTAGCCGCCAGTATTAAGCCGACGGCAGCATATTGGTTTTCAAGAACAAAGATATATATAAGAATCCTTTCAAGAATACCAATAAAACGTCCCGCATTGTACTCCTTCTCGTCAATTGATATTTCTTTATTTGGATCTCCAACTTTATCCAAGACTCTTGGAACAAGCTCAAATACATGAAATTGGTAACGGATCATAAAATTTACTTCATTGATAATCATTAAAAAGCCTGACAGAAAAACATTAAACTTCAGCCAATTAACTCCGGATAAAAAGGATAGTATCATAGAATAATTAGTGAAAGATGATAAAAACGCGGCAAAAGATTTATTAAAATCCAGTTGAATGAATTTTGAACAGAAGAAATCCAATAAAAAAAAGTAAGTAAAGAAAGATATTACCCTTAACCCGTTGATGTTTTTATTCTTTCTCTCGAGAAAGTAATAAGAAACATTGACAACGATGACTATACACATCAGGATAACTAATTTGTAATTGAATTGAAGGACACTGAGTCCTACGATTTGAATGAACGACATGATCCAAACCTTTCTCAAAGATAAAGGCTTGTCTTTGAAGCTAAATGCAAGGCGGGTAATCATTACCAGATTGATTAGGTAGAAAAATTGCGGTTTCATGCTGCTACAGACTTCTATTGATAATGCCTTCAATTTCTGAAAATAATTCCATTATAATTTTTAATCCACCATCGTCAATATTTTTATAAATAGCTTTGTCCGTGATATTCATATTTTGTGCCATTTGTTTTACTGTCGAGTCTCTGCACAATCTTTGCAAAATTTGGAACCGATTTTGTTTCCATTTGAGGAACATGTGGGAGATTAGGAAGAGGGTCTGCTCAACCATTTTTTGGTTTGCATCATGGGGATTGACAATTGTAAAAAGCCATGGTGTTTCTTTCAGTTTGATTATTCCACTTCTGGCATTGTGGAAGGCGGGCCCGTCCATACCAATGGCCTGATTCGGGTTTATCGGTGTTTGAATGTCTCCAATACCGATTGAAAAGCGTATTTTTATCGGATAAACATAAGTCAATATTGAAATGATATCACAAAACAGATGATCTGCACGACTCAACACCCCCTGAAATTCATCTCCTAATGTCACAGTATACGGGGAAAGCAGGTGCCTGTTTTCACGGTTCAGTTCCATTAATATCCTTTTAATCTTGTTTTGGATATCTTGTCGATTGGGTATCTTCTTAGAAGAAACAATATCTCCAATCAATACAATATTTTTCTTCATAAACAGCCTCAGTACTTATTCAACCGATTGGGTTGAGAACATTTTTTTCAACCATTTTGGTTGAAGGGGTGTTTTTCAACTTTTTTGGTTGAATGCCCATTATACCAGAAAAGATTTTTTTGTGCAAAATCTTTTCAACCTACTAATTCTCCCCTTCTTATCTTTTTACTTCCTACTTCTTACTTCCTACTTCTTACTCAGTTCTTACCTATCACTTTTCTGAAATCAAACAGCGTCACGGTTCCGTTGCCGTTGGCCGCGGCAAAAACTCTGGGGTTACCGGGTATGGCTTTGATTTCACGAGGTATCCAAAGCAATGGGATGGTTTTGATACATTGGCCGGTTTCCACGTCCCAGAGTTTGAGGGTTTTATCATTAGGACATGAATAAGGGACAGGCAAGTTCCCTTACTTCTTACTTCTTACTTCCTACTTCTTACTCAGTTCTTACCTATCACTTCTCTGAAATCAAACAGCGTCACGGTTCCGTTGCCGTTGGCCGTGGCAAAAACGCCGGGTTTACCGGGAAATGCTTTAATATCATGAGGTATCCACAACAGGGGGATGGTTTTGATACATTGGCCGGTTTGGATATCCCATAGTTTGATGGTGCTATCATCGGAGACGGAGAGCACGGTTTTTCCATCCGGCGCGAAACCGACACTCCATATCCTATCTGTGTGCCCTTTAAAGGTGCGAATCTCTTTGCCGGTGGCCGCGTCCCCTAGTTTGAGGGTGTTATCATAGGAGCCGGAGATGAGGTGTTTGCCATCGGGGCTGAACCCCACACTACTTACATCGCCTTCGTGTCCCTTGAAGGAGCGAATTTCTTTTCCACTGGACTTATCCCATAGTTTGAGAGTTTGATCATAGGAGCCGGAGACAATATATTTCCCATCCGGGCTCACGGCAACACAGTTCACAGTGCCGCTGTGTTTGAAGTTGGGACTGCCAAAGAACCCCACCAGCTCTTTGCCGGAATACTCTCGATAATAATTGAAATTTTTCTCCTCCGGGTGATACCCGGTGGAATCCAATATCAACAAACTTATTTCTGCTTGTTTTGCTATTTCCACTTCTTTTTCCAGCAGCACCTTTTCTTCCGCTTCCCTGTGTCCTGTCAGCCAGCGCTCCACCAGTTCCCGGTCGATCGCCCGGTACAACAACTTTACCCTTAAAGAAACGATTTCTGAATCTCCCCACCAATATTTATTAAAATTCAAATATTCCTGAAAAAAGTAGGGCCGGGTAAGCCGGGGGATGTTTTTAAAGGTCTCCAGCCATTCCTTTAATTCCTTTTTATCCGCGCTTAATACAATACCTTCCAGGTATTTGTATCTCCAGTCCACGGCATCCCGGTTATCCTCTACTTCTTCTTCTAACTTCCGGTGCAAAAGATCGAGGCGTGTTCTCCGGTACTGGCGGTCGATAAAACTCTCCCATTCCGCCAGGCACTTCAGTGCCAGTGGATACAACAATTCCTTCCTTTCCTTATTTTCCGCTTTATCAATGCAATCATGGATGATGCGCAGCAGCGCCGCGCCGCTTTTTATACCGTTGCCCACGGCTATGGGCAGAATTTCCGCTGCAAAAAAGGCCGGCCCTTTTTGCGCCAGGTGTTTGATTAAATCATGGATTTCAAAAAGGGTTTCCAGGTAAAGCGGATCATCCAGTTTCTCCACGATGTACCGGGCGGCCAGGTACTCCATCACCGTATTATGAATAAACACATATTCATTGGCCCCGGCAGACACCAGCAAATGGTCCTCTTTCATTTGCTTCAACCACAACTCCGCTTCGGCTTCTGCTTCTTTTTCTTCCACCTTTTCGCGGGCAAAAAGCTCGAATATACCGGCAATATCCTCTTCGTTAATAATCGTACCTTTATCCATGTGCTCATAAGAAAGCAGGGAAAGGGCATCGTATATTTCCCTGGCATTTTTTTCTTCCTTTAAAACCTCCTTTGATTTTGCTTCTTTGAAAAAAATTCGCATGTCTTTGTTGAAATGTTTTTCTTTTATCTGCTTCCACACCCGGACCAGGATAAAGATCACGATAATGTTGTACATGTGGTACCGCGTGTCGAATTTACGGAAGATTTCATAATAAGCAATCACCAGCAAAGCCGTGATGGGAGTGCCGCCTACTTTGGCAGCAATCTCCTCCCGCCATACAATATCATCGAATTTTTTATAAAGGTCTGTTTCTTCTCCATAGAAATACCGGGCCATTTCCCGGAGCTGCTCCATGTCCAGGGAGCGCACCTCGAACTGCGGTTTCAGCATGTCCGCTCCCTTCCCAGAAAAATACATATCCCTCTCCGAATACCGGGAGGTGAGAAAAACCCGGTTTGCTTTGCCTTTTCGCGGCCCGTCGCTTAAATCCTTAAAAAGTTCTTTTACGCAGGCGATCATATCTTCTTTAATCTTTTTTCCCGGTGCTTCATCCAGGGCATCGATCAACAGGGTCAAACGCCCGGCATTATACGCCTGAAGCACCAGTTTCTCCGCGATTCTCAACTCCTGTTTTTCTTTATCTTGCTTGACCTCTTCTTTATTAAATAAAAAGCAGTAGGTCAAATAAAACAAAAGGGTTCCCACGTTGAAGGCAGCGTCTGCCTTTTTTTCATCCCAAAACCGGAGACGGTTCCACTCATTATAACCCGGGATATTGAGGCAGGGGACAAACAACACCACCCGCTTTTTATCCTCTTCTAAAATCTTCCGGTTTTCTTTGAATTCCCGGAAAGCAAAATATTTCAAAATCGTGGTCTTGCCGGAACCGGGAAGACCCAGGATAATGCCGTGATGTTGGAGGTTGTACAGCGTTTTTACGTCCACATAACCGGGCCTTTCTATTTCCTTTTCCCTTTTCATTTTAACATCGATACCCGGCATTCCTTCCCTTTCCATTTCTCTCATGGGAAAATATTTTCCTGTCCCGGACCATTTCTCCTCATCGCCGGTTTTGATATCCAGGTTAATAAAATTGTCTTCCATGTTCATGGCCGGGTACAGGTCGCCGAAAACCGGGATTACCCTGGTTTCCGCTTCCAGCGCCTCCATCTTGACACACAGTAAGGTGGAAGCCGCTTTCTTACCTTTTACCGGGAAATTCAATTTATAAAGGAAGGCGTCCTCATCAAAGCCCTTTAATTTTACAGCTTCCAGGTTTGTGAAGGAAATGTTTTTCTCTTCCAAGAGATTTCGTATGATTCCCAGCAAAGAGTTGGTGATAATCACATCGTATTCGCCTGCATATTTTTCGATGCGAAAGACCTTGATGCCTTCCGGGCCGATCAGGTCCGATATTTTTTCTTCGATGGTTTCAAAGGAAAAATTGCCGTAATGGGCCACCATGCGCAAATCGGCAAAGAAGTCGTAATGATCCAGGCACCTGGTCCGGGACAGTTCTCTCAGTTGGATAACAAAATCCAGGAACGGTTTTTCATCTTCAAAGAAAATCAGCACCGCATCCCCGATGCGTTTGATAAAAATTCCCTGGTGGGCTTTTGTAAGTTCCCGGATTTTTTTCTCGAAATGTTCATTAAAGGCAGCGGTTTTTTTGTCACCTAGGCGATTGGTTTGCGATGTATAATCCACTACATCGGCCAGCAGAAGCACGCCTTTTTTAAATTTCATCGCTGCCTTTTCACTCTTATTCGTACCTTCCATCATTAAATCGTTCTCCTGCGAACTTTAATCTTGATTATACATTATACAGGTATACAATTATATTTTCAAGGCACGCGGAATTTTTCCGGGAACTCTAATTTTAGCCGCGAAGGTACACGAAAGGTTTTTTTCTTTTTATTTTTAGCCACGAAGTTACACGAAGGGACACGAAGAAAATAATTCCTTCTACCTTCGTGCCTTCGTGGTTCTCTCATTCGCCGTCAGGCGTTTAAAAACTGGCCGAAGGCCGCTGCTTCCATGATAGATCAGTTAAATCAGCACCATTATTTCTTGAAAACGGGAATTCCAATACAATCGACCATGCTTTTATTATAATATACCAATCTTTTATTATAAAAACCATAATTCCATAATATAAAACCATTCTTTTCTTTTAAAAACCATAATTTATCAATAATAAACCAATATTTTCTTTTAATTAACCATTATTCTATTATAAAAACCTGGATTTTATTTATAAAGTATGGTTGATTATTGATAAATTATGGTTGATCATAATCAAATCATGGTTTTTATAATAAAAGCATGGTTAAATATAATTAAAACATGGTTTTTATTGCAAAAGTATTGTTTTTCATTTCCAAATTATGGTATAATGAAACCAAATGATGGTAAATTGTTGCAAAATCGAGCTTTGCAAGGCAAAGAATCAGCGCGGGAAGTGCGCGAAGCGCTTCGTGACTAAAAATTAAAGGAGGAAGAACAAATGCCGAAACCGAGAAATCAATCCATGGATACGAAAATAGGCATGGCCGAACAGATCATTGCCATTGCCTGGAAAAATGAGATAATCAGGAACGTCCTGGCCGGGTACAACTTTAACGAGGAGCGTTTCAACCGGGCACGGGAATTGCGTGAGCGTGCGGACAGCCTGACCATCGACCGCAATAGGAAGAAATCGGAAAAACTCGTTGCCACCAAAGTGCTGAAAGATGTTTCTAAAAAAGCAAAAAAAGTGTTTATCGAGTTTCTTCAACTGGCGCGCCTGGTATTTAAAGATGACCCCTGGGCAGCCCAGGTATTGGGATTGAAAGGCCGGCGCAAACAAACGATTGCCGGTTGGCTCGACGAAGCCAAACAGTTTTATACCAACGCAGTGAACGAAACCAAAATACTGGACCAGTTCTCCTCTTTCGGGATCACCAGGGAGCGGCTGGAAGCAGGTAAAGCCGTGCTGGTGGAAGTCGAAGAGGCGGCCGCTGACCAGGAAAGAAAAAAAGGCAACCTTTTACAAGCCACCCGGGACCTGGGTCAGGCCATAAAAGAACTGGATCAAACAGCCGGTATCATCAAACGGCTGGCCAGTTTCGGCCTGCGGGGCGGCCCTGAAGAGCAATTACTGGAGGGCCTGGGCATCACCGTACCCAGCAGGAAATTTAAAATTACAACCAAAACCTGAAAAATACTACTTTAGTTGTACATTTTTTTATTTTTTTTTAATACCAATTTTAAGACTTTTGGCCGATTGACATAAATTCCTTAATGGATTATAATTAAATTTCGCCCATCAGGATTATTAGCGATGTACAAATCTTCAATCTTATCAACACAACTTAATACCCACTAACAGGACATGAAGATTGAATCTGAAGCAAAGAGGTCTCTTCTACTTTTGACCGATTAAACGTCTGAAACCTTTAAACCCCCAGGGGGCGGGATTTATGGCATAAATCCCGCCCCCGTTTTTTGCTTCCGCTTAACAATTCATTATGTCCATTATTCCAGAATTTTTTGCTTGTTTTGTACTGATATCTATGCTACAATAAATTATTACTTCCAATCAATTTCCTCAAAAGACAATAAAAAAACAAATAGGAGATAAATCATGAAGAAGTATCACAAAAAGTTAGTATTGAACAAAAAAACCGTGGCTGATCTCAGCAGCTTTGAGATGAATGACGCCAAAGGTGGAACATTAACCACCCAAACCGAACCCTTCACCCTTTGCGGTTTTAATTGCAGCATCCAGTTATGTACCGGGATCACCTGCGGCCCCTGTGCGTATACTGTTGTGGGCTGTGACACCAATTGGGATTGTCCCCCCACTCCCTGATGAGTTCCCTCATCACCACCTGATTTAAGAACTCAGGTACAGTATTTTGTCTCAACAAAAAATAGGCAGGAGAAACTGTGTGCCAGGTTCTCCTGCCTTTTTATTTAACCCTCTTTAAAATTTGAAATTTGCCGGGAAATACTGTAGAATATTGTTATAAAATATATATAGGAATGAAAACAAAAACTGAAATTGGAACAAAAATAAAGGTTGAGGTCGAGGAGAAATGAGTATGCTAAGATTGGAACTTAGTTTGCTTCGCTCACAATTGGCTGTGGGTGACAATGATGGAATGAATGCCGCAGCAGGAGTCGGCGGAGTCCCATATTGGGTGTTCTGGTTTATGCTGGTAATTATTATAGCCCTGGTGGTGATTATCTTAATCCGGGATAAAGGAGTTAGAGAAGGAATAAAAAAAATATTCTTGCGAATCAAAAAAGAAATCCATGGGGCACGAATAAAAGCTGCAATAAGCAAAGAAAAAGGGAAATTGGTGGACTTATGGGAGAAACTTGGGGAAAAACTCTGGGAAAGAGGGCTTCATATCGGTGGTGAAGACGAAAACCTGCATGAAATCAAAAAGGAATTGGAACGTCTTGAACATGATGAAACACGCCTGGCACAGGAAATCGAAGCTGTCCAGGCTGAAACCGAAAAAACCGACCATGCCTTCGACCAATTTAAAAGAGAACAGGAAACCGCTATAAAAGAACAGGAAAACCTGAAAAATCCCGAAGTAAAGGAACTTAACCGACTAAAAAAAGAGTTAAACGACATTGAAAAAGCAGCGCATGAAAAAGTAAAGTTGAAATCAAAAGATGAAAAGAAATTGGCGGCGCATAAAAGAAAAATCGAGGAAATCCGGCTGGACAACGATCTGGCAAAAATTGAAAAGAAAATGAAAACAGAAGAAATCGAGAAAGAGATGGAAACGCTGAACCGGGAAATCCGGGAGTTAACCGAAGAACTGGCCCCTTTATATGAAAAAAAAGGGGACCCTGAAAAAGCCATCGCAGAAATAGAACCCAAAATAACTCGATACGATGAAAAAATCCATTCATTAAAAGAAGAATTAAAGGCCCGCCATAAAGAATATGATCAAAAAAACCGGGAGCAATTGAGAAAAAAAGGAAATTTACTGGGCAAAAAGAATCAAGTCAATCGAAGGAAACGCATCCTTTTCCAGCGATTAGGTAAACTGGGGTTTAAGAAAACCAATCGGATTGAAGATAAAGAATTTAACCGCCTTTATAAGGAAATCCACCGGGTTGAAAAAGCCATCCGGGAGTTAGAGAGCCAGTTGTGATTTTCTTAATTCTTATATACTGCTCTTAAATCCTCAAGGTTTTGGATACTTACCGGCTTGATCTCGATGCCGCATTCCCTGGCTGCCCGTTTGCTGAGCCCGGTCAAAACCTTGCCGGAACCGATTTCTGCAAATTTTGTCATTCCTTTCTCTTCCAGTAATTTAATCATGGTGTCGTGCCACAAGACCGGCCGGGTTACCTGCTTTTTGAGGGAATATCGGGCATGGTCTCCGCCTGTCACTTCAGACGCCGCAATGTTGTTGATCACAGGAAACCTTAAGTCCTTAAATTCAATATTATCCAGGTCAATGGACAATTTTTCTTCTGCCGGTATCATCAGTTCCGAATGAAATGGAGCGGAAACAGGAAGGAATTTGGTTTTACGGGCGGCAATTTTTTTAACCGCCTCTTCCACGGCTGCTTTTTCTCCTGAGATCACCACCTGGGTTGAACCGTTCCAGTTTGCCACGTTGACAATACCATCCACTTCGGATATCGCTTGCTTGATGGTATCAATATCAGCACCCATAACCGCAGCCATTGCCCCTTTGCCCACGGGTACTGCTTCTTGCATATATTTGCCCCGTTTGTGAACCAGTAACACCGCATCTTCAAATTTAATCGCCCCGGCGCACAACAGGGCCGAATATTCACCCAAACTATGACCGGCTGCAACCAGGGGCTCTACTTCCAGCAGGGTATACAAAATATACGATACCGTTAATAATGCCGGTTGACCATGATAGGTTAATTGAAGTTCTTGTTCCGGTCCCTCAAAGCATATTTTCGACAGAGAAAACCCCAAAATCTCATCTGCCAGTTTAAAGGTCTGTTTCCCAAACTCCGTGTTTTCATACAGGTCTTTTCCCATGCCCACAACCTGGGAACCCTGACCGGGAAATAAAAATGCGTAATCTTTCATGCAACCTCCTGTAAAAAACCGATTATATCATATTGTCAAGCTTTTAGAAAGCAATTGCAAAAAAAAGATTAAATTTAAACGAAAATTCAAAAAAGTAAGGTGATATGTTGCATTGCCGGGATACTTCCTTTATAATACGACTTTGAAAGAACTGGATTTACGATGAGTACAATTAATCATTTAAAACGATATAACGTTAGGAGGATTGAATGGCTGACGCACTTGGTATGATCGAAACCAGAGGGTTTGTTGCCATGGTAGAAGCATCGGATGCCATGGTAAAAGCAGCTAAAGTGGAATTGGTCGGTTATGAAAAGATTGGCGGCGGATATACAACGGCTGTGGTTCGCGGAGATGTGGCTGCAGTGAAGGCCGCAACCGAAGCCGGAGCCAGGGCAGCTCAAAAAGTTGGTGAGCTGGTATCGGTTCATGTGATACCCAGACCCCATGAAAATATCGACCTGGCCCTGCCGTTGGGGCGCGGTCCCAAAAAAGCCGGTAAGAACATATGAATTATAAATCCTCAGGTTAAGGTTTAGGTTAAGGTTAAGGAAGAAAATATTTTCCTCAACCTCAGCCTTAACCTCAACCTGGTTTTTTGAAATACGGAGAAAGCCATGCAATTGGGAAAAATTGTAGGTACGGTGGTATCCACACAAAAAGATGAAAAATTAGAAGGTATGAAATTTCATATTGTCAAATTTGTGGACCTCGATATTAAACCCACCGGTGGATTTGTCATCGCAGTGGATTCGGTAGGTGCTGGACTTGGCGAGGTAGTCTTAACCGCAGCCGGGAGTTCTGCCCGGCAGACGTGGCTAACAAAGGACAAACCCGTGGATGCCGTGATCATGGCAATCGTGGATGTCCTGGAAATCGACGGTGAAAAGAGATATGTTAAGTAGCCAGGAGGCTGTCCGAGAATGCGAAGAAAAGGGCGAATGTGGAAAAAGGGCGAATACAAGATTCGCCCCTACAAAGGCTTCCGAGGTTTATGTAGGGGTGAACCTCGTGTTCACCCGACATTCTCGGACAGCCTCCTATGTGGAGTATTGGAGTAATGAAAATCACCGATAATCAAATGAAAGCTATTGTGGACCGGGTGGTAGAGCAACTGACCGCCGGGTCCGGTAAAGAGCAATCGTCTGCCGCGGCTCCCACAGGCTCGCCCTCGCCAAAACCTCCGGATATCTCTTTTACTTTTGCTCAAGCCGAAGGCAGCCGCGGGTGTTTCCCTGATATCGACTCGGCAATCGCTGCCGCCCGGCAAGCGTTTTTAGAATATAAATCCGTTCCGGTTCAGCAGCGCAAACGAATCATCAGCGCCATCCGGGAGATATGCCTGGCGCATTTGCAGGAAATCTCCAAAATTGCCGTGGAAGAAACCGGCCTGGGGCGGTATGAGGACAAATTAAAGAAAAACCAACTCGCCCTAGTTAAAACCCCGGGGGTTGAGGATGTTGAGCCCAAAGCCTTTACCGGTGATGAAGGATTAACCATCCAGGAGCGGGCGCCTTACGGTGTGATCGGCAGTATTACTCCCTGTACCAATCCCACTGAAACCATCATCTGCAACGGCATCGGCATGATCGCCGGAGGAAATGCAGTTACCTTTAACCCGCATCCGTCTGCAAAGAAAACCTCGGTTTATACGATTAACCTGATGAATCAGGCAGTGATATCCGAAGGTGGTCCCCCCAATTTATTTACCACGGTGCTCAATCCCACGATTGAGTCGGCCCAGATGCTAATGAAGCATCCGCAGATTGGTTTGTTAGTGGTAACGGGTGGGCCGGCAGTGGTGGCTGTTGCCATGAAATCCGGTAAACGGGTGATCGCCGCAGGGCCTGGCAACCCCCCGGTGGTGGTGGATGATACCGCTGACCTTGATAAAGCAGGTAAAGATATTGTTACCAGTGCCAGCTGCGATAATAACATTATCTGCGTGATAGAAAAAGAGATCATTGTAACCGAGGGGGCAGCCCAGGGTTTAAAAAAATCCCTCCTGGAGCACGGTGCTGTTGAAGTGGGCAGTTACCAAGCCAGGCAGTTGGAACGAATTCTTCTTGATGAACAGGGGCATCCCAGTAAAAAATGGATAGGCAAAGACATCCAAAAAATCCTGGCAGAAATCGGTATGGATGTGGATGCGTCGAAACGCATGGTCATCGTGGAAACAGGACCGGATCATCCCTTTGCCGTAAAAGAGATGCTGATGCCGGTGATACCTTTCATCCGGGTTCGGGATATCGATGCAGCCATTGAATTGGCGTATCAACTGGAAGGAGGTTGTTTTCATACGGCAGTTATCCACTCTAAAAATATCGAGCACATGCACCGGATGGCGGTGAAAATGAATACCTCCATTTTTGTGAAGAACGGCATGGCCTTAGCGGGTTTGGGACTGGGTGGTGAAGGGCCTACTTCTTTTACGATTGCTTCACCCACCGGTGAAGGATTAACCACGGCCCGGCATTTTACCCGCATCCGGCGATGCGTATTAAGTGGCTATTTCAGGATCGTATAATGAAAATCCGAAGCACGAAATCCGAAATCCGAAACAAATTCAAAATTCAAATACCAAATGTTCAAAACAGAGCGCCCAATTTCGTTTTACGATATCCTGTCTCTTGGACTTTGTTCCAAAAATATTTACTATCTTTTATTTATTTATTCATACTACCTCTCTTTATCACTTCAGTTTTTGTTTTGAATTTTGGATTTCGGTCATTCGAATTTGTTTCGAATTTCGATATTCGAATTTCGGATTTATTAGAGACAGAATTTATAAGACATTTTGCTGGAAGGTAACGGGAATGCAGGGAAAAACACCGAAGGAAATCATTGAAGCGGTGCAAAAGGCAGGTGTGATAGGAGCTGGTGGGGGTGGTTTTCCTACCCATATCAAACTCAACGCCAGCGTAAACACGGTAATCGCCAACGGCAGCGAATGCGAACCCCTACTGGCCTCAGATAAAACCCTGTTAAAAGAAAAACCCTACCTGGTCATCGAGGGCATGAAATATGCCATGGCTGCCACCGGGGCTAAAATAGGATATATTGCTATTAAAGGGCATTACCAAGATGCGGTGGCGGCCGTAGAAGAGGTCCTGCCCCGGGATGGCAGCATTAAACTTTTTCTCCTGGAAAATTATTACCCGGCAGGCGATGAGTTTTTGACGGTCTACGATGTCACCGGTCGAATTATTCCTGAAGGAGGGCTTCCGCTCCATGTCGGGGTAGTGGTCAGTAATGTGCTTTCATTGGCCCAGGTTGCCAATGCCATGAATGGGAAACCGGTAACCGAACGACCGGTAACCGTTACCGGTTCGGTCAATCAGCCGCAAGTGGTAACTGTTCCCATCGGTACGACATATAGGGATTTAATCGAACTGGCAGGGGGCACCTTGAATTCCGATGATGTTCTAATGGAAGGCGGTCCCATGATGGGATTGATTGTAGAAGACCCGGACCAGGGAATCGCCAAAACCACCTGCGGTGTGGTGGCACTTCCTGAAGACCAATTTATTATACAGATGAAAAATACCACCATCTCCCAGATGGTAAAAAAATCCAAAGCTGCCTGCTGCCAATGTTACCGATGTACAGACCTTTGCCCCAGGAATCTAATCGGGCATGCCTTATATCCTCATATGACCATGCGAACCATTGATTACAACCTGTCGGAGCCGACGGATCACATCACATCGACCTTTTTATGCAGCCAGTGTGGGGTTTGTGAACTGGTGGCTTGTGATTTTATGCTGCTTTCGCCCCGCCAGGTATATGCCGAGTACAAAAGCCTGTTGGTATCCAAAGGAGTCAAAAATCCCCATACCCGTTCTGATATTTCTATTATTCCTGAATACGAATTCCGGAAAGTTTCTCTCCCCACTGTTATAAAAAAACTCGGGCTTTCAGAGTATGTGAAGGATACTCCTTCCTATGGGTACAAATCCCCGGACCGGGTGCGCATCCCCCTTAATCGGCATACCGGGGTCCCGGCAATGCCCAACGTGGTGCCCGGGGAAAAAGTAAAAATGGGCGATGTGATTGCTGCTTCGCCCCTGGACAAACTCGGCGCTGTTTACCATGCCTCCATTGCCGGCAAGGTAACCGAAGTAACCCTGGATTGGATCGAGATAGAAAAAGGATGATTTCCAATGAAAGAGCCTGCATTAGGAATGATCGAATACAAATCGGTAGCAAAAGGAATTTACTCCTGTGATGCCATGGTAAAAAAAGCACCGGTGCGCATTATTGAAACCCACCCGGTATGTCCGGGTAAGTATTTAACCATAATATGCGGTGAAGTAGCTGACGTGGAAGAAGCCATGAAAGCGGGAATTGAAACAGGTAGAGATATGGTCATTGCCGACCTGTTTTTACCTCATGTGCACCGGAGTGTTATACCTGCTGTTGCCGGTGCCACTAAAATTGAGAAATTCGGTTCTGTTGGCATTATCGAATCGTTTTCCGCTGCTAATTGTGTGCAGGCGGCAGATATTGCCGCCAAAGCCACCCCCATTCTACTGGTAGAAATTCGTTTGTGTAATGGTTTGGGTGGCAAAGGTTATTTTGTGATGACCGGTGAGTTGGCAGATGTGGAAGACTCATTGGAAGCGGCCAAACTATTTATTAAGAAGGAAGGCATGTTGGCCGGTTGTGAATTGATCCCGTCTCCTCACCCGGATTTGATTGATAAAGGACTTTATTGGTAGTTACCTCTCAAAAAAATTCTGCCATAAGATGGCAAAATTTTTTTGAGAAACAAGGTTGAGGTTGAGGTTGAGGTTGAGGAAGAGTTTTTCCTCCTAAACCTTAACCTGATTTTAAATGAGGTATGATAAATGAAATTAGCCAGGGTAATCGGCACGGTGGTAGCCACGAAGAAGGATGAGAGTATTCGTGATTTAAAAATTTTAATGATCCAGCCCCTTAATGAGAAGCTGGAAAACAGTGGTGAACCTGAAGCAGCCATTGATACGGTTCAGGCGGGTTATGGGGACCTGGTGTATTATACCCTTGCCAGGGAATCATCGATGGCGCTCCCGGAGCCTTTTGCACCGGTGGATGCTGCCATTACCGGCATTGTCGACCAGGTAAATGTTGAAGATAAAGGTATTAAAGATAAAGATGAAATTTTTGAAGAGGACGAGTAACCATGAAATTAGCCAGGGTAATCGGTAATGTGGTAGCAACCCGTAAAGTTCCATGTTATGAAGGCCACAAGCTTTTAATTGTACAGCCGGTGGATGAGTGGGGCAATGATATATCTCAATCGTTTCTTTCTATGGATATTGTCAAGGCCGGCCCCGGGGACCTGGTGTTGGTGGAGCAGGAGGGAAACGCTGCCAGGCAATTGTTGGGTACGATGAAGGACCCGTTTCACTCGGTCATTGTCGGCGTTGTTGATAAAGTAAACACCAGTAAGAGGGAGGAGGAATAAATGCCGCAGGATATCGATAACCTGGATGAAGTGGTTGAAGTAATCACCCGGAAAGTTGCAGAGAGATTGCAGCAGATGGGTTTTCTTGCCGATAAGGGGACTGCTTCTTATTGTGTAATAGGAGACCGGGACTGTATTGATTGTGGGCATTGTGTCACCAAAAGGCCTGAAGCTGTCAGGAATATTTTAAACAGTGGTGCGGACCGTATTGGGGCCAAAGTGGGCATTAATGGTTCTCAAATGGACCGGGAACTGGCCTCGATCATCGATCACACCTTATTAAAACCCGATGCATCACGGGAACAATTGATCAAAGTATGTGATGAAGCCAAACAATTTGGTTTTGCTACCGTATGTGTCAATTCCAGCAATATTCCCCTGGTGGCCCGGGAGTTAAAAGGCAGTCCGGTAAAACCCATTGCGGTTGTGGGTTTTCCTTTGGGAGCCGCCACCAGCCAGGCCAAGGCCTTTGAAGCCAGGGAAGCCATCCGCGCCGGTGCTGAAGAGATTGACATGGTGATTAATATCGGCGCCTTAAAGTCCAGGGATTATAAAAAGGTGTATGATGATATCAAAGCAGTAGTAGAAGCTTCAAAACCGCATAAAGTAAAAGTAATTATCGAGACGGCGCAATTAAATAACGAGGAAAAGGTGATTGCCTGTACGCTTGCCAAAACTGCCGGGGCTGCGTTTGTAAAAACGTCTACGGGCTTTGGCGGCGGTGGTGCCACTGTGGAGGACATAGAATTAATGCGCCGTATTGTGGGCAGTGATATGGAAGTGAAAGCATCCGGGGGAATTCGCACCAAAGAGGATGCGCAAAAAATGATACAAGCCGGGGCCGACCGCATTGGCGCTTCAGCCAGCGTCGCCATTGTCACCGGCAAAACAGCAAAAGGAAAGTATTGATAGGAGGAAATAGATGGCAGAAGTTGAGAAGGGTTTTGAATTAAGGACGTTGACATTTATTGATAATTTGCAGCCGCAGTTGGCCCAGTATATTGCCAAAGACAACCGGGTATATGACCCGTCGGAATATGATGCTGCCTTATTGATTGAAATCGCACCTGCCATGGAGATTCATACCATGATTGACATTGCCTTGAAAGCCACTAAATCGCGCCTGGGTTCTGTGGTGACAGAAAGGATTTACGGGTTGATGATGGTTCATCACGCGGACCAGGGAGAAGTCAAGGAAGCGGGTAATGCTGTATTAAGGGCAACAAAGCTGGATGAGAATGACCGGGCAGAGGTGCAGATTTTAACGGAAAAAACCATTCGCAGTGTGGAGCAGGATCATGCTATAATGTTTACCGGGTTGGCTAGAGGGAACATGGTATTGGCAGGAGATTCGGTGTTTATACTGGAAGCCACCCCTGCTGCTTACCTGATGATTGCCTGTAATGAGGCCCTTAAGGCAGCGGAAGTCAAATTGATCGACATCAGGCCTTTTGGTGCAACCGGGCGTCTTACTTTAAGCGGACCCGAATCCGAAATCGATTCATCTGCAGAAGCAGCGGTTAAGATTTTAAATCAACTCAATGAAATGAAAGAAACACGTTTAGGTAAACAACTAACTTAGAGTTGTATGGAAGCCACAGAGGATAAAGAGAGAAGAGAAGAAGTGAAGAAGCGAGGAAACGGAGAAGAAAAGAAGGTGAAAAGATGAGTTTAAGGTTTCCCCAAACGTTTGAAGCAACATCCCTCTTTTCGATTCATATCAATTGCAAAAGAGTTCTCCCGGCTGGGCTTCTATGGCCCCCCTCGCCGAGGGGCTGGAGGCAATACTGTAATGGGAAATCGTAGAGAGTATTTAATTAAGGCAATTGTTGAGATTTGCCAGAAGCTGGACAAAAAGGGTTGGGTTGCCAGTCATGATGGTAATGTGACGGTTCGTTTTGAAGAGAATCTCCTGGCAACGCCCACGGCTGTGAGTAAAGCTGACATTGTGCCGGAGATGGTACTGGTGTTGGACATGGAAGGCAATAAACTTCAAGGCATTGGCAAACCTTTCTCTGAAATTAAGCTGCACCTGGCAGCTTACCGGGCCAGGGAGGACATTAATGCGGTTGTTCATGCGCATCCGCCTTTTGCCATGGCGCGGGGGTTGGTGGGCGGTGATTTTGAAATCTTTGTCCCCGAGGCTATTGTTTCCATTGGTGATGTGATACCGGTGGCCAGGTATGCCATACCTGGTGCCAAAGAGCATGATGAAATTGTTACCGAAGCTTTATCTAAATGTGATGTGTTTATGATGGCCGGTAATGGTGTATTGTCTGTGGGAAGGGATGTTAAGGAAGCTTATTTGCGGATGGAATTATTGGAGCATTTATTGAAAATTGATTATTATGCTAAATCAATGGGAACCA
This sequence comes from Candidatus Aminicenantota bacterium, assembly GCA_011772425.1. Lineage (GTDB taxonomy): Bacteria > Acidobacteriota > Aminicenantia > UBA2199 > UBA2199 > JAKAGC01. The sequence continues at coordinate 33,970 of WVZO01000386.1, forward strand.
TTATGGCCATCCCTGAGGCGGATAAACAGAAATTATTGGAAAAACGTGCTGCCATAGGTTTAGGCCCGAAGAAGGTCAATATTCCCTCTGCTGCCGCGCCGCCCAAGAAGGAAGATCAAACGCAAACGCAGCCCCAGGTTCAAACTGATGTAATAAAAGATTTGATTGCGCAAGAGCTAAAGAAAATACTTCAAGAAAAATAAACGTTGACCATGAGAATGCCGATCATTGCCGGGAACTGGAAAATGAATTTAACGATTGCTGAAGCCATTGAACTGGTTGAATTTTGGAATTTTGGGAACAGTCAACTTGACTGGTGAAAATAAAAAACTTGACATAGTTATGTTTTTCGTGCATAATGCTCTGCAAGACGGAGTTTTTTGCAAATGAAACATAACAAACAACCCAAAACACTTGGTTCAGGGGCGGGCAGCCTTGTTACTGAACTCCATGAACGGGGAAAGCCTATCTTCTCCTATGCGGATGTAGTTGATATAACAGGGTTAAATTCGAAATCCGCCCGAAGCCTCGTCGGGCGAATGGTGGAACGGGGAGTGGCCGCCCGATTAAAACCCGGCCTGTTCATCCTGGTACCCTTTGAGATGGGCCGAGAGCGGGAGTACCTTGGCAATCCTTACGTGGCAGCGCGTGAGCTCGCCGGTACACCGGATTACTACATTTCCCACNNTTTCCCACGCCTCTGCCATGGAGATTCACAGGATGGTTACCCAGCCTCAATTCGTGGTTTTTGCCACGACACCAAAGTTCCTGCGGCCACGTCTTGTCCTCGGTACCGAGTTCCGCTTCGTTCGCTGCAAGCCGGTGAACCTCTTCGGTATCATCAGTCACTGGGCCACTAAGACAGATAAAGTCCAGGTCAGTGACCTTGAGCGGACAGTTATCGATGGTCTCAAGCAGTCAGAGCATTGCGGCGGGTTCAGCGAAGTCGCCAAGGGGTTCTGGATGCGAAGGGATGAAATAAATACTCACAGGCTTGTGGACTATTCTTTAAGACTGGATGTGGGTGCTGTCATTCGTCGGCTCGGGTTCTTGCTCGAGCTTTTTGAGGTAGATGCTCCCAGCGACCTGGAGCGACTGCGAGAAAGGATCTCCGCGACCTACGCGATCCTTGACCCGATGCTTCCGAACGAAGGGAGGTTACTGGCCCGGTGGCGTCTCAAGCTCAACATTAGACCGGAGGAAATACAATCAGTGGTGAGGACTTAAGTTATGATTCCGCAGCGTAACATCTCTCTGCTTTCCAACCGGCTGGCTCGCAAGGGCGAACGTCGCATCCCGGAAGCAGTTCTCGAGCGAGACTACTGCCTGGCTTGGCTTCTGGTGGGTCTGTCGCGCTCACCGCTTCGCCAGCGTCTTACATTCAAGGCCGGGACCGCTATCAAGCGATGTTACTTCGGTGACTACCGATTCTCCGAAGACCTCGACTTCACACTTTCCGCACCGACGCCATTTGAAACGATCCTTTCCGAACTCAAGGACATCTACGAAACGGTTCAACAAGCATCAGGCATAGTCTTTCGTTACTCCAGGGCGAGTCACAAACAGCACCAAAACAGCTACACGTTTTACCTGGCGTATGAGGGTCCCCTACCGGGTACGTCGAGAAACGAGGTCAAGATTGACATCACCATCAGCGAACGATTCGTTTGTCCACTTCAAGAACGCGCCATACTTCGTGGCTACGACGAGTACACCGACTTGCCTGAGAACGAACTTATCCAGGTTTATTCCCTGGAGGAGATAGCAGTAGAAAAGCTATTGGCACTGACTGACCGTGCAAGAAACGAACCTCGAGATCTATATGACTTATG
>WVZO01000386.1:35811-36145 GCA_011772425.1 Candidatus Aminicenantota bacterium
CAGAACGCTGATAGGCATAGGCGAGGAGTTCGTAAGAAAAGAAGGACGGTACAGGAAGTTGTGGAGTGCACGACTGGCTTCACAGATGATTGCTCTCCCTGAGTTCGATGAAGTCTATCGTAGTGTACGTCGATCCATGCGAGAGGCCGGGTTGATGGTTAATCAAGACTAACTTGCATTTCTCACCAATATCTGCTGCAATTCCGAATAAAAAAATTTTGGATTTTGAGGGATTTTGGAGATTTTGGGGACAGTCAAGTTGTCTTTTCCTACGGGTCTGGAACCACCTTCCCACGGGTCCCTGACTCCCTGCCAACAGCACGGGGATCCGCTT
>WVZO01000248.1 GCA_011772425.1 Candidatus Aminicenantota bacterium
ATGAAGAGAATCGACCCTTCAAACTGCGCCCATAACGTGGTGTTTCTTAGGAGAGCCCCTGGTCGCCGAAGGCAAAAAAAATGAGTTTGATATTACGGAATGTTAGTAAGAGTTTTAAGGAATTTGCCGTAAAGGGCATCGATCTTAAAATCGAGCAAGGCGAATATTTTGTGATATTGGGGCCCAGTGGTGCAGGTAAAACCTTGATTCTTGAAATGATTGCCGGTCTTTTGCCACCTGATTCCGGGAAAATCCTGGGAGTAGAGGGCCGGAAAACAGGGTTTATTTACCAGGATTACATGCTTTTTCCTCACCTGGATGTTTATGAAAACATTACCTATGGGTTAAGGATGCAAAAAAAGAAGAAAGAGGAGATAAAACCTATTGTTGAAAAATTGACAGAAGAATTAAACATATCTCATCTGTTGGGGCGTGATGTTTTGCATTTATCTGGTGGGGAGAAGCAGAGGGTTGCTATTGCCAGGGCCATGGCGATTTCACCGGATATATTTTTATTTGATGAACCCACAGCGGCCCTGGACAGGAACGCCCGAATCAAAACCCATTCCTTATTTTTGGACTGGCACAAAAAGGACAAAAAATCTACGTTTATTCATGTGACCCATGATTTTGAGGAGGCGCTTTCGTTAGGCGACCGGATTGGAATTTTGCTTGATGGGTGTTTGGTTCAGTACGGGCCACCGGATGAGGTGTTTAATCATCCGCTTAACAAAGAAGTGGCGGATTTCCTGGGATACCGAAACGTATACGGCGGCCCTGTACGAGACAATACCCTCCATATTGATGGAACCGCTATTGCTGTGCCTGTGGAAAATGCAGAGCATATTTATATTGCTATTCGTTCCGACGATGTAATCCTTTCCAGGGGAAAATTTGAATCTTCGGCACGGAATGCGTTTCCCGGGGAGGTGAAAAACGTACTAAAAAAAGCGTCGGTTATAGAGGTGATCCTGGATATCGGTATCATTCTAAGCATCGATATCACCCGGAAATCCTATGAAGAAATGGATATTAAGATTGGTGACCGGTTGTGGGCCACGTTTAAGGTATCAGCGCTAAAATTTTTTGAACATTAGGTTTTTTAGCCACGAAGGACACGAAAAAACACGAAGGGAATTTCCTTTGTGTCTCTTCGTGCTTTTAACCGCATTGTAAATGCCTTCGTGGCTAAAATAAAAAGGAGTCAATATGATACCTATTGAGGAAGCGGAAAAGATTTTAAATAGTATCACGTGCCAGCCGGAGGCAGAGGAGATTCCATTAATGGATGCCCTGGGCCGGGTTTTGGCACAGGATGTTGTGTCGCGGCTTAACATGCCGCCGTTTAATAAATCAGCCATGGATGGTTTTGCGATTCGTTCAGACGACAATTCAAAAAAATTCAAAATCGTTGAAGTCATTGCTGCCGGGTCTGTGCCTCAAAAGAAAATTGAAAAAGGCCAGTGTGCCAAGATCATGACCGGTGGTATGGTACCGGAAGGTGCAGACCGGGTGGTTAAAGTTGAAGTCACGGAAGAAAAAAACGGATACATGTATCTCACCGGTGAGGATAAAAATATAAATATTTGCTATTTAGGAGAAGATATCAAAACCGGGGATGTGGTATTGAAATCCGGTCACCTGGTTCGTCCGCCGGAAGTAGGCATTATTGCTTCACTGGGAATGGATAGAATTAGGGTCTACAAAAAACCCATGGTAGGGATTATCACCACCGGTTCTGAGATAAAGGAGCCGGGAGAAGAACTGGAGAAAGGTCAAATCTACAACAGTAATTCCTATTCTATTGGCGCCCAGGTGCTTCGTGTAGGTGCATTGGTCATGTATGCCGGGATTGTGGGTGATGAAAGGGAACGAATCAAACAAAAAATCGGGGAACTCCTGGGTGAGTGTCAAATGGTATTGATTTCCGGTGGGGTATCCATGGGGGATTATGATTTTGTTCCCCAGATATTGAAAGACCTGGGGGTCCGCTTGCATTTTGATAACGTAGCGATTCAGCCTGGCAAGCCCACGGTTTTCGGAACCCGCGGCAATGGTTTGATTTTTGGTATGCCTGGCAATCCTGTTTCTACTTTTACGGTTTTTGAAGTGTTTGTCAAGCCGGTGTTGTACCGGTTGATGGGTTATTGGTATACGCCTCTTTTACTTAAAGGGGTGATGAAAAAGGATTTCCGGCGCAAACGGGGGACACGCACCACGTATGTGCCGGTAAAATACGATAATGAAGGTTTTGTGGAGCCGGTTGAATACCACGGTTCAGCACACCTGGCTTCTTTGGCGCAGGCCAATGCGTTGTTAAAAGTCCCCACTAACGTCAAAGAAATCGTCAAAGGAAGTGTTGTCTATGTACGACAGATTTAATCGTCAGATCACTTATCTCAGGATATCGGTAACGGACCGGTGCGACCTCAGGTGCACGTACTGTATGCCAGAGAAAGGAGTAGTAGCCAAGCGTCACCAGGATATCCTTTCTTATGAAAAGATGGTGGAAGTTGCCAGGGAAGCCATTGCCCTGGGGATCAAAAAAATCCGTCTCACCGGCGGCGAACCGTTGGTGAGAAAGGGAGTCTTATTCCTGGTGGAACAATTAAAAAAACTTCCCGGCCTTGAAGAGTTGACCCTCACCACCAATGGCGTGATGCTGGATAAAATGGCCCGCTTGTTAAAACAAGCCGGGATTGATAGGATTAATATTTCTTTGGATACCCTGGACCCGGAGAAGTATAAGAAATTGACCCGTATCGGTGATATCAAACACGTGTTAAGAGGTATTGATGCGACTATTGAAGCCGGGTTTCAAAATACCAAGATCAACATGGTGTTGATTCCGGGTTTCAATGATGATGACGTTCAATCCATGCAGGCTTTCTGCCGCGAAAAAGGATTCACTTTGCAGCGTATCAATCATTATTCACTGGTGGATATTGACAGTATCAACCGCAATTATACTGCTGAACGGCCGCTGGAGTGCAGTGAATGCAACCGTATTCGCTTAACCGCCGACGGCAGATTGAAAGCCTGTCTTTTTTCCGACCTGGAGATACCATTGGATTTTAATAATCTGAGAGAGAGCCTTATCCAAGCCATCCAGTCAAAACCTGAGTCCGGCACCTGCAATTTTAACCGCCAGATCTGGCAAATCGGTGGGTAATTATTGAACCACGAAGCCACGAAGGACACGAAGGAACACGAAGAAGTACAAAGAGAGAGATACCAAATGATTCTAATGGGGTACAATCCAATAAAGCAAAGTACAATGGCTGACCGTGTATAAAAAATTTTTGCGGGGTCCAGGGGCGGTTTTTATAAAAAGCCCCTGGTCGCAGAGGGCTTTAATATTTCTGCAGATATGGTATAATATAATGGTTACAATAAGGAATCCATGAATCAATGATTCGTCCGTATTAATTATGGTTTTGGAGGCGAAATGGCGTTGACCCATATAGACCAGAAAGGCGAAGCCCACATGGTAGACATCAGTGACAAGAAAATTGTTCACCGCGAAGCCTTCGCCTCCGGCTGCATATTTTTACATCCCACTACCATTGAAATGATAAAAAACAACCTGGTGAAAAAAGGGGATGTGCTGTCAGTGGCCCGCATCGCTGCCATTAGCGGTGCTAAAAAAACCTTTGACCTCATCCCGCTGTGTCACAATATCCCCATAAATAAAATCGACGTTTCTTTCGAAATAAAAGAGGATTGCATCGATATTAAATCCAGGGCCGTGTGCGATGCCAAAACCGGGATTGAAATGGAAGCATTAACTGCTGTTTCCATTGCCGCCCTCACTATATACGATATGTGCAAAGCTGTAGATAAACAAATGAAGATTTCGGATATCAAACTGGAGGAAAAAACAAAACATGACATTTGAATTCAAGGTAGAATCTGTGAATATATCTGATAAAAAGGGCGTTCAAAAACACCCGGTCGAAGAGATCGAACTGGTTGAAGATTATGGAATAAAAGGGGATGCTCATGCCGGTAATTGGCATCGTCAAGTTTCATTTTTAGGAGGAGAATCCATCGATACCATGAGAGCTAAAGCCGGGGATTTTGAAATCAAACACGGCGATTTTGCAGAAAATATAGTTACACGCGGTATCGATTGGGATCAAGCCGAAATTGGCGGCCGAATCGTTGTCGATGATGCGGAATTAGAAGTTACCCAGATCGGTAAAGAATGTCACACCGGTTGTGCCATCTCAAATATAGTGGGAGAATGTATCATGCCCAAACAGGGGATTTTTGCAAAAGTTATTAAAGGAGGTAGGATTCATGTTGGAAGTAGCGGTTATTACAGTGTCTGATCGAGCCTTTAAAGGCGAATACCATGACCATTCCGGTCCTACGATTGTAGAAATGATTAATGAAAGTCCGATAGAAGCCAATGTTTCCCTTACCATTGTGCCGGACGATAAAGCCCAGATCAAAACCGCTATTATGCACAATCTGGGTAAGGATTATATACTTACCACTGGCGGCACTGGTATCTCTCCTGGAGATTTGACACCCGAGGTGACACAAGATATCTGCGAAAAAGAAGTGCCGGGAATATCGGAAATGCTGCGGCACGAATCTTATAAAGAGACTCCTTTTGCGGTTTTTTCCCGGGGTTACTGCGGTATCCGCGGCAGAACCATTATTGTTAATTTTCCCGGTTCTGTCAAAGCCGTGACCATTTGTACAAAGTTAATACTGCCTATTATGGAACACGGCATCCAAATGCTCCGCGGCGGCAAACATTAAGCCCTCGGCGATCAGGCTAAAGAGATTAATTATCTCCACAGCAGCCTGACCATACGTATTATTGAAGCAAATTAGGGGCGTTACATGTTATATGCAACACATAACGCCCCTTTTGCGGATTTAGTTTAACAGATGCTTACCTATATTATTGACCGATTATAAGATAAGCAACTTGTTCCTTGGCATGTTTACGTTCGAAATCTGTTATCTGGTCTTCATCAAAAACTAGGGTCAGTGACATTGGAGTCAAGAAATCCGCACCGTAAAGTTCCGGCCAACCGCCTTCGTCATCATTGAAACCAGCTACGCTGACAATGGCTGTAGATGCATTGGGGACTTCGTTAAAGGTATAGGTACCGCCGTGTTGTTTCCCATCAAAGCCGCGTATGCTTGCGGGTCCTACTGCTGCGGCATAAGGAATACCGTTCATGAGTCCTTCACCTTGTTCGATGACAATGAAGCCGATGGTCTCACTTTCCCGTGTGTAGTCAGCGTCTTCTCCTACATGTTTGCCGGCATAAAATGAAGTGGGAGTGGGCGGTGAGGTTACCTTGTAATTGCAGGCCCAGAAAACCGACCAATCCGGATCATTGTGCGTCATTACCTGTCCTAAAACAACGGGATTGGTATACGTGTTGATGTAGCTTCGTTCCTCCCGGACATCCGTTTTCCACCACTTTGCTCTTGCTGTGACCTGTGAGATGACTTTTTGCGCTTCCATTTGTACACCATGATAATCTGCGGTGTAATAACCTTCTTCCACAACAATGTAATGGACTGTATAACCGCTCAATACAGCGCCGCTGGGGTTCTGGACCCTGACCTCGAAACTGTTACCTTCCGCGTTCCTGACACGGGTAACTGCCGGGTAATCACTATCTCCCAGGTCATTACTGCATACCACCACCATGGATGAATAAATGTTCTGTAATGGGACGGTTTGCCAGGTAGAACCCACACCCGTCAAGACACCGGTTTCAAATACCAATGGCGGAGGATTCACCGTGATGTAGCCAGTCTTGGTTTCCGTATCACTGCCGGCTACATTGGAGACGGTTAAAGAAACCGTATAAATACCGATTTCATTATAGGTCACTATTGGGTTTTGGTCGGTGCTGGTGGCCGGCGTACCACCTTCAAAGGTCCATGACCAGGAGGTAGGACCGTTAAGGGAAAGATCCGTGAAGTGGACACTTTCACCTTTGACAATCGTGGTGTTATCCGCTGTGAAATCAGCGATTGGAGCCTGGGGGGCGCTTATATATACGGTGTAATCTTCAACCTCTCCATAGGAGAAGGTTTCGCAGGGAGTCGGTGCAGAGTTCCACTTCATAGATACTCGCATCCGTGTGGTCACTCCCAATGCGCTTGCCGGGACCAGGAAACTTCCAGTGACAGGAGCATTGCCCACACCATAAAACAATTCTTCACCGCTGTCATAAAAATCACCATCCTTATTAAAGTCAATCCAGATTTTCCAATGCTCAGTATAGGGATAGCCTGAGTATCCCGGTGTTAAGACAACATTCGCATTTGTTCCCGCATATAAAGTGGCTACCAGGTAGGTAAAATCCGTATAACCGGCGGCGCCTGATGTATTACTAAAGTCACCCACTTGAACACCGGCAATCCATTCGTAATTGTAATTATTTCCCTGTGATGCACAGTAGGGGGGGACGTCCGTCACAGTAATATAACCAGCCCTGGTCAACGTATCACTGCCCTGGGAATTGGTAACCGTTAATGTAACTGAATAGGTACCCAGTGAGTTATAAGTAACCGTTGGATTCTGATCCGTACTGGCGGCAGGGGTACCTCCCTCAAAGGTCCAAGACCATGACGTGGGATTGTAGGATGAAAGATCGGTAAAGTTTGCACTTCCACCTATCACCACCAGTTGACTATCCGCAGCGAAATAAGCTTCCGGTGCCTGGGGGGCGCCAGAACCAATGGCATCGTTGGGTATATCCGTATCTAAGTGGGTAATAATCGAAGGAATTGGGAGGCCGCGGTTCGGGCAATTGGCACAGTGATGCAGGGCTACCACATAATTATCATCCAAAGCAAGCACCGGCGAACCCGAACTTCCACCTGCAGTATCGGCATAATACCCAATATCACCGGGACCTCCGATACAGGGCGGTTCATTGGTGCTGTAAATCTTAGCAAACGGTCCGTCCGTATCACTCGCAAGCGCCAACTGCTTTCCATAAGCACCGGGATGCTGGGGAATATAAATCTTCTCACCAATCGTGGGCAGGGTGTCTCTGAACTGCAGGTAACCATACGTTGAGGTTATATTCGTGGGCAAGAGTATCAGACTATAATCCAGGTTATAATCGGTTTTAACCAGGTTACCATAGCTGGCTTCTACGATCCCGGGACAGGCTCCCCAACTGGAACAATCGGTGGTACAGGTGGCACCCTCTGCCATGAATTCATAATCGGTATTGTTGGCTTCGTCCTGGGTACCGATACAATGATGATTGGTCATCACATGGCCTTCGCTTCCCAGTAACCACCCGGTACAGGCACTGGTTCCAGCGATCAACAAACGGCAAACTGTCCTGGCTTTGTCATACATCACGGAGTCCTCGTAGCATTTGGCCCATTTCTTATCATCAGTACCGCAGATAGCTTCCAGTTGAGCATCTTCTTCTCCCGCCAATAACGCTTCGATCTGACCCCGAGCATAACCACGCGCCCATTTGTCAATCACAAAACCAAAGGCATTGTTGGTGTTATTGCTTATCAGTTTGACAATTGCAGTATCTCCCGGGATGTGAGTCGCCCAAAATTCACTGATGGTAACAGGCACGGGTCCGTCACCGACAACTTTTCCATTTCCCGTGTACTGATACACGATTGTACCATCAGGGTTGGACACTTCCAGCACGTCACCATCTGCCAGTTCAAAACTTGAAAAGTGAAGCGCAATGTAACCGGCATACGGATAATTGAAGGTTTTTTCGAAAACCACGCCCTCTACACCAGGATAAGGATGGGAGCATTCTGAAACCTCCAATACCTCTTCACCAACCTGAATTTTGGCAAACAGGCCGGTGCACCCTAATACCAACATCACAACGACAAACAATGAAAATAACTTTTTCATGATTCCTCCTTTATTTGTGATTTGTAATGTCAAACGTTTCTTTCCAAGAAACGTTTGACATTACTGTTTTAGCCAACAAATTACACGAATTTGTACTTATTCGTGTAAGTTGGTGGGCGCGGTTTTTATTTCTTTCGGAAGATAGTTGATATTAGCGGAAAACTCTAAATTCGCCAATTGGGGCGCCTTCCCCGGGTTCCCCTCACCGCAGCACGATTCCCACTTATAAGACAGCGATTATACACTATACTTTTAAGATGTTGCTTCTCAATCCCTCAATGGATGACGTTTATTTCAGCAAATTTAAAAGCTTTAATAGTGTTCTTGTCTACCGTTGGTTTTCTTAAAAAACCTTGCCTCCATGATTCCTCCTTTTATCCTAATTTTTTTAGTCACCAAGTTACTCATACCACACCTCCCCAAAAATTGCAAGACCCGGAATTTCTTCGAGTTTCTTCATCCTGCGAAGCGGGCTGAAAAGATAAAGGTTTATAAGGCAAAAAATTTTTTGTAATTTATTCTTTAACATTATCTGGCAACAAAAGTAAAACCCCGACGTCAATTTAACGTTTCCCTGGTTCGCCATTCGGTGATGGGCTATGGGCTATTTCCAGCGATTCACAATCGAAAACCAGGAGATTATCGAAAAAGAACTGGCTAAAGCCAGGGAGAAACAAAGCGGCTAACCGGTTACAGTACAAATTTCATAAATCCAGGTCTTTTTTATATTAACCTTTCAACTTCCTGGCAATAGAAGCCACGTGTTTACCCTGGAAACGAGCTGCAGCCAATTCGTTTTCACTGGGCATGCGCTCCCCTTTTCCTCCGGCAATTGTCGACGCACCATAAGGCGAACCACCACTGATCTCATCAATTCTCATCTGACCCTGGAACGAATACGGCAATCCCACAATAACCATACCATGATGCAGCAGCGTGGTGTGAAAACTAAGAATAGTAGACTCCTGACCCCCATGCTGGGTGGCAGAACCGGCAAATACACTGCCCACCTTACCTATCAGTGCACCCCCTGCCCACAATCCACCCGTGGCATCCAAAAACTGGCGCATCTGACCACACATGTTGCCAAACCGCGTGGGTGTCCCAAATATAATGGCATCGGCCCCCTTTAACTCCTCCACTGTGCAAATAGGAACATCCTTCATCATTTTCTGAGCGTCCAATGCCCCCATCTTTCCCAGGATATCATCGGAAAGCGTTTCCGGTACTCTCCGTAAAACAACGTCTGCTCCATCTACCTCTTTGGCCCCTTCAGCCACAGATTGGGCCATTTTATATATGTGCCCATAAGTGGAATAAAAGACAATATAAATCGTTACGTTTTCGCTCATGGCTCCTCCTTTTTTACTTCTTTAATTGTTAAAATTTATCTATTTTTATTTGTTGTGTAATATAATGGGATAAAAATCGTTTTTTTTCAACAAAAAAATCCAATTCATCTCATGCAGCCATGCAATCATGCAAAATTAGATTTTTTTTGTTTGAATGCTGGGCAGGATTAGAGTATAATATAAGCTATTTTTATGGAGTTTGAGAATGAGTACCGATAGGAAATACGATTTCAAAACAATTGAAGAGAAGTGGCAGAAAATTTGGGAAGAACGAAATACGTTTAAAGCAACCTTTGAAAAAAATAAGAAAAAATTCTACTGCCTTGAAATGTTTCCCTATCCTTCCGGCAGGATACACATGGGGCACGTACGCAATTATTCCATTGGCGATGTGATTGTGCGGTTCAAAAAAATGAAAAATTACAATGTGCTGCATCCCATGGGCTGGGATGCCCTGGGCATGCCGGCAGAAAATGCAGCCATCAAACATAACACCCACCCGGAGACCTGGACGTTGAACAATATTTCAGCGATGAAAAATCAGTTGAAACGAATGGGATTCTGGTATGATTGGGATAGGGAAGTCACCACCTGCCTGTCGGAATACTATAAATGGAACCAATACATTTTTATAAAGATGCTGGAAAAGGGGTTGGTATACAAGAAAAAATCTGAAGTGAACTGGTGCCCCTCTTGCAAAACCGTGTTGGCCAATGAGCAGGTAATTAACGGCAAATGCTGGCGGTGTGACTCCAATGTAGAAGATAAAAAGCTGAGCCAATGGTTTTTAAAAATCACCGACTATTCCGATGAATTGGTCACAGCCCACGACGAGTTGGAGAAATGGCCTTCTAAAGTCCTGTTAATGCAAAAAAACTGGATTGGCAAAAGCCATGGAGCAGGCGTGAAATTTAAAGTAGACGGAACGGATTTATTTATTGATATATTTACCACCCGGCTGGACACCATACTTGGTTCCACTTTTTTTGCACTTTCGGTAAAGCATCCCATAGTGAACCAATTGATTGCGGATCATCCCCGGAAAACGGAAATCGAAGCGTTTATCAAAGAAGTGGAAATCGAAACCAGGGCCTCTCGCGAACTGACCGAGAAAAAAGGATTTTTTACCGGCAAATATGCGGTGAATCCCTATAATGGTGAAAAAATACCCATCTGGCTGGCCAATTTCGTGCTCATCGAGTACGGCACCGGTGCCATCATGTCGGTGCCGGCCCATGATGAACGGGATTTTGAATTTGCCCAAAAATACAATATCCCCATCAGACGTGTCATCGTGGAAGATGAAAAAAAGAGCTATCCCGAAGAAGTAGACGAGGTATTTACAGGAAAAGGATTCCTGGTTAATTCCGGGGAATATAACGGTCTTACCTCTGAGGAGGCCATCCATAAGATGGGAGAGTTTTTGCAGAAAAACAACCTGGGAGAATTAAAAACCCTGTTTCGTCTCCGGGACTGGGGAGTTTCCAGGCAGAGGTACTGGGGAACGCCTATACCCATGATTTATTGTGACAATTGTGGGATTGTTCCGGAAGCGGTTGAAAATTTACCGGTACTGCTGCCCAAAGAGGTGGATTTCACACCTGAAGGTGGTTCTCCCCTGGAAAAATGCGAGGCTTTTTATAAAACCACCTGCCCCACATGCAGCGGCCCGGCCAGGAGAGAAACCGATACCATGGATACGTTTTTCGATTCTTCCTGGTATTTCTTCCGCTATACCGGGCCATCGGGCTCCCAACCCTTTGACACGGAGGAATCCCGGTTGTGGATGCCCCCTGATTTGTATATTGGTGGTGTGGAGCATGCTATTCTCCATCTCATTTATGCCCGGTTTTTTACCAAGGTATTCCGGGATTTGGGGTGGTCGGAAGTCTCTGAACCGTTTCCTCATTTGCTCACCCAGGGAATGGTTACCCTTGGCGGCGTTACCATGTCAAAATCCAGGGGCAATGTGGTGGAGCCGGATGACATGATCCAGGCGTACGGCGCCGATACTACCCGGTTGTTTATCCTCTTTGCCGCCCCGCCGGAAAAAGGCCTGGAATGGAGCGATAAAGGCATAGAAGGCGCTCACCGGTTCTTGCAGCGCATCTGGAATTTCTTTTTCGACACCCGGGATATCATCAACCAAAAAATAGAGGTGGACCCCAAGACATCACTGCCCTCCATCTCAATAGATGATGAAGATTCCAGGAAACTGTATATTAAATTAAACCAGACCATTAAAAAAGTCAGCGAAGATATTGATCAACGGTTTCATTTAAACACTGCCATTGCTGCCTTGATGGAGTTTTTCAACGATTTCAGCAGCGTGCGGGAAAAAATTAAACAAAAAAATCCTGCCCTGATATCCTACGGTTTGGAAGTGCTTTTGAAAATGTTGTCACCCTTTACCCCTCATTTTTGCAGTGAACTGTGGCAGGCGGCAGGTGGTACCTCCTCGTTAGAAGAGGAATCGTGGCCGGAATACGATCCCAATTACCTGGTTGAGCAAACGGTTAACATTATGATACAGGTAAACGGTAAAATCCGGGATAAAATTGTGGTGAGCATGGATGAAACCGAAGCAGCAGTCAAAGAAGCTGCTTTCCGTTCGGAAAAAACCAGGTACTACACCGAAGGCAAACAAATCATAAAAACCATTTTTATTAAAAATAAAATGCTAAGCATCGTGGTAAACTAAAAAAATGAAAAAATTAATCGTTATTCCAGTTTTGTTAGCGGCCATTGGCATTGGCCTGAGTAACTGCGGGTATAAGTTAACCGGTTTTGGCAACCAGGTACCGGAACATATAAAAACGATTGCTATTCCTGATTTTGACAACAAAACCGCCCGGTATCAGCTTGACCAATATATTACCTTTGCGGTAAAAGAAGAGTTCATCAAACGGAGTGACCTGGTGTTAGCGGACCGGGAAGCCCGGGCAGACGCTGTACTGGAAGGCACCATCAACAAATTCGATGTAACACCCATCTCCTATGGAGATGATGCCTCCGCCAACCTCTACAAGGTCACCATTGCAGTCGATGTACGGTTCATCGATTTAAAAACCAATGAAATTATCTTTGAAGGAAAAGGCATTAGTTTTACCGATACCTATGAAATCGATGATGAAGATTTCTTCTCCCGGGAAACCGAAACTCTTCTTAAAATCGCTGAAGAATTTGCCGCCAGTATAGTCACCACTATATTGGAGAATTTTTGATCTTATTGATGATATCCCATGCCGGACGTTCTGTTTTTTAGATTCTTGAACAATATAAAGACAGGGAAACAACCATTTCCTGTCACCATCATTTATGGATTTAATGAGTTTTTAGGTGAGAAAATTATCCAGGCATTTTCCGAAACATTCCTGGAAGAGAAAGGGGAGTTTAATTACCGGCGGTATTATTTCGATTCCGAGTATGAGGATACGTCCTGGGAAGAAATTATCAGTGAAGCCAACACCTCCAGTTTTTTTGTGCGGTCACGGAAATTAATTATTGTAACCATTCGTGAAGAAAAGAAAATTGTACCGGAAAAATACGATGTCCAATTATTGACCACGTACCTGGAGAACCCCAACCCCAATGCTATCCTGGTGATTTATATCTCGCTAAATGCGACAAAGGATGATTTTAAGCAGGTTAAAAATCAGAAGATCAATAAATTGATAAAAGCGTTAAGTTCTTCCAACTGTTACACGGTGAACCTGGATAAGATTTCCGAGATAGAGGTAAAAAGCTATATCAAGCGATATTTGAATGAGCGTGGTTTAGCCATCACGGCCAGTGCATTGGATAAAATCTTTGAAATCAAGGAAGATGATTTTATATCTGTGTTGTACCAGCTGCCCCGGTTGGAAATCGCTGAAGTGCAGGATAAGAGTATTGATTCGGAAGATATTGATAAGATTGTCACCGGGGTGGAGGCGCATTCCATATGGGACCTCACCGATGCCATTGAGAATGAAGATCCTGAGAAGTATTTGAAGATATTACGGTACTTATTTATAAACGGGATCAAGGCGGCATTGATCATTGGGACTTTAGTTACCCATTATAATAAGATATATATTGCCAAATTTCTATTAAAGCAAAATTTCCCGATTCCTGAGATTGGCAGGGCATTGGGTCAGCATTCGTATTTTCTCGACAAATTTATCAGGACGGCGCGGAATTTTTCAGAGGAGCGGCTGCAGCATATTCTTAATATGATCTATGACCTGGATTATGAATCTAAGACCAGTGGTGAAGAGTCTGCTCGTTTGTCTTTGCAGAACTTTGCCTTCCAGGTAAAGTTGTTTTCAACTGCCGGCAGTCATTAAGTTTTTGGCCTCCGGCGGCCAGGTGGGCTCTTTTCGAGAAAACTGCCCCCCTGGACCCCCCGCAAAAGCTTTTAATAGACAAAAAAGAAAATTTTTAATCCAGTTCATTGGAATTTAGAATTTTTACATCCTGGTTCCTCTTTACCCCACACTCCTTATATCGTATAATAGTTAACATGAATGTTTTCGACGATTTCGAAAGGATCCTGTCTAACTTTAGCAGCGTGGAAGAACCATTGTTGCTTCGAGATATCCGGGAATTTGCCGAAAAACACCGCGATGTAGTGATCAAAACGTTCTCCGTCCTCTTCAAAAACCCCGGCCTCGATATCCAGCTTAAATACCTGGTGCTAAAGTCCATGGGTGAATTAAAATTCGATGAATTTGTTCCTATTATCAATGATATCCTGTACGCAGAAACAAACGAGCAGCTCATATACGAAGCTGTCACTAGTTTAACCGCTATTGGCTCGTTCTCCGCATATCGGGTTATGGTGGATTTCCTTATCAAAAACAAGAAAGCGGATTTTACCGAGAAGATCGAACGAAGTTTACGCGATATTTTTATCAAAAACCCTTTGGCTTACCATTTTGATGTATTTTACCGGGACAGGGGTGAAGTCAGCTCCATTGAAAAAAGCAGCGAATTCCTGATCAAACACCTGCCCCACGAACATATCCAGGATATCCTCCATGTCATAAACAGCCGCTATTATAAAATAAGATTCCAACTCCTGCGAATCCTCAAAGAAAAACCAAATTCAATCTTTTACGCCAATATCTTCCATTACTTTAAAGAGAATTACAATAAAGTAGACGACGATCTCTTTTTAATGCTTTCAGAAGCATTGGTGGTCAATGCTTCGGTTTCCAAGGCCAAAACCAAAATATTTCAAACATTAAAAGAGTTTGTAAACCAAATGGAGGAAGATAAAAAAAAGATTTTCTGCATCTTACTCTTAAAATTGAACAGCCGGGAACTCATCCACTGCGTTGCCGATATTTATCCCCAACTGGATCTCCACCAAAAAATACTGGTGTTTAACAACCTGGACCCGGATGATTATATCTACTACAGGGAATTCATCCGCGAGTTGTTAATCAACGAAAATAACGAAACATTATTGTCAAAGATCGTCGCGATTTTGATTCGTGCCAATGAATTCAACTATTTATTCGCAGCACTGGATGCAGAAAAAGGCTTAAGAAAAACAAAATTACTGGCTATGATCCTGGAACATGAACCAAAAGAAATCGATTTTTACATCCAGGCTTATGTTACCCCCTCGCAAGATAATCGTATTCTGTATCTTTCAGTGGAATACCTGTTAAGATACGCAGCTGATAACTATTTTGATTTGATCAAACGCATTTTCTTCTCCGGTGTATCACCTGAAATCAAGATATTAATCATTGGCAGTGTTAAAAGATGGAACGGGTTTAATCAAAAGGTATTCATGGAAGCCATCTTTAAGAATTTAAATGTAATCACCGAGTTTAAAAAAGATTTTCTTTTTTCCCTCTTGGATGTATTGAATGAAAAGCCTTTTGATGAAGAATTTGAAGAGAAAATCTTGTACCAAATCCTGGTGATGATGGAAGAATCACCCGAAGAAGAAATGGTTAACTTTATATATTTCTTTGATAAATACGAGATCAACAGTTTGAATGAAAAAGACTTGATCATCGATGAACTGCGATTAATCCATAACACCCTGTTAAAATCCAGCAGTAATCAGAACCTGGTCCGGATGATCCACATTTTAATGAAAAATATAGAGAAAAAAAACAGGTTGAAAAAAGTATAATCCAATGTATAATACTCCTATGAAGCAAATAACGGCGCTAATTTGTTTTTGTTTTTTGGCTGTTTGGGCAATAACCGGTAACACCAGCAGCCAGGTGCCCCCGGATACGGATACGCACCGAGACGTTCATTTTCCTTATGAAGATTATTTAATCATAAAATATCTGCTCCATCTCCATGCGTTTGAAAAAGCAGAAGCCTTGATTGATAAATTCCTGGAAAAACATCCGCATGACCCCTTTATTTTAACGGAAAAGGCATGGTTGGCTCACAAGGTTAAAAATAACCCGGATGAGGCATTAAAATGCTTAAAAAAATCCAAAACCCTCTATCCCAATTATTATTATTCCAACTACCTGCTGGCATCTGTCTTGCTTAGCCAATACACGCAAACCGCTGGCGCTAACACGAACCATAAGGAAAGGGAAAAAAAAGTTGAAGAAGCGTTGAAATACCTGGATACAGCTGCAGCGGATAACCCTGAGTTTCATGACGGTTATTTTTTGCAAGGGGTTATTTTGAGTGAAAGAGGAAAGTACGTCGAATCCAACCGCGCCTTTGAACGCGCCAGCCGGCTGAAGGAGACCGCGGAGTCTTACGATTATATGGCCTATAATTACAACCGCTTAAACGATACTGCCGGCGAAATCTTATCGTATCAAAAGATTTTAGAGCTCAATCCCTTTGATTATCGGGCGCTGCGTGCGCTGTCTCAAATCTACCTGGAAAAAGAAGATTTTAAACAGGCAGCCCATTACCTGGAAAAATTGTATTCCCGGAACCCGGATGATCAGAAGCTCTCCTTTGAGTATCTTTATTCACTGTTTGCAGCAGGAGAAATCGATAAATTTATGGAACTCACCAAAACCATTGATGTGTCGAGTAAACCGATGCTAACATATGCGAAGGCATTGATCTTAAGTCACCGGGGAAAGTTTGATGAGGCAGAACAGTTACTGAAAGCAGCCAGGAATTTAGACACCGCCTCTTATATTCTCCTGGCAGATATCTATCTTCGTAAACAGGAATATTACCAGGCTTACCAGGTTATAGAGAAAATCGAAAACCCCCGGGGAAATCCAATGTATTACTCGACGCGGCTGCATACACTGGCAATGCTGAATATGAATCAACGCATCGTGAATGTTTTCAAGCATATCCGCGAAGATGAACGCATCCTGGGCCATCTGCGAGAAAACGATTACTATACCATACTTTTTGCTTATGCCCACCTGGACCAGGCAGATAACGTCCGGGAAGTGGTGCATTTTGCAGCCAGTCAATTAAAAGAAAAATCAAAATCGCTGTTGGATTTAATTCATCTGTTACGGGTATTTTCACCGGAGAAGAAAATAAATGCTTCCATCATTGGTAAGAAAATGGCATTTGACCGGAATATCTTTTTAATACTCACTCTTTATAAAAATCAGCACCAATACGAAAATGCTGTTGCCCTTTTAAAAGAGCTATGCAAGGAGGCAGATAATGAAGACCCGTACGTGGAGTTGTGCGATATTTACCGGGAACAAGGGCATCTGCAAAGAGCGGAAAAAATGATAAAAAAATTGCAGAAACGGTTCCCGGATTCCACGTTGGTAAAGAATTATTATGCATATTTTTTGGCGCTTCAAAATAAAAACCTGGAGCATGCCCTGCAATTATCTGCCGATACGTTGGCCAGTACCAAAGGCAGTACGAATCCTGCTTACCTGGATACGTATGGGTATATTCTTTTCCGGTTGGGACGGCTGCCTGAAGCGACAAAATACCTGGAAAAAGCCTATCAAAAACATCCCTTTGAAGAAGAAATTATGGAGCACCTGGTGGACTGTTATAAACACAGCCAGAATAAGGAGAACAGCCGGATCAGGGAAATTTATCAAAAAGCCATTGATAACGGCGTTGATTTTAAGGATCAGTTAATAAAAAAAATCCAGGGACTTAAAAACAAAAAATAAACCTGAACATGGTCGGTAAAATCGTTACCATTACCTCATTGATATTGATTTTTCTCTGGTCTTTTTCCGGTTGTTCGGGGCTGAGGTACAAATACGATGTGACACCTGATGCTGAAAAGGTCTATCACTCTTTGCGCATAAAAGTAAATGTCAAATATAAAGGGTCTGGTGAGCGGGACAATTTCAAAATCATTTTAAAATTTGATAACACCAGGGACAAAATGCTGTTTTTATCACCGTTGAACCAGGTTTACGGTCTGTTGGTAGTCAATCCCAACCGGGAGAACGCGTTATTGGTAAACACTAAAAAGAAAAAATACTGGACCGGTCCGTTTCATATCTTGCTGCAAGAGCTCTGGGGCCCCGGCATGGATTTTAATTATAAGGAATTTAAACAGTTGATAGTGGAAGGAGTCAAACCAGGGGATAAATTAAAGCGGCGCGATATAAACATTTCTATTGAAAAGACAGATAACAGTGAAGAAGAAAAACCAGGGCGGATGACCATCACTACCCGTGATGTCCGGGTAAAAATAAAGATATCCCACCGCACTACGGGAAAAGGTAGAATTCGTTTTTCAGTGGACCTGGCCCACATGAAAAAAGCCGGTCTCCGGGAGATCCTGGAGTAAAAGGACAATGAAATGGAAACAATAAAACAGATCATTGCCATGGGTGGGGGAGGTTTCACCATGGAACCGGGAAATCCGCTCCTGGATGAATTTGTTTTAAGCCAATCACCAAAGAATAACCCGGGGATATGTTTTCTGCCCACGGCAAGTGGTGATAACCAGGAGTATATCGAGATGTTTTACCAATACTTTATCACCCAGCACTGTCATCCCTCTCACCTGGCCCTGACTGAACCTCCCACCGATGACCTGGAAGACTTTATACTGGAAAAAGACATTATTTACGTCGGCGGCGGGCATACCACCCGCATGCTGGTGCAGTGGAAGCTTGCCGGTCTGGATGTGATTTTAAGAAAAGCCTGGGAACAGGGAATTGTCCTGGCTGGTCTTAGTTCCGGATCGGCCTGCTGGTTCGAAGAAGCCTTAACCGATTCTGTTCCCGACACATTAACCCCGGAAAAATGCCTGGGTTTTCTCAAGGGCAGCAGCTGTGCCCATTACGATAACCCGGAACGCAGACCCACATTTCACCGGTTGATCCGCAGTGGAGAAATGGTCAATGGTATTGGTGTAGACAATTTTGCTGCCTTACATATACTGGACACCCGGATCAAAAAAGTAGTCAGTTCCAGGCCCGGTGCTGCCGCCTATATCGTCCGCAAAGAAGGAAAAAAAATCGTAGAAACCCCCTTACGGTCCGTTTACCTGGGAGAAGAAAGGTAGAGTAAGTAGTAAGAAGTAAGTAGTAAGAAGTAAGAAGAGAAGAAGGTGAAAAGATAAGTTCAAGGTTTCCCCAAACGTTTAAAACAACAGCCCTCTTTTCGATATATATCAACTTCAAAAGAGGTCACCTAACTGTTTGATCCTGGTAAGGAAACCTTTAGATGGCGCGTATGCGCCTTCTACGGCTGCCCTCGCCGAGGGCCTGGCCGCCGGAGGCAAAAAGGTATTTTCATAAAATGCGGTTAATGATCTCTATAGACAGGTCCTGTAAGCTGTCTAAAACCTGGTCTGCTTTGCTGAAATCATGGTGACGGGTAAAACAATTGGGAACAGCGATGGCATACATCCCGGCAGCTTTGGCCGCATTAACGCCGTGCCCGGTGTCCTCCAGCACAACAAATACACAGGGGGCTTTTCCCGATAACTCGGCTGCTTTTAAAAAAATCTCAGGGTCTGGTTTTCCTCTTTTAACCTGGTCCCCTGAAACAATAATAGAAAACCGTTTCTCTAATCCCAGGATTTCCAGTGTCATGCGGACGTCATTTGCCGGGGATGATGAAGCCAGGACCAATTCCAGCCTGTTTTTTTCACACATCTCCAGGGCAGGAAACAGACCGGGCATGGGTTTCAATTCCCGGTAAAGGTAAACCCGTTTAAAATAAGCCTGGTTTTTTCTTTCTTCAAGGGTTTCCGGGCTTTCCTCGAACCCGTATTGTTCTTGCAAATACCTAAAATTTTCAATGGATTTCCGTCCCACCATATCAATAAAATCACGTTCAGTTACAAAGATACCCAGGGGTTTGAGCGCATCATTAACCGCTTTGAATTGAACCGGTTCACTGTCCACCATCAGGCCGTCCATATCAAAAACCACACTCTCGATTTTTTTCATCGGGCAAACCTTAAAATTAAGATAAAAATCACATTTTTTTTTGTTTTTAACATTCTATAAAATAAAGCCAAACCAGTCAAGCCGGTACGAACCAGGGCCGGACCCATACTAAAGTCCTAGAATTTTAACCCTGCAGACAAATTTTTTTAAAAAAAGTACAACTAAAGTTGTATTTTTCTTTTTTTTGGTGTATAATATAAATCCTTCTTAATACATTTTACTTTTTTTCCTAGCGTAAGCCTCCAACGCACACGCAAGACGCCCCCCACAGACGAAAGAGGCGTATGCGAATGTCCAGGAGGTAAAAATGAAAGGCTTTAATGCAAGCTTTAATGGTGTGCCCATGAACCAGAAAGAAAAATCTACGATCCTGGTTGTGGACGAGGATAAGCATGTCCGAACCACCTTAAAGATGTGGTTATCCAACGGAGGAGTGAACACCCTGACTGCCTCCAATGGCAGTGATGCCGTAAAAATGGTTAGTGAAAACCAGGTTGACGCAGCATTGTTGGATTTTCGCATCAACAAGGAAGATGGAATCAGTATTGCCAAAAAGCTCAAAGAAGTGGATAATGAACTAAAAATAATTATCTTGACTGGTTTTCCCTCTTATGAAACTGCAGTCCAGGCAATGAAATTCGGCGCTTTTGATTACCTCTCAAAAGGAGCCCCCAATGAAAAAATTTTTAGTGTGGTAAAAAAAGCAATTACAGAAAGAGAGCGAGAACGGGCAGTGAAACAACAAGATACCTCCGGCGATAAACGAATAAAGATGATTCTTTTTTGCAATCACTCGTTGATAAAAGAAAGATTGGAGAATTTCACCACAAACAGTTCGGATTTCAGGTTGGTCAATTCATTCCCGGTTTTGAATTCGTTAAGCTCTCGAAATCTCTCTCAAGAAGTCCATATTGCACTGGTATGTGCCGGCTGCAATTTGAAAAATCTTTCCACTGCGTATACAATCTTCCCTCAACTTTACCGGGCTTTCCCGGGAGTAAAAGCACTCATCATTAACGAGAACCTTTCAGACCAGGAAAAAGTGGAATTATTAAGACTTGGTGTGAGGGGATTTTGTTCCCGGGATGCTGGCTGCGAGGTACTGGAAAAAGCCATACTGCATGTCTCAAAAGGTGAACTCTGGGTCAGCCGGCGGGTCACCCAGTTGTCCCTCGCCGAGATGATTCACTATGAATCAATACCGAAATCTCCATTAAAGTCTGCAGCCAAACCAGCCTTTTCATCACCATCCGTATCTACATCAACACCTATGTCCCTATCCTCATCCGCATTTACATCGATATCCGAATTCGCACCCGCATTCGAATTGTCATCTGCATCGGCATTTGAATCTTCCCCCCCGCCAACTAAAGGAAATAGCGCCTTCAGTCTTACCAGAAAAGAAAGAGAAATTCTCAAAAAAATCACGCAAGGACTAAAAAACAAAGAAATTGCCGACCACTTATTCATAAGTGAAACCACGGTAAAAACACATATTAATCGAATTCTAAAAAAGTTGGGTGTTGATAATCGCACAAAAGCAATCCTTATCGCCATGGAAAGACAGATCATTTAAAACCACCCGGAAGATTGACTTATCTCGTATGAGCACTGAGAGACGAAAGGCCAGGGATGTAAGGCGAGAGGCGTAAAAATTTTAGGTTTTAAATATTTTATAAAATTGTGGTTGTATTTGTTTCTAAATTATTTTATACTTGTGGTTTAAGGTAATATGAGCCTGAAAAAGAAACTAATTTTTTTGTTGATTCTTTCCGGTGTAATTTTAGCCATGCTTTTCCACACCGCTTTTTATGTGGTTATACGCCCTTCCCTGGATCATCAGAAAACCGTTATTAATGAGACCTTCAAGAGAAAAATCGAGGAAGCGGATAATCGGACTTTCCGGGTGGTGCATCAACATATCATTACCTTTATCATTATCACCATCTTATCCATCATTCTCCTGGGTCTCCTGCTCTATTTTGCCATCCGCACGCAAGTTATCAGGCGGATGCTCAAAATATCCGGCGCAATGAAACAAATTGAAGGTCTGGAAGACCTTTCCAAGCGAATTGAAAGAGACCATAGGAATGATGAGATCGCTCTCCTGGTGACCAACATCAATGTGATGCTGGACAAGCTCGAACATGAAAAGATTAACCGTGAGCTTGCCGAGAAAGCAATGATCACCCATGGAAAACTGGCCTCTATTGGCCGCCTGACCTCCTGTATCGGCCATGAAGTGAATAATCCGCTCCTGGCCATCAGTAACAGTATCCAGGTCATTAAGAAAATCAGCAAAAGCAAATCCTCTCTCTTCAAAGAGGCCATAGAAATCTCCGAATCTGAAATCAACCGCATCAGGGATATTATTTCAAGTCTCCTGGATTTTCATCGGCTGAAGGGGGAAGAGTTTTCGCACACGGATGTGGCAGAGATTGTCCGGGAGTCACTGAACGTGTTAAAGTGGAGCAAAAAATTGGGTGCCACAGAAGTGGTTCAGCGATTGCAAAACGGGTGTTTTGTTTATGGTTCTCCCGGGAAGCTGAAACAGGTATTTGTCAATTTTATATTGAATGCAGTAGAAGCCCTGGAAATGAACAGCGAAGACATACGCAAGAGCGGCGGCAGCAGTGAAAGTGATGCAGGAGGCACACTTCAGATCGAAGTTATTGGCAATAAAAGAGAAAAATCCAATTGGGTAGAAATCCATTTTATAGATAATGGCCCGGGAATCCCGGCTGAAATCAAACGTTACCTTTTTGAACCCTTTGTTTCCACCAAAATGAACAGAGGCGTGGGCTTAGGTTTATACATTTCTTACAAAATCATTGAAACTCATGGGGGAGAAGTTATTTATAATGAAGACTTTAAACAAGGAACCCATTTTATTATAAAATTACCTAAAGTAAAGAGGTCTGTAGGTGAATAAGCAAAAAGAGCGAAAATCCTTTATATTAATCGTTGATGATGACAAGCAAGTTTTAAAAAGTCTAAAAATCTGGCTAAAAAACGAGGGCTTTAAAGCAATGACAGCATCCAGTGGTGAAGAAGCCCTGAGGGTGGTGGAAGAGCACCCCATTGAGGTGGCCTTGGTGGATTTAAAAATGATGCAAGAGGATGGCATCGATGTAGCACGACAGTTGCGAGAAACCGATGATATGTTAAAAATCATCATGCTCACTGGTTTTCCTTCCTATGAAACAGCGGTCAAAGCCATGAAAGTAGGTGTATTTGATTATATATCCAAGGGCTCTCCTAATGAAAAGATACTGGAGACCATCGAGAAAGCAATCTCCGAAAGAGAAACAATGGGAGGCAGTTATCGTGCATCCGATTTGCTCACCAGGGAAAGTGGCTTGCGGGTGCTTTTGTTTTGCAATCATTCACTTCTTAAGGAGCGGTTGGAGAATTATTCAAAGGACAGCCCGGATTTTAAGTTGATCCGGTCGCTTCCTTCAGTGGATTCGCTTGGAGTTAAGGACATCTCTCAGCAAATCGACATTGCCTTGATATGTGCAGGCTGCAACATGAGAAGTGTGGAAGAAGCGTATACTGTATTACCGGAACTCTATCACATGTTCCCGGAAATCAAGCCGGTGATTATTAATGAAAACTTTACTGACCAGGAGAAAGTGGAATTCTTAAAACTAGGAGTCAAAGGATTTTCTCCCCCGGATTTGGGTTCCGGGAGGTTGGAAGAGGCTTTGCACCGCATCAAGAATGGAGAAATCTGGGTGAGTCGAAATGTGGTGGATCTGTCTCTCCAGAATCTGACCAGTTCTGAATCCGATCATATAATTAGTGAAAATCATCGTTTCGGTTTAACGGATAGAGAGATCGAAATTTTAAGGACAATGGCGTTGGGACTTAGGAACAAAGAGATTGCCGATAAGTTGTTCATTAGTGAAAAGACGGTTAAGACTCACATTAACCGGGTATTTCGCAAGTTGGGTGTCACCACGCGAGCCAATGCAATTTTCAAAGCCGTCGAGAATAAGATTATTTAGGCGCTTTAAACCTTAACCTGAGTTTAGCCGAGTCCTTTTTGACACCGGCCGGGTGGTTTAGGAGGATATTTGAAATTGGCTGATAACAAGTTTCCTGGAGCTTTTGAACTGATCAGATTGTTGTTCACACAGCCAGCCCAATTTCGACAACTTATCCGCTCATTCGGGGTCCATGATCCAACCATGTACTGCATAGATTTGTGGAGAAGCGGGGGGCTGAATCGTGCCTACCTGAAGAGGATGTTGGGTGCTCTCATCGGTTTCCAGGTGAGGCTCTCTCTGGCGGCTCCTGTGGTAGGCTTGCTCCTGGGCATATTTTTCCCCTCAGCAGAAAGATTGGAACTATTCGTTATTATCACTGCTTGTGTATGGATGAGCTCAATGGTCGTGTGGATTGTTATTATCGAGGGTTTTTTTCGTCAGACGCCGGTATACCTTGTCGTATTTGGAATTGTTTGCCAGATCCTCTTCAGTATTGGCTTTCCTATCATATTGGTAATGAAAATGTATAAATTTTTTTTGGTATTTCTGATTGCGACTGCTATTTTAGCATTAGTCATAGGTTTATTGATAGAACGAACTGCGACTAAAGTTCAATAGTGTTTTTTTGGCCTGGCAACTTCTTGCGCGGGCACCTTTCCTGACCATCAGCCGATAATTAATGCGCAAACACAGGAAATTTCTGCTCCAGCGCAGATAATTTCTCCTCGATCGCAGAAAAATGCTGCTTCAATGAATATATTTTCCGCATGGGAGCAGATAACGACTGATGGGCAACACATCATTACTGGTGGAAAGCAGATAACGATTGGTGAAGAACAGGAAATTTCTGCTGAATAACAGATCATTGCTGATGAAGAAGTGAAAATATTTGCTCGTCGCAGAAAATATCTACCAGGAAGCGCAAAATTTCCACTGGAAACCGGAAATATTCTGATGGGGATTAGTAGATTTCCTTTAGAAAGCAGATAATATCTGCGACTCAGCAACAACTTTCCCAGGAAAGCAATAATTAACTGAAAGGGAGCAGAAAATATCTGTTGAGGAGTAGGTGATAACTGTTGGTGAGTTGAGAATACCTGTTGGTTAGTAGAAAATATCTGAAGGGTAGAGGAGAGTTGCTGCTTGAGAGCAAATAATATCTGATGGGAAACAGAATATTTCTATTTGTGAGCATAGAGTATTTGCTGGTGAGCATATATTTTGTGATTGGAAGCATAATGTTTACTCTCATGAACAGCAATTCTCCTCCTGGGAATGATGTGGTCGGTGTTTTACTTTTTTACTTTTTCAGAGTGTCGCGATATTATGAAATATCCCGAGCATCCTTTCAAATAAACCATTTTGGCAAGGGAGAGACACCGGGTGCGCTGCGTTGAAATAACTGACTTTCATTTTTTGTTGGTTCTACGACACATTTCAATAGTAAAAGCTTATTGGAAAAGGTTTTTTAAATCTTAGTTCTTCAGAAGTAAAAAAGTAAAACACCGGCGTGAATCTCCGGAAGTTCTAAACCTCAGCGTGTCCGCTGAGATCCTGTAACTTACCTCGCTGTTTTCAAACAGATAGTGCAAAATCTTTTTCATAATCTGCTATTTTATCATCTTTGCATGTTTTTTTTGAATATTCTTGACAAATAAATGGGTACTGCGAATCAACACGTTGCATTAAAGGTCCCCTCCCCCCCTTCTTGACAACCGAAACGTTGTTTTGTATGATTAGGTCTTATCCAAAAGAAAAAAGTTAATTCGATGAGCAAGATTAATCAGTCATTTGTTGATAATGGAATGAAGGTTAAATTACCCGAATCAAAGACTCTAAATATTTCTGCTTTCGAACAAATGCTTAGCTTGAAAAACCTTACTAATAGTTACAAGTTATATTGGTTTGCCGCTGTTTTCGACGAAATTCGGAAAGGAAATGTTGAAATTACTTTTGGAAATATCGTTTTGATGATGATTACCAGGAGTTGGTATTCTATCGCTGCTTACAGACTGAACCTTGGATTTATGGATAAATTGAATGATCTTGTGTCATATATCTATGAAAGATACCAATTAGCAAAGGATATTTCCAGGCATGATCTATTCTCCTTTTTAGAAGATTTAGATGACAGAGAGTTTGAGACAAGGCTCACCGATTTTTATAAATATGTGCCCTTCAGATTAATCTCCCCATTTTACCCGGAAATAAAAGGATTTAAGGATCAATTAAAAAACAGAAAAATTGAAGAGTTATCCAAATCAAATGATGAAGCAATATATCAGATTTACAGCCCTGAAAAAAAGATTATTATTAACAATAATTGGTTTGACTATATATATAAAAACCAGGTAATTATAAGTGGGTGGTATTACTATAAATTGATTTTCTTTCTTCAGAAACGCAACCCCAGTATCCCGGCTATTCCTTACAAATTGGAGGCACCTAAGAAGAGATATCTAAAAAATGCCAAAATTTTTTGGTCTAAAATAATTAAATTCAGTCCATTAATTGACATATGCACAAACCAGCCTATATCTTCAGATAATCTAAGCATTGATCATTTTATCCCATGGAGTTTCGTCTTGCATGATCAATTATGGAATTTGGTCCCGACGTTTCAGGCAATAAACAGCAGCAAAAGTGACGGACTCCCTCAATTAGAATTGTATCTGGATAAATTTTGTAATTTACAATATTACGCTTTTATAACAGCATTAGAAAAAAAATTCCCGATGAGACTAGTTGAAGATTATATTGAAATCGCCAGAGATATCATATTCTCCAAGAATATAAGAAGTGATATTTTTGTAAGAAATTTGAAAGAGAATATAATTCCTCTCTATCAATTGGCCCGAAACCAGGGATTCCCAGTATGGGAATATCCCGGCTGCTAGAACAGAGGTTTATTTATTAAATATTTTGCAATCCCTCCACATTTTTTTGCCTTGAAACTGGCAAGTCCACCTACAAAGAAAAAGTTATAAAATTAGCCATTGGTACTCTTTTCAGCCTTAACCTCAGCATTATTTTTAATCCCCCAAACAGAGAAATATTCTCCGAAAGCAAAGAAATTTGCTCCGGTAACAGAGAAAGTTTATTTGATCAAAATTTAATTTCACGACCCCAGTGGGAACTCCGATTACATGAATCACCAGGAATTAACCTTTTTGCCTGATGAGAAAATAATATTTTGGGCACCATAATATTTCTACGACTTAAAAGCCTGGAGAACCATTTACAGTAAAGCTTTTACCTGGAGTGGGTTGTTTGATTTCCCACAAATTCTTTTGTGGAGGCAATTTCGTACAAAGAGATCAATATGGTTTGGCTATATTGGCAGGTAAGACAATGATCTCCCCCAAGACATCAAGATTGTATAGAAAAGGAAGAGAAACAACAAAATTCTTCCAATGCGGCTTTCCATTTGAAATGGAGGGAGTCGAATACTTCAACTAATATTCCCATTCCTGCAAACTCCTAATTGTCGCCGTGCGGGAATTCTAATTGTCGTTGATCATATGGATCAAAAAAGATTAGATTTTGGGATTCCCTCTTTTTCTGATTGGAAAGAAAAAAATTACCGAATCGCTGTTGACAAATGGACGCAATTCATATTATTATATTAATGCTGTTAAGTTAAACATTTAATTGCGATAGGAAATCGAAGTTATAGGAGGTATTAAAAATGACAGCCGCTTCAAAAGCAGACGAAAACGATAAGTTAAAACCAAAAAAGACCTCCTCGCCGCGGATCAGAACAATAAAACCACCTGCTAAACCAGGAACCATCAAAAGATCGATTATAAGAAAAGCTATAAAGGAGATAATGGCAGAGCAGCCCACCCATTGATGAAAAGCAACTACTCTAACAGCGTTTTTATTAATTGTCCGTTTGAGAGCCAATATTTACCCATCTTTCGTGTCATCATATTCACTGTATTTGATTGCGGCTATATTGCACGCTGTGCCAGGGAGATAGATGACAGCAGTGAGGTTAGAATCGATAAGATTACGCGGATCATTTCGGAGTGCAAGTATGGTATACACGATGTATCCCGTACAGAGCCAGATAAAGAGACGAACCTGCCGCGTTTCAATATGCCATTTGAACTGGGAATGTTTTTAGGAGCAAAGCGTTTTGGAGATGACAAACAAAAAAAGAAAATTTGCTTAATATTGGATAAAGCTCCCTACCGTTACCATAGTTTTATCTCCGATATCGCCGGTCAGGATATCCAATCACATAGCAATAAGGTTACGGAAGCCATCAGGGTAGTCAGGGAATGGTTAAACAATGCATCCAAAGGAATTATATTGCCGGGAGGTAAAAAAATTCTAGAACGCTACCGGAATTTCACATCGAAGCTACCGGCTTTATGTGAGAAAGTGGGACTGACCAGTGATGAGATCATTTTTAATGATTACACAGCCATTATTTACGAATGGTTAAAGGAAAACCCCTCATTCCCCATTGAAAGCTAAAAAATCGTTTCGCTGTCTCCTTTTTATACCCATTTCCAATATAATAACCCCTTAGACAGGAGAAAAAGCAATGAAAAAAAACAAAAACAATAATCAGGAACCATGTCCGTATTGTTAATACCCTCATGGAACTCGATGAAAAGGTCTTTAGCGATCTTTTTGGTGCCTTATATTCATATAAGACCTTGAGAGAGGATTTCGCTCAATTTTTTAGCCGCGGGGTCATCACTGAAGTGAATTATATAAAATTTGCCGCAATACTTGTAAAGGATTTACAGGACAAGAAAGGGCGATTTAAGAAAATCCTCGATATTATAATGCGGCGGAATCAACGATATCTTAAAAGCAAGAAATACCTTGAACTCTCAATGGATGATCTTATCTCTGAGATCAATGCCAAAATGGCTCCAGCGTTCCACGATACCGGGCAATGATGCTGGTTTATTACTTATCTATGAATATTTTTGCAGGAGATGATTTCGAGAGAATTAAAGAGCTTTATTTTATAGAGCGGGACAGAATAAAAGCTGTGGAATTGAACAAAAAGAAAGCCCCTGAAGAAGAAAGATTACAATTTAAACTCCATGACCGGCTGAAAAAGAGCCTACTTGAAATTGAGTTTAACACGTACTGTAACGATTCGGATTTCGAAAATCCGGATGAAATCGATTTTTTAGAAATTGCGGAAAAGTTTCACTGTGATTATGATCCGGACACCAATACTTATAACCGGGTAAAGCGCGGTCTGCTGCTCTTCTTTTTTGAAAAACTTGAAGATATGTTAGAAAGTAACGATCATGCCGAGGGTGTGATAGATACTGTTCTGGAAAAAATGACCCGGATAAACATGTTTGTCAGTCAGCAGCGTAATCTTGTGTCAGACCGGACTCGCCTTAAGGAAGAGAATCAAAAGCTTTTACGTAAAATTAAGAAGCTGAACCGGGATATCTCCGCCTTAACCTTACCACCTCCTAAGAAAAAAACGCCAGACCGGCAGGAACGGGAAATCAATGAGCTGAAGAAAAAGAACTATTACCTCCAAAGCAAAATCGAATCCCTGGAGAATCGTGTGGCAGAACTGGAAGATGAGAAGAAAGCCAATAAGGAAATAAAGGAAAATATCACGATTAATCATGAAAACCCGGTAGGAGAGGGGCTGGAGCTCCAGGATTTTTTCTCTATTGTCATCTCCGGGGGCCACTGGAATAGTCGAACCCGGGAAGAGGTATTGGAGGAATTTCCTCATAATGAATTTATCTTTGTTCCGGCTGACCGGACGATACGAAATATCGACACCATTGAGAACGCAGACCTGGTGATCTTTGATACATCGAGTCATTCCCACGGATATTATTACCTGGTTAAGAAGAAAGCTTCGAAATTGTTACATATCGCGAAAAGTTCCCCTACTGAAGTCAAGGCGCTTTTTAACAAGCCAACAGTGAAAAGGGAAAAAGGAACAGCCCAGTTTTATTAAAATGAATTAATTTAAAGTTCTAAATAATGGGGCGAAAAGAGCTGTCCGAAGTTGGGTAGATGGAAGTTGGCAGTTTGGCAAGCAGGAAAAAAAGAGACGGAGAAACGAAGAAGTTAAGAAAAAACAAGGTTTAATCATTCAGCTAAACCAAAATAAAACATTTGTTCACCAGAAATAACACCTGGATCAAGAGCAAAGCGTATTCTTTCCAAAAATCCTCGGTAGCCAAGAACTATTGGGCCATCCCATTCTTCTGAAATAAATACACTGCTTTCGACAGTGAGATCATAACCGGATTTCTGATCTGCTAGCAAGCTGATATTTATGCGATGTAACGAACCGGAAATTTTGCCTAAACGTGTGCTCATAGTAAATGATTCTGTGGGCGATTCAATCTCATCTTCAAGAATTTTTGCCGTTTCGCCTCCTATAACTGACCATTCAGCACCCGTATCCAACAAGGCGAGATCTGTTTCCTCCAGGCTTCCAATCCGACATTTTACAGCAACAGGAAGACGCCAGCTGCCTACCCTGGAACTAACGAAAAACAATGAACATCCACTATTCCATAATATTTTTTGGTCATTGGTCTGGATAAATAATTGTCTCATATTAATTTTCTATCCGGAAAAACATAGTGCCAGCAAGTTTACCAGCCTGTTTTAAAGAACGACGCAACTCAATACGACTTTCATGAGAACCATACAATATACCATTTTTTAAAGCTATCCATTTCCCTTTATACATTTCTGAATTATTTTGAAGCCATAATACATCTTCTCTGCTCTCTCCCCCTGTAGCAAACTTTTCAAATTTTACTTTTGGTTCGTATAAAGCTTTCTGCCAATTATTTAAAGCAGTAGACACTCCGGATGGGATGGTTGACAGTATATTACGTGCTTCCATGATTCGCCCCTCTTCAACAAGCTTTTTCACATGTTCCGATATTTTCTCCCAGCGGGCCTCTGCTTCAATATCCGCTAGTAATTCTTTTGCGATCTCATCTTGAAGTGTTTCCGGCAGTTCTGAAATTTTTTCGAATGCTTGCTTTAATAATACAGTCATATTTTTGCTCCTTACATCAACATATATGATAATTTTTTAGTTTCTTTTTGTCAACTGTTTTTCTCACCCTCTCTTCTTCGTGCCCTTCGTGGTTAAACCTCAACTACAGCATTGACAAGAATCAACACTTCGGGTAAATTTAATCAATGAAAAAAAAATCCATATTCATTCTTGCGATTCTTGTACTCATTGCCGCGGCAATTGTTATTCTAATCCTTCTGCCGGATAACAAAAGAACATCTTTCTATAGAGTGGAACCAGGGAATTTTATCCAGGATTCCAGGTACTTTCGCGTAGATAACACCCTGAGACGCATCTATTTTAAAAAAGGGAAAGAAGAAATCCAACTGGACGAGATTCCTTCCATCAATGGGTATTATTTCTACCTGAGAGGGAAGAAACAGGTCAGGATAACCCCAACGGTTACCGGCAATACCGGCTTTTATACTTATTTGTACCTGGAAAGCTTATCAAAAAGCGATACCATCGATTTTACCATGGAAATACACCAGAAAGGTGAAAATCGACTAATCAGTCAAATGACTGCTTCTAAAGTCTCTCATCCCTTCTTTAAAGACCTGGAAACCAAAAAAGGCGACTTGCTGCTTTTGAAATTCAACGGCCGGGGAATCGTTTACCTGAGCCAACCTATTTTTTACAAGAAAATCGCCGGGAAAGGTATCTCCCAGGCTAAACATATTATTTTTATCGGCGCAGATACGCTGCGGGGCGATCAAATCGGGAAAAACGTGGGGAACATACCGCTGACTCCCAATATGGATCAGTTTATCAAGGATGCGGTTTACCTGGAAAACACCTACGCCCAGACTTCCTGGACATTGCCTTCCTTTATGAGTTTATTCACCGGCCTGAACGAATATAACCACGACGTGGGAATTAAAAACGCTCTAAACCTGGAAAAGCCCTATTTAATCGAACAAATCTCAAAGGAATTTATTACGTTTGCCTATCACGGTGGTAAAGTCATGAACACCCGATGGGGGTTTTCCCGCGGTTTCGATTACTACAAAAAATTTCAACCCGCAGCCGCACTCTATCCGCGGGGCGGACAACACCTCTTTCGAAAAGCAGTGGAACTGTTAAAAAATGCCCAATTCCCCAACCTTTTCCTTTTTCTTCATACCTACCAGGTACATGCTCCTTATAGCCCACCAAAGGAATTTTTAGATCAACTGAACAAAACCCCAAAATATAAAAAACTGGAGGCAGTCAATTACAATGAACCAGCCAAAACCTACTTGCCGGTAGACGAAGAGTTAAAATATTCCCTTAAAGAACTTTACCAGGCGGAAGTACTGGCTTTTGATGCCTATTTCGGGGAATTTATAACAAAACTAAAGGAACTTAATATTTACAACAATGCCATGATCGTGCTGATGTCGGATCATGGTGAAGAGTTTTTTGAACACAATGGCTGGATGCATTCCCACAGCCTCTATGACGAACTCATCCGGGTCCCAGTAATCATTAAGTTTCCCAACAGCCAATTTAAAAGCACTCGTGTAACAGGGCCTGTAGGTATCGTGGACCTCATGCCTACGATTTTGAGTTATTACGGCATCGATTACAAGGCAGCAAAGTTGGACGGCATGAACCTGATGCCTCTCATTCAAAACGATCAAAAAGGAAAAAACAGCCGGCGTTATGTGGTTTCTACCATCTCCACCGGGAAATATTTTGAAGCCATCCCAACAAAAATTGCCTTGCTTTTTGATGATTATAAGCTAATTTATAACGACCCCTTCGTCCGGGAAGAGTTGGAATTTTTTAAAGATTACGCTCTGCCGCCGCACGTTCCGAAATTCGAACTCTACAATCTAAAGGATGATCCCGATGAAACCCGTAATATTGTCGATAATCATCAGCGGCTCAGGGATAAAATGATGCCGGTAATCCTGGAAATACGCAAAAAAATCCTTGAGCGGTTATCGGCCCGGGAAAAAAAGAAACCCCTGGATAAAGAAGTGGAAGAACAGTTAAAGTCCCTGGGATACCTATAAGATACAGAAGCCACGAAGGACACGAAGAAACACGAAGGAAGAAAAAAATAGAGGAGTTTTTTCATGAAAGAGATAATTGGAATAATATTTTCAATGGGTTTAATGGCCAATGCGGGGTTGTTTGTGGTACAGGCGGTTAAAATCGTTCGTGCCCGCAGTTCCAAAGGTGTATCTATTTTTACTTTTGTCGGGTTTTCGCTCCTCCAGATCACCGGTATGTTGCATGGAATTTTCCAGCAAGATTGGTACTTATTTACCGGGATGGTGGCCAGTTTTGTGGCTTGTAACACTGTAGTGGTCCTGTCCATCATCTACCGCAAGGGGGAGACACCCGGGGATGCGTCAACGTTAAATGATGGATGTGAATAAAAGGGGACCAAAAGGGGACCGGTGCCTTACAATATTACTTTTTGAAGAAGTCACTATGGATTGATTTATGGGAGCCATCTCCTAATAGTTTTCCATAATTGCTCCGTGCTCCGTAAAAACCAACGGTGGTTTCCGTCGGTCACCCCAACCCAAACTTGATGTCGCAATTTGCGATTTCAAGTTGTCAAACTTATTGACTTAAGACCAAACTATAATTCTTTTATTCCCTATTAAAGCTAATCTCTCGTACCGCACGGGCACTCTAAAAACTGCTGCCCTCCGTGCGGATCTACTAACCCCTATTTTTTATCTCCAGGATGGACAGAAATATCTTTGAACTCAAAAAACGTTTAGTCTGTCCATCCTGAACTCTTGTTAGAACTCTAAAAGAACTTTTTTTGTCTCCGACGGCCAGGGGGCGTTAGGTCAAATTATGAATGATGAATTATGAATGATGAATGAAGAAAAGAGGAGAGAAAAAAGATAAGTTGAAGGCTTCCTCGAACGTTTGAAGCACTCTCCCACATAATACACCTGTCTACTTTAAACGAGGTTATCCTACTGACTGGTTCAGGTAAGGAAGCCTTTATATGGCCCGAAGGGCCTTCTGAGGGTGCCCGCGCCGCGGGCCTGGACCCCCGCAAAACTTTTTATATGACTACGTTTTTCTTAAGACAACAGTATTAGTGCCAGGGAGGTCTTGAAAAGATCCCTCCTAATTGGCGAAACCAAAGCGCTCGCGCCAGAGATGGAACAGGATCAATGCCCACAACCGGTGAGCATGATTCTGTTTATTATTTAAATGCTCGTTTACCATTTTTTGGATATAGGCGTGATTAAAAAAACCGGCTTCTTTCACCCGCTTTTCAGAAAGATACTCCATCATCAACTCCTTGAGTTCACTCTTTAACCAATTCTTAATGGGAATGGAAAATCCTTCTTTTTGGCGGTAGATGATTTCATCGGGTAATATACCTTCCATGGCTTTCTTAAAAAACCACTTGGTGGTAGAACCACCTAATTTGTAATGGGAAGGCAGTGAAAAAGCAAACTCCACCATCTTGTAATCCAGCAGCGGCACACGGGCTTCCAACGACGTTGCCATGCTCATGCGGTCCACTTTTACCAGGATGTTATCCACCATGTAAGTCTTGAAATCTAGGTACAGGTCCCGGTTAATGCCTTCAAATTGACGACTGTGCTCAAAAAATCCATCAAAAGGAATTCTTGCATTAAGGGGCTTTAAATAATCACTGCTCAAAAAATCCGGGGAATACAACGTTCGCTTTTGCAGGTTGGATAAAAAGATCATCCAGCGGAAATGGCGGTTGATATGAGAGTTTTGCAGACCTTCACTGAACCGTTTGATCCGGTTGACAAATCCTTTTTTCAGTTCCGACGGTGGAAACAGGTGGGTGATTTTAGCCATTAATTTGTGAACAGGACGGAAAAGGGGAAAATCAATGAACCGGGCGAATTTCTGGGCAATGTAATGTTCGTAACCGCCAAAAATTTCATCCCCCCCGTCACCGGATAACACCACGGTAACCCTTTCCCTGGCGGTTTTGGATACCAGGTAAGTGGGAAAATTGGAAAAATCCCCCAGGGGTTCATCCCAGAAATCCGCCAGGTAAAGCACCAACTCATTGATATTTGGTTGAAGATTTTTTGTATAGTGATCCGTATTAAATTTTTCAGATATGATATTGGAGTATTTCAATTCGCTGTAAGATTTTTCTTCGAAC
Source organism: Candidatus Aminicenantota bacterium (assembly GCA_011772425.1). GTDB lineage: Bacteria > Acidobacteriota > Aminicenantia > UBA2199 > UBA2199 > JAKAGC01. The sequence continues at coordinate 34,735 of WVZO01000248.1, forward strand.
CCAATAGAAAAGGTTTTGATTTTCTGTTGAGACAATCCTGCCATGGCGTATACAATGGAACTGGAATCGATGCCGCCGGAAAGAAAAGCACCCAACGGTACATCCGCTATCATCCGCATTTTAACGGATTCCCTCAGCAGGGCATAAAAACGCTCCTTTAATTCATTAAAATCCGGTTTCCGCTTCTCACTGCTGCCTTGCCCAACGGCTTTATAAACATCCCAGTATTTTTCAATTCGGAGTTTTTGATTTTCATAGGTTAATATATGACCGGCAGGTAATTTTCGGATTTGTTTGAAAATGGAGAAGGGAGCCGGTATGTATTCCAGGGTCAGGAACAGGTCCACGGCTTCAGGATCGATCTCCCGGCTGATGCCGGGATATTTCAATATGGATTTAATTTCAGAAGCAAAAACCAGGTTTTTATTTCCCGGTTTCAAGCAGTAATAGAGGGGTTTAATGCCGATATGATCCCTGGCCAGCACCAACCGGTGGTTTTTCTTATCGTAAATGCCAATGGCAAACATGCCCCTGAGTTGTTTCACGAAACCGGTCCCGTATTCTTCGTAGAGGTTAACAATCACTTCGGTATCGGTTTTGGTCCTGAATTTGTACCCTTTAGCCTCCAATTCCGCTCGTAACTCAGGGAAATTGTATACCTCACCATTGTACGTGATCCAGTTGGTTTTAGAATGGGAGGGCAGGGGTTGATGACCGGTTTTTAAATCAATAATGCTGAGTCTGCGGGCAGCCAGGCCCACTTGATTTTCAAAATAATACCCCTCATCATCCGGCCCGCGATGAATGATCTGATTATTCATTACTGCAAGGGTCTGTTCATCTGCTTCATTCTCATACTGATAAAAACCACAGATACCACACATTTATTTTTCTGCATAATCCAGCCCGATCTGTACCATGATACCCAACGGACGTTTATCGATGCTTTTAGAATCATCGGAATACCCGACCCAGAATCGATCGCTTTTGATCTTGATATGATAAATATATTTGCCTTTCATTTTTAAGCCGTTAATTTTTTTGAATTGGGTAATATAAGACTTCTTTGGTTCTAAAATCGCTTGTTTCCTTCTGTGTTCCACCTGGACGCAGACCTTGTTGTGTTGGGCTTCGCTGCGTAACCTCACCCGAAAGGTTTTGACTTTTTGGGGTGCGGCAAGAAAGAATTCCGTCTGTTTATCGGCCTTAGTCCAGAAGTAGTCTCCTTTTTCAATGGTGTGGTAATTGTCGTTCAAAAAGTAAATCTGGAAGGTTTTCTCGCCGTCGTGGAGCAATTTGCCAAAGGCCCTGGGGTTTTCATTCGTAGGAAGCGACAGGTACTGGGTTTTTTCCGGGGGAAAGAGACGAATTGGAAAAGACATGCCCGCATACCTGGAGAAGGTAGAATGATAATGGCTGTCGATGTAAACCCCGGAGAGAAAAATAAGTGCTACTGCTGCGGGGACCAGGTAAAATTTGAATACCCGGTGTTTAAATCCCAGGAAAAAGAAGAGGGGAAAAATATTAAAAAAGTAGCGGTTACCCACGGCGCCGCTGCCACCGAAATAGTTATCCGGCGCCAGCAATGTATATGTCAATACAGCCGCAGCAATTGCCCCCAATACGAACCAGTCTTCCGGCACTTTCCGCTGAAAAAAGAATACAATCAGCAAAAAACAGGCGGGGAAAAAATAGATAAATATCCCAGTAAACCGCCCGAAGAAATAGTAAAAAAGGTTGGAGATGATGACCCTGGGAGATAAATAAAAACGCTGCCAATAACCGTCAAAACTCATATTTGTGCCTCTGGCAAAAGCCTTTTCCGCTGGTTCATCGGTCTCATACGGGAACCCGCTGATAAAGGTTCGTCTCTCTCCACCCTGGAAAAGGGTATAGCTGAATTCACCGGTCTGGAGAGAAAGAAAAAGAACAAAACCCGAAAACAATATCAAAGAAATTAACGAAAGTAGGATGAATTTTTTCCACTGTTTTTTAGACAACAGGATCAAAAAGATAACTCCAATGGCCGCTGCATTCCAGGGTTTGGAAAAGACCGAAAGGGTGAAAAAAACCGCAGACAAATAGAAAAGCCAGGGTTTTTTGAAGTTGTAAAAGAAGAAAAACAATCCGGCAAACATCACAAAAAAGTTAAACAGGTCTGCTGTCATCCACCAGATATAAATAGGGGTGATAGAGGCTAAAATAAAGACCAGGGAAAATCCCAGGCTGTTGGGGTGAGGATGGTATTGGCGGAGTAAAAGGTAAGCCATAAGGATTGATAAAAAGATCATCAATCCATTAAAAAGAAGAAGACCCCGAATAGAAAAAATCCTGAAAAAAGGAGCAGCCATGAGTGGGTAGGCAAAAGATTTGGCGTAGTAATACTGCCCGTCTGCTCCTTTTTTCAGGAAGAAGCCTACCGGGCCCGGGGGAAAAATCTCTTTAATCCGCTGCAGGTCTTTGCGTTCATATTTTATATCAAAATCGTGAGCCAGGCTCTGGATAATGGAAAAATAACCTGACTCATCGGAGAAAAACCCCCAATTCTGTCGTTTGGGGAGTTCCGTTGCCAAAGCAAAAAATATAATGAATAACAGGAAAAGAATAAAAAAAGAGATTGTCCTTTTCTCTTTTTCCACTATTATCCACTACGTACTATATCCCGGGTAATGACAGGATGATTATATTTCTTCCTTCACGATTAGAAACTCGCTATTGCTTTATCCTCATCCTCAAAGGTCTCAAAGACCGTCAATAATTTAGTAACGGACAGCAGGTCTCTGACTTTATTGGTTAAATTGACGATTTTTACGGTACCACCCTCTTTGGTTATCGAGGTGTAGGACCTCACCACTTCACCCAAACCAGTGGAATCCAGGTATGGAACGTCTCTAAAATTTAACAAAATTTTGGACTCATTTTCCTTGTTGGCGCTATTTATCGAATCTCTTAGTTCATCGATGCCATCGCCAATCAGTATTTTTCCCTTTAAATCGAGAATCAACACATCGCCTTTTTTTCGTTTTTCAATTCTCATTTTTTACTCCTAGTTTTGTTTTCGTTTTTCTAATCTTAATTTATAGCACAATCAACTGTATTTTTCAAATGTTCTGAAATTATTTTTTCTGCTTACCTTACTAACAGTATTAGAATCGGTTTAATATTAATTATTTTCCTGTTTATTCTGTTTCGGTTTCAGTTTCAGGGGGAGTTATGGTTTCTTTTGTTTTTTCTTCCATTTTCTTTCTTAATTTTTCAACTAATTCATCGGGAATGGTCATTTCCAGTTTGACACTGTCTGCAGTAGCGGAAAAAGTGATTTTTTCCAGGAGTTCTGCGACCTCCGGTCCAGCAGCCCCACCCATCATTTTAAATCCATTCAAGGTAGATACCAGCTGCTGATTTCCTTCCTCGTTATGGGAAATCAATTGGAATTCACCGTTCCAGGCCTTGTTGGCATAATCGATAAATCCCAGGATTGCCTCGGCTTTACTCAGATCCATTTTAAACATACCGCTTTCCTGGACTTTTTTAGCTTCTTCAGGGAACTCAATGACAAGTGAGACAACAGCATCGGATTTGAGTTTATTCAGGAAGGGTTTCATTTTCTCATTGTCCATGACACTTTTGCCGGTTCCCTTGGAAAGATCAATTACTTTTTTCACGCCATCGGCAACTCCTAAAGCAGCGAGGTTGTCACTGACGAAGGAGAACATCTTTTCTTTGCCATCTTCTTTGAATTTAAAAACCGGCACATTGTTATAGGTCTCTTCGGTTAATTTGCCGCCCTTTTCTTTTACCAGTGCCATAATTTTGTTTTTATCGTAATTTAGACTGGCTACAACCACCATATCCGGATCTGCTTTTCCAGCCCCGGCTATCTTCCCCATAATAGCGACAGCCACTGAAGAGACATCTTTTTTGAGGTCGATACCGGTTTTATTAACAAAATCCTGGTAGCTCTCAAATAGTTCCCCGGGTTCAGCGGGTTTTTCTTCTGCTTCTTTGATCATTTTGTCAAAGAATTCCAACTGTGCCAGCTTCTGAAAATTTACAACAATGACACCCGAGGCATTTTCCGGAAGCATTTTAAGTGCATTGACCTCTACTCCTGCTTTTTCTCTACCGCAGCCAGACACCACCACTAGTGTTGACAGCACCATCGTTAATACGATTGACAATGTTACGAAACGTTGCTTCATCTTAAAACCTCCAAAATAAGTTTTTCATTTAAATTTTTTTTTGAACGTTTTACCTGCGTGTTTATGTTTTTGCGAAAAAATAAAACATAAAACCTAAAACGTTTTTTAAGATCATAATATTATCATATTTGAGCTTTTTTAGCTACTCCCAACACCCAAAAAAAACCCCACCCTTCTTCTCTTCTCCGTTTCTTCGTTTCCTCTCCTCCCCTCTATCTTGACAATAAGAACTATTCCCAATAGAATAATGAACATGGAAATAAACAAAGAAATTAAAGCGGTTGTCCTGGCTGCCGGCAAATCCAAACGGATGAAATCCGATTATACCAAAGTGAAGCACAGGATTTTGGGAAAGGAAATCATCAATTTTCTCCTGGACAGCCTGGTAGTAGCCGGGTTCAATGAAAACGATATTGTTGTGGTGTGCGGCAAAAACATCGATGAGATCAGGGGTGTAGTGAAGCGAAAGGTTCACTATACCGTTCAAAAGGAACAACTGGGCACTGCCCATGCCCTGTTAAGTGCCAAAGAATTTATTAAGAATTTTTCCGGCGATTTGCTGGTAACCGTTGGCGACAACCCTTACATCACTGCTGAGGAACTGCAAAAATTAATGGGCCATCACCGGGAGACTCAATCCAAATGCACCTTTATTTCTGCTGTATTTCCTTTTAAACCTCCACCCTACGGCAGGGTAATTCGCAATGAAAAGCAAGAGGTAATCGGGGTGGTAGAGGAAATAGATGCCACACCGGAGCAGTTAAAAATAAGAGAAGTGAATTCTTCTATTTACCTGTTTGACAACCCGGTAGTGTTCCCCTTGTTGTTTAAGATTGACCACAATAATGTCAAGGGTGAATACTACCTGACGGATATTATTCAGCTCTTAAAAGAGAGAAATCACCGGGTAGAAGCGATCCCGGCTGCTGATTATTTTATCTCTATCGGCATTAACAACCGCTGGGAGCTGCAGGAAGCTCAAAAAAAATTCAACGAATTCCACCTGAAACAGCTGGCCCTGGAAAAAGGTGTCACCATCCTGCAGCCGGAATCTGTTACCATTGAATATGGGGTTGAAATCGGGAAAGATACGGTGATTTATCCGTCTACTTATATTGCCTCTGGAACCATCATTGGGGAAAATTGTCAAATCGGTCCGTTTGTCTATTTAAAAGGGGTAAAGATAGAAGATAATGAATGTGTACGTTTTGAAAAACGAGAAAAATGAAAATTAGAAGTTCTGCACCGGGGCGAATTTGTTTATTTGGGGAGCACCAGGATTATCTTGGTTTCCCGGTTATAGCTGCGGCCATTGATTTGCGAATCTCCATACAGGGGCAGGCGCGGGCACAGGTATCCGGGTCTGCAGGGCGCCGGATAAAATTGGAATTGCCGGATATGGCTCAAACCACGGTCTTTGATACCGATGATATCCGCTATACCGGCGAACAGGATTACTTGAAGAGTGTGGTGAATGTGTTAAAGAAAAAGGGACTGTATTGTCCTCAGTCCATTGAAGCCACTGTTAAGGGTAATGTGCCCATTAAAGCGGGCACTTCGTCTTCAGCAGCTCTTTCCGTGGCCTGGACCGGTTTTTTATTAAAAACCCTGGCAAATCTGGCTGAAAAAGGAGATGTTAATGTAGATGCGTACTTAGATAACCCTTCAGCTATTGCAGAATTAGCTTACCTGGCGGAAGTGGAAGAATTTAACGAGAGCGGCGGCCGCATGGACCAGTACACGTCTGCTATTGGTGGGATCGTCTACCTGGATTTTTATCAAAAAATGACGGTTACCTCACTTCCCACCGCAATTAAGGAGTTTGTATTAGGTGATTCTCTCCAACCAAAGGATACGCAAAAAACCTTGAAACGGGTTCGAACTGCCCAGGAAGAAGCATTTCGATATCTTTCGCTGTACCTGGAATTTAAGGACAATTTCCATGTCAGGTATGAAAAAGCAGAACCTTTTTTCGCTAAAATTCCTCCTGGTTACCGGCCCTATTTAGAAGCGGCTTTAATGAACCATAAAATTACAAACCAGGCAAAAAAGGAGTTATTAACCGTATCCCCTGATATTCAGCGGATTGCCCGTTTAATGAACTGGCACCAGGCCATGCTGCGGGATAACTTAAAGGTTTCCACCCCCAAGATCGATGCCATGCTTGAGAAAGCAATGGAAGCGGGAGCGTTGGCTGGTAAGATTAACGGCTCCGGTGAAGGGGGGTGTATGTTTGCCTTTTGTCCTGGTAAACAGCAGGAGGTTGCCGAGGCTATTAAGCGTGCCGGCGGTGTTCCATATATTATCAACATCGGCAAAGGCCTGGAAGTGGAAGAGATTTAGCCACGGATGAACACGGAATTTTTTTAGCCACGAAGGACACGAAGGAACACGAAGAAGAGAAGAAGTTGAGAGGTTGAGAGGTTGAGAGGTTAAGAGGTTAAGAAAGAAGCAAAATGATAACAATGTGGCAGGATATAAAAAAGCGTGGTACGGTGACTGTCCGCATATGAAAAGTTTTTGCGGGGTCCAGGGGCGGTTTTTTCAAAAAGAGCCCCTGGCCGCCTGAGGCAAATAAAAAAATGGAAATAAAAAAAATAAAGTTGGATGATTTAAGGGAAGTGGATAAATATATGTTATCTTTTCCTATAAGGCCGGGGTTTTATGGTGAATTAAGGGAGAAATTTGCCGGTTTGCCCTTTATTATTGTAAACAAAGAAAATGAAATCATATTCGGCATTGATTATTACCATTATCTAAAAACTAAAAATGTGGTGCAAGTGGATGTGGTCCGGATGGATATTCCTGTTAAGGATGCATTGATTTTGAATTACAACTTGAAAGAAAAGCTGACCGGGTTGAATCTTTATGAGAAATTGGTATTCATTAAGAAGATAACACCGCTGGTTGAGGCCGTGGAAATCTATAGGAAGACCGGGCTGGATATTACTAATATTAACCAGGAGTTGTTGGGCAAACTGGACGTTTTGTTAGGCGATAAGTTCCGGGATGTTTTGATGGATGGGGCTGTCACGTTGAGGTCCGCGTTAAAACTCTGCGATTTTCAACCGGAAGACAGGGAGGTTTTGGTTGATCTTTTTTCAAATGTTTCGTTTACTGCCAGTCATCAGCAAAAGATACTGGAGATGGTGGAGGAAGTGATATTCAGGGACAAATGTTCCCTGGAGGAGATTTTTGAGAAATTGGAAATCTCCAAATATATGGAGATGGAGAAGCCGCAGAAGGCAATTATCGACGTGTTGTTTACGTATCGATATCCGGTTTACTCGGAGGCGGAAAAGCAGTGGCAGGAGGAGGTCAAAGGTCTTGATTTGCCGGACAATATAAAGGTTACGCATTACCCGTTTTTTGAAAAGAAGGGGTTGGAAGTAACGATTCATGTCCCGGATACCACCGAACTGAAAAAAATGATAGAAAAAATAAAATAACCCCCTTGAAGGAAGCTCTCTTCAATTCTCTTTGAGGTTCAGGGGGCATTACTGATTCATTCGCTTACTGGCATTTAGGATTGTAATACCCACTACTTCATCACTTTCGTATCTTATAATCACGTCATCATCTGTTAATTCGCTGTCGTCCGCATGGCTGGGTTTTTTAAAATTAAAATATAGAACATCTGCTTCCTCATCATAACTGTACCATAAACGTTTATAGGGTATACTCATCAACAGTGATGACAAATCAAATATTTTTTTCAAATCTATCTGGGCCATATTTTCTTTCTCCTTCTTATTCGATTGATATCCTTTGTAAAAAATGAAGTAATAATAAACCCATCTTTGTCACTAATTTCTTTGTAAATAGCAATTATAAATTTCCCTGGTTCGATTGTCTTTGACGCCAGCATTTCTCCTGACTTACCTTCATATATCTCTTCGGGTTTTTCTATGGTTTCGAGAACGTCAAAATAATAACCTGCCATTTCCGAGTGTTCTTCAGTGATATGAATCCAGCGCTCTTCCGGGAGACGAATAGGAACTCCATTTTTAGAATTTACAATTTTCATTTATTGCTCCATTTTAGCCAATATCCAAGCTCATATATTATATAATACCTATATCCAAAAAACAAACATTATTTTTACTTATGCAAAGTATTCTTCCAACTCTTTGACTTTTTCGATGCTCTCCTCCACGGTTTCTTTCAGTTCACCTCCTATCTTTTTGTATCTATTGGGAAAAGTTGACAAAAAATCTTTTGTCAAGTTTTTTGACAAATTTTTTTTTGTCAACTCTACGGCGCAACGTATAGCGCCACATGTCACAGAGGGCACAGAGGTAGATAAGTTAAGAAGTTGAGACAATTGTTTCTTTTTTTCTTCGTGTTTCTTCGTGCTTTTAACCGCACTGTAAGTGCCTTCGTGGCTTCGTGGTTAAATTTCTAAAACTTACGCTCCCTGTTGCCATGTTTTCCCGGGAATGGTATACTTAATAGCCCAAAGGAGGACATTTGAGCATATCGGTCATTATCCCTGTGTATAACGAAGAAACGCACATCGAAAATACCATTACGGAGATTCATAAAACGTTAAAAAACAGCTCCATCAAAGACTATGAAATCATCGTAGTCGATGACGGTTCCACTGACAATACCACTGAAATCCTTAAAAAGAGTAATTTAGATTTTAAATTAATCCGGCATGAACAAAATAAAGGTTACGGCTCATCGTTAAAATGCGGTATCCGGAGAAGC
>WVZO01000047.1 GCA_011772425.1 Candidatus Aminicenantota bacterium
TTTTGCTGCCCTTCATAGATGTTTCCACCAGTTCCCGGTTCTCCAGCTTAAATTTATAGAAAAAACTTAACATCTCATGACGCAGCAACGGAACATGCTCCATGTGTTCCAAAAGCTCCTTTACTTCACCTAACACACTTCCCAGTCCTGTTTCTTCCTTTTGCTCCATCCGGTCACCATACAACATCGGTCCTCTACTGCATATCAACCAATCCATGGAAACATCAAAGGAATCGGCAAGCACCTTTAATACATGAAGACCCGGAAACGTTTTCCCGACTTCATTGTTGGTGTAGGTGGTCCTGGAAACTCCAAAATTGGCGGCCATTCTTTCCTGGGAAATATCCAAGGCTTTGCGCATTACCTTTAACCTGGAACCGATTTCTACCTCTAACTTCTTTCTCTTCGAGTCTTTTTTCATGTTTAGCACTCCTTCTAAAGTTATTAATACGAAAAAAATCCTTGAAAGGTTTAAAAAAAATTGCCGATAACAGGGGAAATGTGAAAAACCTCCAGTGAAATGTGATAAACCTGCCGGAATATGTGAAATACCACCAGCGCAATGTGAAAAACCACCTTGATTATGTGAATTACCCCCGGGGATATGTGAAAAACCACCATGACTATGTGAAATCCCACCGGAACAATGTGAAAAACCACCATGATTATGTGAATTACCACCTAAATTATGTGAAACACCACTGAACATATGTGAATTACCGCTTTTAAAATGTGAAGAACCTCTTAGTTTTTGTCCAATATCTATCAGGAATTGTCAAAAACCACCCAGGCATTGTCCAATTTCTATCAGGCATTATCCAGATAATAGTTAAGCTCCAGCCACAAGCCGCAAGCCACAAGCAGAAAGATGAAAACTATAAGCTGTACTTTGATCGAAGATTTACTGCTGTTTAAAGCTTTGGCTGGTGCTTGAAGCTGGGGCTTGAACGCCTCTTGAAATTTCATACATAATAATACATAATAATACAGGCACTGACTCCCACGTTCAAGGATTCCACCTTACCTGCCTGCGGAATTCTGATAAAAGGATACTTTTTAAAAAGATCACGCTCCAACCCCTTCCCTTCATTGCCGAATAAAATCAAACAAGGAAACTCGATTTGATGAGGCCCAAGCGCTTCCCCCGGAAAATGAGAAGAGGTTAGGTAAACCTTCAGCGCCGGATTTGCCTGCTTTGCCGCCTCGATCAACGCTTCCACATCAGGAAACCGTTGATAGTTCATATCAAAGAATGCATCCTGAGCTGCCCGTAAAAATTTGGTATTGGTCAGGCTCACACCGGCACCGCTGAAAGCAATGGCATCGATACCAAAAGCAGCAGCACAACGAAATACAGTGCCGGCATTGGCCGGATCCTGGATGCTGTCAAGTCCGATAATGACCTTCGATTCCCGAAAATCAATAAGCTTTTCCCGCGATTCCAATACCGCAATAAAATCCGGTTTTTCCTTCAAGGAAGAAAGCTTTTCCAGCACGGTCTCCGAAACCACCCAGGTGTCATCGATAACCGCACCAGCCGGTATATTTAATTGATCTTCTTTATTTTCATTGATAATCAAAATGGCGATTTCATCACCCCTTTCCAGGATGTCGTTGACCAATTTTTCCCCTTCGAAAAAGAAATATTCATCCCTTTTTTTAATTAAATCCTTCACCCGCTGATTGGACCTTGAACGAATTCTATATATCATTTTTAAAATGCCTCCGGCGGCCAGGGGGGCGCTTTTTGTAAAAACTGCCCCCCTGGACCCCCCGCAAAAACTTTTCATACACGGTCAACCATCGTACCACGCTTCATAAGGGTATTTCTCATTGGTACCATTCTCTTTCTTCTCTTCTTCGCTCCTTCTCTTCATACTTGCCAACTGCCTACTGCCAACTGGCCTCGCGGCTCCCTAACTTTTAAACCTGACATGCGTGCGGGTCAGGTACCGCGTGTTCTTCTTCTCCGGGTCAATAGCCCGGTATATACTGGTAAACCGCTCCTGACCCCGGTTGGAATAATCTATTTTCAAAATCAACCGGTCGCCGGAATAAGAAGCAAAATCCGTATCCTCCAGGTATTGGGAAATTTCATGGATGCGCTGCGGAAGCTCTTTGACAATAATCTCATACCCGATAAGATGAATATCCCTGGACAGGGGCGGAACATCATTACATACAATAACATTTTTAAATTTAAACCCTTCAGGCAAGGCACTCTTGTTTAATAAATCCAGAATTTCATTCTCCTTGAGAGAAACATCCACAAAAAGTTCCACCACTTCCTCAAGCCCCGCGGCAAACACCGGAAGCGCCGGAAGAGAAGATATCTTTATACGAGGTGTAAATCCTTTGCTGCATTTAAAAGCTATCCCAGCCCTGCGGATTAAACGCTCAATATACTGCATCATTGAGAGCTGCGAAAAAAAGATAAAATCACCGGTTTTTTCATAAAAAATCCTTATTTTATTGTATGCAGCAGGCTCCGGTCCCGGGGATTTGCCCTGAAGGGCAGCGATTTCTTGTTTGAGTTCCCGGATTTTTTGGTTTAACACCTCCGCTGCCAGGGGTTCTCTTCGCTTCATCCCATAAATACACCCTTTACAATCGTTACACGCCATCTCGCCGCAAGTGGGCGTGGGTTCGCCAGCCAGGGCTTTGCAGTACTCCTCCTGTAAATACTCCTTCCTGAAATTTACCTCCAAAAAATCCCAGGGCAAGGGTTCATCCATGGGAATTTCCTGTAAAAACACATCATAATCATGATCAGAACCATGCATCAACCCTTCCCACACAGGGAAATTAAAATCCTGGTCCCAGGCAGAGAAAATCTCTCCTTTTTGAAACGCAGCTAAAAGCAGTTCTCCCACCCGGTAATCACCCCGCGCCAGCAAGGTCTCCACCACACTGTTATAAGGAATATGAAAATCCAGGTCCAGGAAGCGTTTAATAGGCCGCAATTGCTCCTTGATATGCCGGGCTTTCTCCAAAATATTATCAAAATTCTCCCGCGGAGCCCATTGAAGCGGCGTCTGGGGTTTGGGCACAAACGGCGAAAACGAAGCGTGAATTTTTATTTTCTGCCTCGCACCCCTCGACATCTCCACCATCTTTCGAATCAAACGCACAATCCCGTCGATATCTTCCATGGTTTCGTTAGGAAGCCCCAACATAAAGTAGATTTTGATCTTTTGCCATTTATTTCGCAAAGTCAGCTCCACCGCCTGGAAAATCTCTTCATCCGTAACGTTTTTATTAATCACATTGCGCAGCCGCTGCGTCCCGGCTTCCGGCACAATCGTAATACCGGTACGTTTAAAAAGAGCAATAGTAGATAATAACTGATGGGACAGCGTAGACGGCCGCAAAGAAGAAAGAGAAAACTTCACACCCGGTGCCAGGGCAATAACATCAGGAATTAATTCCAGCAGCTCCTGGAGATCCGGGTAATCTCCCGTGCTGAGAGTGGAAAGAGAAAAAGCCCCAAAACCCGTCTCCCTCAAACCATGAGCAATTTGCCGGATGTTCTGTTCAAGAGGACGGGACCGGTAAGGCGCATAATACGATTTGGCCTGGCAAAACCGGCAATTCTGGGGACACCCCCTGGCAATCTCCACATTCAACCGGTTAAACACCACATTAACCAAAGGGACAATAACACGATCATGCTCCGGGAAATCTTCAATGGTTTTAATCACCCGTTTTTTGATTTTCCCGCTCTCCAGGTCCGGCACATAAAACCGCCCTCTCTTCACCGGCGGATATAAAAACGGCACATAAAGACTTTCAATTGCATCCAGCCGCTTCAAAACATCATTCCTGCTTAATTTTTTTTCTTTGGCCTCGGAAACCACTTCGATAATATCCGGGAAAAGAGCTTCACCGTCTCCAATGCCAAATACATCGATAAATTCCCGCAGCGGTTCCGGGTTAACCGTGGAAATCCCACCAGCGGCAATAATAGGAAAGGTCTCCCTCCGCTCCCGGGTCCTTAGCGGAATCCCGGCCAGGTCCAGCACCTGCAGCACATTGGTGTAATTCATCTCTGCCAAAAGAGAAAAACCGATGATATCAAAGTTTTTCAAAGGAATCTTGTTTTCCAGGGAAAACAGGGGTACGCTGTATTGTTTAAAAGCCTGGATGGAGGGCTTCCCCGGCAAAAAACACCGTTCCGCATTGACGTGTTTCATGTTGTTCAACAAGTGGTAAAGGATAATAAGCCCATAATGGCTCATCCCGATCTCGTACTTGTCCGGGAACACCAGGCATACATGGATAAAATCATCCATCCGCCCAGGGGAGATCTCCTTCCTGGCAACATTAATTTCCCTGCCCGTATACACCTGCGGATTTTCCAGTTTAAAGATAAATTCATCTATATTTATCATCTTTGCCTTCGGCGACCAAAAACCTTTTTGAAAAAAGGTTTCTGGACTTCCAAAAACTTTTCATATGCGGACAGTCATTGTGTTTCGTTCATTTATTGTGCCACATTGATACCGCTTTACTTCTTTTCTTCCTACTTGCCAACTGCCAACCGCCAACTGCCAACTTCTTCTCTAATATTCGCTCAAATAAGTATTAATCTTGGCCCTGAAAATCAACCCTTCTCCGATAAAAAAAGCCAATAAAGAAGAACCACCATAAGAAACAAAAGGCAGGGGAATCCCCAACACCGGCAACAAACCGATAGACATAAGGATGTTAACCAGGAATTGAAATAGAATGATGCCGTTAAAGAGATAGACATAATAAAATTCCTCGTCGGAGTGGGGTTTAAAATTGAATTGCCGGTAAAAGAGAGTAAAAAAGAGTAAAAGCAGGAAACTAATACCCATGAACCCCCACTCCTCACCCAACACCGAAACAATAAAATCCGTGTGACGAGTAGGGAGAAATTTGTACTGGGACTGCGTGCCTTTGAGATACCCTTTCCCGGTGAGACCCCCGGACCCAATAGCAATTTTGGACTGGATGATCTGGTAACCTGTGGATTTTTTATATTTTTCAGGATTAAAAAAAGAGATGATCCGATCCCTTTGGTACGGTTTAAGCATATTAAGCACATAGTTCCAGGTGACATAAGACCCGGCAATTAAGACAATCAAGGAAAAAATAATAATGGAAAATTTTATACGTTTGAGAAGGACAGCAACAATAAAAAACGATATTAACATAAACGCAGTTCCCAGGTCAGGCTGCAAGGCAATAAGTACAAAGGGAACCCCTATAACGGTCACCAGCTTGAAAAAGTCTTTCCATTTGATCCTGGACATTTTGGTGAGTGACTTGGCCAGGTAAAGGGCAAGAGGGACTTTTATAAATTCAGACACCTGTATATAAAACAACCTGGTTTTGATCCAGCTTTTGGCACCAGAAACAATTTCCCCGGTCAGGACTTGAGCGATGAGAATGACAACCAAAAAGAGGTAAACGAAAATAGCGTACCTGAAAACCAGCTCGGTTTTGATCCTGAAAGCCAGGGCAAAGCCTGCCAAAGCAATTACCAGCCATACCAGTTGTCTGGCCCAATACGCCTGGTCCATCCCGGAGGAAGCGCTGTAAATTAATACAATGCCAGTGAGAGCAAGACCCATTAAGATAAAGAAGGCGAATTTATCAAAATATTTTAAAAAATCTTTCATTAAATCTTTCATTCTTTATATCGTCTAAAAATTTCCTTGTAAATCTTAGCTGCCATTGGAGCAGCCACAGCACCGGCATCTCCACCATTTTCCACGAACACCACCATGGCAAATTTAGGATGATCCCTGGGAGCAAATGAAACAAACCAGGAGTGAGGTTTGAATCGTTTTTGTTTGACCAGGGTTCTATAATTGGGATTTTCTTTTGAAATGACCTGTTGGGTCCCGGTTTTGCCGCAGATATCAAAACCGGGAACTCGGGCAGCCCTGCCGGTTCCGCCGTCGTTGACCACTTTGTAAAGTCCCTTGATAACAATGTCAAAATATCTTTCATCGATATCCAACCTTTCAAACCTTGGTTTAAATGCCATCACCACCTGGCCCTTCTCCTCGACGGCCTCTAAAAGGTGAAGCGAGGGTTTCTGCCCTCTCAGTGCAACAGTGCTGATCAACAATAATACCTGGATAGGAGTCGTGTTCAACAGACCCCCACCAATGGCTACCGAGATCGTTTCTCCAGGGAACCATTTTTGTTTTAGTGTTTTGAGTTTCCATTCCTTTGTGGGTACCAGTCCCATTTTCTCATTGGGCAAATCCACGAAGGTTTGCGGGCCAATTCCCAGCATTGCCGCGTATTTTGCCAGCACATCGATATCCAATTTTTTCCCCACCCGGTAAAAGAAAATATTGCAGGAATTTTTCAATGCACCCACCACATTCAGGGTACCGTGGCCGCCAGATTTCCAGCATTGAAAAATGCGGTCGTATATTTTAACCGCACCGGGACAATGAGATAAAGTTGAAGTCTTGATCACTTTTTCCTGCAGGGCAGCCAGTGCTACCACAATCTTAAACACAGAACCAGGGGAATACGAACCCTGCAAAAATTTATTATGCAGCGGTTTCGCCGGATCATTAACCAGGGCCGACCACTCTTTTGGCTCCAGCACACCTGTAAAGAATTCAGGGTTAAAATTGGGTTTACTCACCATGGCCAGAATACCCCCGGTTTTTAAGTCCACCACCCCTACTGTACCCCTGTGATCCTGGAAAATCCCTTCTACGAATTTCTGCAATTCAATATCAATGGTAAGAATAACCGTCTGACCGATGACAGGCTCTTCTTCTTTCAAAACCTTCATAATGCGGCCCAGGTTATCCCTGGCCACTGTCTGAACACCCTTGATGCCCCTCAAGTAGGACTCATATTGTTTTTCAATACCACTTTTACCCACAATATCTCCCAGCACATACCCCTCACCTTTTTTGCTTTCCAGTTCTTCAGCGGTTAATTCCGAGATATACCCCAATATGTGGGACCCCACCTCCTCATAAGGATATGCCCTGGCAGGCTCAATTTCGATCTTAAACTCCGCCAATTCATCGGAATGACTCTCGATGTATATCGCCTTTTTCAAGGACAGATCTTTTTCCAGCGGAATCATAAACGATTCCGGGTGATATTTGTATTTTTCGATTTTCTTTTGAATCTTTTCTTGATCTATATCCAGGATGCTGTGGGCAATTTCAATGGTTTCTCCAATGTCCCGGGAGTACTCCCGGACCAAAAAAAGAGTAAAATTTAATTTATTCTCCGCCAGCCGCTTGCGATTTCGGTCCAGGATCAATCCCCTGGGCGCTTTGATCTCGATATCTTTGGTAATATTTTGGTTGGCAAGGTCTGTATAATGACGTTTTTTTAATACCTGGATATTCCAAAAGGAAAATAGTAATACAATAAACGAAACAGCCAGAATAATATTGATAGTAAAAGATATTCGTTCTTTTTCTTGTTTGGTTAATTTACGCTTTTCAATAGACATCTAAATACTTCTTTGCTTTTACTGTACTGGCTATAATCAGTCCCACCAATGCAGTTAAAAGGGGCTGATACAAAATCAAACTTAGATTAAATCCGAAACCTAAAATAAGGTAAAAAAAGATATTGGCAATGCCGTTGGACAGGGCCAACGAAATAGCTATCAACAAAAATACGAAAATATTGTTCCTTAAATCGATACCCTTGGATAATTCATTCAGTAAATAGGCGGCAAATGTCCTAGAGAATCCAAACACCCCCAATACATTCATACTCAAATAGTCCGTGATTAAACCCACCACCATCCCGGCAATCAGGCTCTTATAAAAACTGCCTACCACAGAGATGTACACAAGAATTAAGTAAAATAAATCCAGGTTCAATTTCAGTTGATGGGTATACCGATGAATGACAATCTGCCCCAGGACCAAAAAAACAAAAACAATAACCTTAAATCTTCTATTCGCCATTTATCATTCCTAATTCATCATTCATCACGTATATCCTCATTGGCAATAACCACCAATTGTTTGAGGGAGCTTTTAATGAAAAATGGTTCCACTTCGACTTTTTGGGTTAAATATTCCTTTTTTACCTTCACCACGCTGCCGATGGGAAGATAGGGGGGGAAAATTTTATCCGTACCCGAGGTAATAACGCGATCACCCGGTTTTACTTCTTTATTTTCGATCAAGTATTTAAAATTGCAGATGGTATTGTTGTTGCCGGTCAATAACCCTTCCAGCAGGTCATTGGGATTACCGGTGGATTCGATATAGGCCCCAGTGCCCCCGATTGAATTGGTAATAAGCTGGACTTTTGCGGAAAACAGGGATATCGGCTCCACCACTTTTCCCACCAATTCTCCCCTGGCGTTCAGCACAGTCATATCCTTCCTGATTCCATTGACGGTGCCTTTGTTGATTAAGATGCTGCTGAGGGGAAAATTCCTGTCAATGGAAATGACATCTGCTTTTATAAAATCGGAGCGTTTTACTTTCAGACGGGCTAAAAAGTCCTGCTCTTTGATCTTTTTTTTTAAAATATAATTCTCATAAATCAATTGGAATTGCTTTTTTTTTAACTGGTGGTATTTTTGGAAGCTGTCTTTTAGAAAGACATGACGTCTTACCTGAAAGGAAATATAATCAACGGTTTCCTGGAAGGCGACCTGGAAAGGAGAGACAATAGCTCCCACAATATTTTGTAACAGTGATTTTTTATTTTCCAGGACGATACTTGAGGAAACCAGTATTAAATTAACAAACAAAACCGCCATCAGGGCAATGACCTTTCGTTCGCCAGGTAAGTGATTACCGGTCATTTGGTCGTCTTCCTATTTCCCCATTGGCTTCCATTCCATCATTCCATTATTCCATTGTAAGCGCATCGAACTAAACTCTAATAATTCTGTCCTACTTTACGTAAGAGGTCGAGGTTATCCAAGATTTTTCCTGCCCCCAGCACAACGGAAGAGAGCGGGTCATCGGAGATAAAGACAGGCAGGGAGGTTTCTTCTCGCAGTCGTCTATCCAGATTACGCAGCAAAGAGCCGCCGCCGGAAAGGATAATGCCTCTATCCACGATGTCAGCGGCTAACTCCGGTGGAGTTTTTTCCAATGTATTTTTAACCGCTTCGACAATGGTATGTACCACACCTTCCAGGGCCTCGCGGATTTCGGCATCATTGACAGTGATGGTCTTGGGAATACCATGCGTTAAATCCCGGCCTTTGATTTCCATTTCCAGGTTCTCATCCAACGGGTATGCGGAACCGATATCGATTTTGATGTGTTCTGCAGTTCGTTCGCCAATAAGCAAGTTGTACTTCTTTTTGATGTACTGGATAACAGCTTCATCCATTTCATTGCTGGCCGTGCGTATGGATTTGGATATAACAATACCCGACAAAGAAATCACTGCCACATCCGTGGTGCCGCCGCCAATATCCACAATCATATTGCCGCCAGCTTCAATAATAGGTAATTCAGCTCCGATAGCAGCTGCCATGGCCTGTTCAATAAGAAATACCTCCCTGGCTCTTGCCCGCAAAGCTGCGTCTTTCACCGCCCGTCGTTCCACCTGGGTAATCTCCGCAGGAACACCAATAACAATCCTGGGCTTTAAAAATTGACCGCCCCCCCTGGTTCTCTGGATGAAATACTCCAACATCTTCTCTGTTATCTCAAAATCAGCAATAACACCATCTTTCATCGGCCGTATGGCAACAATATTGGCAGGAGTTTTCCCTAACATCTCCTTGGCAACACTTCCAACCGCCTGGATTTTACCGGAATGCTGCTCAACAGCCACCATCGAGGGCTCCCGGATCACAATCCCTCTGCCCTTGACATAAACCAGCGTATTGGCTGTACCCAGGTCAATCGCTAAATCAGAACTAAAGTATCTATAAACCCTGGAAAAAAGTACCATCATTCGTCTCCTTGGAAAATTTGTATACCTTCTTTACCTGTTCCTTTAACCGACATCTAAACGTTCCACTGCTGCTGTTGACGCTGATTTTGTTGCTTCTTCATCCAGCTTCATTCTTCGTAAATAGTAACATAACGTTCTTCAATGGTTTCGATTCCCAGTGGAGAAATAAGCTTAAACAGGATTTGTTTTCGTCCAAGGCCTTTAAAAGATCGGGTAGTAATAAACTCTCCGTCGAGGTCTATTTTTACACTCTCACCGTTAATAAAAAGCTGAGAATTGGGGTCTGCCTTTCCTTTAATAATCACTAAGTTCCCATTTACAGTAAGAGACTTTATAATCAATTCCGGGGGTTTTCCCACGTTCTTTTTGCCCAGGAGATAACCAACCAGTTTAATTTCTCCCATTTCAGAGGGGACCCCCTGCCGTTGATTGACCGGGTCGACAGGAAAAACCTCCCAATAGAATACACGCTCCTCAAACTGAAGCAAATCAAGATTGACACGGTTAACTTCCAGGGACCTTTCAACTAAAATATTTTCTCGCAAATTAGAAGAATAGAGCCGAAATATATAGTGAGGAGTTCCTGCAACTGCTCTCCAGTTGAATCTTACAATCGAGTCATCGGGTTTGTTTAAGACAATGTCGCTTTTGGCAGGGTCAATGTTCCGGGGCATTGGCAGAATATCAATAATTTGAATTGGCGGAGTTTGATCCCTTCGGGAAAAACGTTGATTACCAACAGGTGAAATTGTCCAAATAAATAATTGATTAGCAGTAAGATCATGCTCCTCTTCGTCGACATTTAATTTTAACGCTCCCGAGTAATTCCATATCTCTGTTGAATTCTCTCCAAGCCTGGCTCTACCTGAATCGGATAACATTAACATGTGTCGAGGTTCCCGAATATAAACAGCCATGCTCTTTTTTTTAGTTCTAGGCCTGAATCTCTTGTCCCAATAAAATTCACCGCTGTAAAAATGGAGTTCTTTTTTTTGGGGGTGGTAATGTAGATAGGATTTGGGGAGGACATTAAAAGAGGTACCCAAACAGTAAAACTCGAAAGAAGTGTGGGAATCAGCCTTGAGGTACATCGCCTCTGAATACTGCATTCGTTTAATATCCACTGGTTTAAGAGCAGTAAAATCATTTTTTTCGATTGGTCTGTTATATAGGTAGATTTTCCCATTTCCGGAAATTTTGGTTATCTTAAATTCGGAAATCTTTCCCATTCTGGAATCCATTGGGGCTTGAAATTTATGAAAAAGCGACAGGCAAACCACCGTTAC
Source organism: Candidatus Aminicenantota bacterium (assembly GCA_011772425.1). GTDB lineage: Bacteria > Acidobacteriota > Aminicenantia > UBA2199 > UBA2199 > JAKAGC01. The sequence continues at coordinate 11,190 of WVZO01000047.1, forward strand.
AACCAAAACCAAAATTAAAAATATTAAACGTATCTTATTCATGATTATATAGTATCAGAAACAATTAAAAAATGCAATGAAACGGCCCTATAGATCATAAAAAAAATTCCCATTTTCCTTTAAGGGTTTTGTATGTTAGTCCTTGTTCCAGGAGGAGCAGAAATTCTGTCCTGGGGATTTCCCTGGCCCCCAGCCGTTTTAAATGCAGGGAAGGCACCTGGCAGTCTACCATGATGAAACCCGATTGAAAAAGCCGTTGAAAAAACCTGATAAATGCGAATTTGGATGCATTGGCGACGTGTGAGAACATGGATTCTCCAAAGAAACATTTGCCCAGGGAAACACCGTAAAGTCCCCCTACCAATTTTTTATTTTGCCACACCTCCACGGAATGGGCATACCCCATATTATGCAAATGAACATACGCCTCTTGAATATCGTCTGTGATCCAGGTGCGCGGCTGTGTCGGCCTGGGTTGGCGGCATTTCTCGATCACTTCCTTGAACCGGCAGTCACAGGTTAAATGGAATAGCTTTTTGTTTATTATCCGTTTCATTCTTTTGGAGATGTGCACCTCACCCGGAAACAGGACGAGCCGGGGGTCGGGCGACCACCACAGGATAGGCTCCCCTTCGGAATACCAGGGAAATATACCGGCGGCATAGGCATTGAGCAGCCGTTGGGGTGACAGATCACCCCCTACGGCAATTATGCCCTCCGGGCTGGCCAATTCTGGCGGTGGAAACACCGGTTCTTCTCCCAACAAAAAAATCGGCATACCACTATTTTATCAAAATTCCCTACCCCAACGCAATAATGCATAAGTGGCAAAATTAAAAATTAACAGGGGAACGGTTGAAAGTTTGGCCCTAAAGGTTTAAAATCAAGTTTAGCTGAATAGGATTCCTGGAGACCGTAAATGAAAAGTGGTGATGAAGCGAAAACAAAAAAGCAATTAATCGACGAGTTGCAGGACTTGCGGGAAAAAATGGTAAAATTGGTGGCATTGAGCGAATTGGATACCATTTTCAAAGTGCTGCCCGATCTTTACTTTCGCTTAGGCCAAGACGGAACTATCCTGGATTTTAAAGCAGGCAGACCTGATGAGTTATACAAAAAACCGGAAGAGTTTTTGGGAAAGAAAATAAAGGAGCTTCTACCGCCGGAAGTGGGGGAAAAACTGGACAACGCCGTCAGGGAAATCAAAGCTGCCAATTCGCTGAGCGTATTTGAGTATTCCCTGCCGTCGCCGGAAGGCGTGCAATACTATGAAGCTCGCTTGGTGCCTTTTGAACACCAGTTTTTGAGCATTGTTCGCAACATTACCGAGCGCAAGTACGCGGAAGAGGAGATCAAAAAACACCGGGAGCACCTCCAGGCCATGGTGGATGAACGAACCGTGGAACTGAAGACCATTAATATACAGCTCCAGGAGGAGATAGTCGAACGGAGGAAAACTGAAAAGCAGTTAAAGATCGCCAAAGAAGCAGCGGAATCGGCCAACCGCTTAAAGTCTCAATTCCTGGCCAATATGTCCCATGACATTCGCACGCCGCTGAACGCCATCCTGGGATTTGCCAACCTGGTGTTAAAACAGGACATCGGCCGCAAATCCAGGGAATACGTGAAGAAAATAATTCATTCCGGGGATGCCCTCTTGACTTTATTGAACGACATATTGGATTTCTCAAAAATAGAAGCCAGCCAATTGGATATCTACCCCTGTACTTTTTTGACCGCGGAATTAAAGGACAGCATCAACTCATTGTTTGGCTTGCAATTCCAGCAAAAAGGAATCGCCTTTGATATCGAGGTAGATCCGGAGGCCCCGGAGAGAATTTACGGCGACAAATGGCGGATTCGCCAGGTATTGATTAACCTGTTGTCCAATGCCTTTAAATTTACTGAAAAAGGAAAGGTGAGACTTGAAGTGAGGTACAATAAAATTGATGATCGTCTTCGCTTTGGGGTTAAGGACACGGGAATCGGGATACCGGAAAAAGATATCGATACCATATTCCAGCCCTTTACCCGCCTGCAATCGCCCGGAGCGTTGGAGAAAGGGGGAACAGGTATCGGTCTTGCCATTTGTAAAGACCTGGCTTACCTTATGGGAGGGGATATCCGGGTAAATTCACAACCCAACGTCGGCTCTGAATTCGTATTTGAAATACCGGTAAATTCCGATAAAGTTAACCTTCACGAAGAATTGTCGGCCATTGATTTGAAGCAAACACCGGGTATAACCCTGGAACACAAATTGGATAACAAAATTTTAATAGTAGATGATAACCCTGTCAATCAAGAATTGATTTCGGAGCAGTTTAGAAATGCGGGATTTCATTCGCTGCTGTTGGCTAATAACGGCCATGAAGCGGTGCACATGGCGGAGACCCATGCCCCTGATCTTATATTGATGGACATTCAAATGCCGGAGATGGATGGCAATGAAGCCATCCGGGAATTGCGGCTGAAAGGATTTCAAAACCCCATCGTCGCACTCTCCGCATTTGCCATGAGGGAACATATCGATAAAACACTGACCATTGGTGCGGACGACTACATCATCAAACCCATTGATTTTTATCATTTTTTAGCAAAAATAAATCCCTATTTAAAGGAAAAAAAAAGTGAAACTAAAACTACCGGGAAAGGGCACAAGGAAGTAAAAGAGAAGAACCGTATCAAAAAATCCGTTTCAAAACGGCTTCGCAATGTGTTTCTCAATGATGCCCGAAAAAAACTGGAAATGCTCTCCAGGGCTCTGGAAAACGGAAATGTTGAGGCACGAAAGGATCAAATTAAGGTGATTGCTCATACTTACAAAGGCAATGCCGGTTTTTTTGGCCTGCGCCAATTGGAAACCACAGCAGAAAAACTTGATACAGCCATTAAAGCGGGCCTACCTCTCCCGGAGTTGAAGCAACTCACGCACAAATTGTCGGATGTATTAAAGGATATAATTCAGAAGAATTCATAATAATAATATAGACTGTGGGTGGAGTATTGGAATTTATTACATAGTATGTTAATATGTTCATCACAGGAGAAAGAACTGAAGAACACACAAGAGAACAAGGAGGAATGATCGATGACACACACGGGTAAACGGATTCTTATCATCGATGATGATGTGGTATCCAGGGAAATCCTCAATGAGGCAATGGAACCGGAAGGATATACACTGGCCAATGCTCCTAATGGAAAAGTCGGAGTGAACCTTCACAAAGAAAATCCCTTTGACCTGATTATCACCGATATCATTATGCCTGAAATGGAAGGGTTGGAAACCATCCTGGAACTGCGGCGTATTTCTCCACATGTTAAGATTATCGCTGTTTCCGGTGGGGGGCATTTCGATGCAGACGGATATTTGAAAATGGCTGATAAATTAGGAGCAGACCTTACCTTTGGAAAACCCCTCAAAATCCGGGAGATCATCGAAGGTGTACGCCGGTTGTTGGCTTCACCTTAATGTTCTTTAATATCCAACAAGCGATTGATTTCTTCTTTTTTAAAACCCACAACAGGACGGTTACGGATCAAGGTGACCGGTACCCCTTGCTGGCCGGTTCGCCTTACCATATCTCTGGCTGCTCGCTCATCTTTTGTAATATCTATTTCTTTAAATCTGATGTTATTTTTTTTCAAGTGTTGTTTCACCACACGGCACCAGGAGCAGGTGGGAGTGGTAAATACCACCACTGTCGGTTGTCTATTCATTTTCGTATTCGTGCTCATCGTTACCTCCTTGGTTAATTTTCCCTTTGCACTCGTTTACCTTCCTAACATCTTTAAGTTAAATTTTAACATAAAGCTTTTTGTTTGTCAACTTCCGCGACAACCCCCAAATTACTGCCAACTGCCAACTGCCAACTGCCAACTAAAAAAGGTGCCCTTCGGGCAATTTTAAATCGCCTGCGGCGAAAGGTTATAAAGCCAGTGGGCCAGAGATTTTTTGGCTGTCACCTTTTTAATTCTTTTTTCCTTGATTCTTATTGTATTTTTTGATATAATAGCTTCTCCCAATATTTAAAGGAGGATAGAAAATGAAGGCTAAGAAGATTCTAATTTTCGCTTTATTAATTTTTATTTTTGCGGCTAGTTTTTTGTCAATTAACTTTTTTTCAAGCAAAAAAACTTATGCACACTGGGCTATTTATCTGGCTTGTGTCGTAAAATGCACGCATTATGCAGTTACTTGCCCCGAAGAAGTTAGAGATCTGTGCTATAGTGACTGCATGGATTTCTGTTGTACTGAATAGAATAATCAAGCATCATTTGTTTTATTGGCTGTGTCTAGAAGGACGTATAAGTATTCTATAGAAAAATGAAAGTACTAAAGATAATGTTTGCCTTTTATATGTTGATCTTACTGGTTTCCGCCCTTAACGGAGCCAGCCTGAAATTGGTCAGGACAATCGGGAACGATTATGACGAAAAATATATTTTCATGCGGGT
>WVZO01000741.1 GCA_011772425.1 Candidatus Aminicenantota bacterium
CAGCAGCATGCCAACCAGGCTGTTGGTAATAAAGTTGGCATTGGCATCGGTAAGCGTGCCAGGCTCAAGCCCGGTTATGGTTCCTGGCGCTGTGGTTTCCAATTGAGTGCCTTTGAGGGTTTCAATGTTGGGATTATTCTTGATGATCAGTTGGCCGGACTGGCCGGTTTTTTCCAGGTAAATGGTGCCGGCACTGCCGTTATGTTGGGCAGCTCCACCGCTGGTTCGTTCACCACCCCAGGCGGTAATGGTGGAGAGGTCGTATTTTGCTGCGGATTGGTAATAGATGGCAATGCGACCACCACCGCCGCCGCTGCTGTACGCGCTGGTCCCTCCATTGGCCTGGATGTGACCGCTGCCGTTAAGAACGGTGAGGTTAAGGTAAATGGCCCCACCGGAACCACCTGCACCATAATTAGAGGTACTGCCGCCATTGGCAAAAAGCTGTCCATCCACTACCAATTCTGCAGCCTGGACACGAATCGCACCACCGCCGTTGCCTCCGGGATTCCCCATGTAACCACCACCTCCGGAACCAGCCTCCATGGGGGCGTATGGGGAACCATACACGCCATTTATGGTATAGCTGCTGTACTGACCGCCGTAACCGCCGTAACTGCCGCCCGATTGATAATAACTACCCGGTTGATTTCCAAGGGTGAATCCGTAATCACTGGTATTGGTTAAACCATTTACTTTCTGTCGAGCGCCCATGTAACCCCTTGTGCTTACGTCGATTTTGGCATCCGGACCGATTACCATTTTACCGCTAACCGTCAACACCATGTTGTACTCATCAGCAGTATCCGCACCACTGTGAGTCAAATGACCGGCTTCTTTCACCAGGACATTCACGAAAGCATGCTCACCATTAATGGTAACGGTTCCGTCATTGATAATAATGGTCTGGTTGTCGTATCCAGGGTTGTTCGCCGTAATAACAGTTCCGGCAGGAATGAACGTTCCAGTCACCACCTCAAGTATGGACTGGTCAGTCCCGGTTTTGTTATCCACATCGATGGCATGGGCTTTAATGGTGATGATGCTCCCGGCTGCCGCATCTGCGGGTATTGGATAATCCGATTCATAGGGCGGTTGGCTCAGGGTCTGGAACAATTGATTATCCACGTAAATTTCCACCTGCTCGACGCCCTCGTCATCTGTGGCGTCTACTTTTATTTTCAAATTTTCTCCGGCAAATACCAGGGTTCCGTTACTGGGAGTTATAATCTTAACCTGCGGTGCAGTGAGATCCACCAGTTTCTCCAAAACGATATTAACCGTATCCTGGGATACCTTGCCGGATAAATCCTCGGCTTCTACCCTGACCACTGCCTGCTGTTCCTGCTCCAGGGGTGGGACGGTATAAGTGGCCGTATAAGGTTCTTGCGTATGAGTTGCTAATAACTGGTCATCCAGGTAAATCCTGACCACTTTCAATCCGACATCATCGGAGGCATCGGCCTCAATGGTGACGACCTCATTGTGTTTAAACCGTGCCCCTTCTGAGGGTGATGTGATATTCACCACAGGATTTTGATTATCCTGGGGAACCTGGAGTGTAATATCCGATGCACTGGACACATTGCCACGAAGGTCTTCGGCCTCGGCATGAAGAAGAATATCCGTGCCCGGCAGGATATCGGCGGGCACAGTAAAGGTATAGTTCCCGGAGAAAGTGGGCTGGGAAAGGTTTTCGGTCTTTACTTCGTTCATGCTGCCTCCCACCGCGGTGACTGTCACCCGGGTTAGCCCTATATCATCGGAAGCTGAAACCGAGCAGGTAAACGTGCTACCGGGAAAAACCGCCGGGTCCGGGGGCCCGGTTAACGTAATCTGCGGGGGAGAATCCGGCTGCAAAGTAAAGGTCAAATTCGCCTTGTTACTCTGGTTGCCTGCCTGGTCCACTGCCAGGGCCTCCACCAGGAAGGTGCTGCCCACCTGGCTGATCAACGGCGCTGTAAATTGATACGTATAATTCCCGCTGGAACCGGAGGTGATCGTGGTTTTGAACTCACCGTCGATAAAAAAGTGCACCCCGGCCACATCTGCAGCGCTGGTGGCAGCCACCACGGTAACCGGACTGCCTTCTACCACGGTGGTACCGCCCGGGGCAGTCAGCGACGTGAGCATTGGCGCAATGGTGTCAATGGTAGTAAAACTGCTGAGAAATTTCTGACTCTGTACATTTCCTGTTATATCGGCTTGATGATTCACCCAAATCCAGTACCGGGCGTTTTCCTGCAGGGGACTGGACGGAGTAAACGTTGCACTGGTGCTGTTTTCATTGAAAGTGATGGCCCCGGAAATGTTGATCCCGCTGTTAAAGGTTTCACCTTTTTTCACCACCAGGTTCTGGTTGTCGAAGGTGGATTTATTCACCGGTTCGTTAAAGGTGACAATAATGGCGGTGTCGGGTAAAATCCCGGTTTGCCCATTGGCCGGAACAGTGGAAGTCACCACCGGCGGTTGAGTATCCAGGGTGGTAAAAGAGCTGGAAACCGCTGTTTCCACTGGATTGCCTGCGGCATCTTCAACCGACGTGGTAACGGTCAGCGTATAGAGCATAAAACTATTCAGCGACAGCCCCGCGATATCCACGGTTTTCCCGTCCACCCCCAGCACCGGTGTTATATTCATTGTCCCCTGGTTGGAGGTGAGACGGATGGTGGAATTGGTTATCGAGGAGGGAGTCATGGCTTCTGAGAAGACGATAACTATATTGGTATTTACCGGTAAATTGCTGCTGCCGTCGGCGGGAGTGATTGAAACCACCTGGGGTTTTGTATTGTCCAGGACAATGTTATCGAAATCCAGGATATCGCCATTGTTGTTGATCCTGCCGGAGACCCTGGCTTTGCCGGTGTTATTGATCCCCTGGACGTTAACGGTAAAGTCTCCCACTTTAACGGCGTGGAATTCAAAATAACCGTTTGTATCGGTGGCGGCATACCGGTTAGAATTGCCCCATTTTAACGTTACATAGGCATTTTGGGCCGGTGTGGTGCCGTCTGTATTAAAAACCGTACCCTTAACCGTTCCGGCGGATTCCAGGACCAGGTCGATGGTGAGCTCTTCTACGCCCAGCTCCAATACCCCGCTGTCTGCAGCAGACAGCCCGTAACTATCTTTGGCCTGGAGACTGAAGGGCCCCGGACGGATATCTGCAAAGGTAAATGACCCATCCCCGCCGGTGACGGTAGAAAATGGCTCATTCCCGGATGTCAGGGTAACCGTAACGTCAGATACCGGGTTGGTTCCATCCAGTACTTGTCCGGTAATTTTTCCCAGTCCATTTAAAACAATGTTCTTTTCGGCTTCCTGGCCGTGGTACTCCAATGTCCCGGAGGCAGTCCCGGAATCCCGGTCCTTTTTGGCTGTGACTGTAAAGCTGCCCATGGGCACATATTGAACACTATAATATCCATTTTCATCGGAATATGCATCCGCTGTCTGTTTATTATTAATCCATATTGAAGCGTTTGCAGCGGGTTGTTGGCCGCCGGCGTGAAATACTGTTCCCTTGACCGTGCCAGTGGGTTGGCCGTATATATTAACAAATACATGGTGGTCATCGTATTGGATTTCCCCTTCGGCCGTGCCAACCAGGTGAGTGGCAGGGTCCTCGGCGCTCAAGGTAAACGGCCCTTCCCCGATTTGATCAAACGTGAAATTACCTTCGGCATCCGTATTGGTCACGGTTTCAAAGGGAAAGGCGCCGCTGCTCTTTATCTTCACTTGCGCAAGGGGAATGGGGTCAACCCGGGAACCGTCGAAAAAGGTACCGGAAACCCGGCCCCTGCCTTCAAGACGAACATGGATCTCAACTTGTTCACCGCCGGTCTCCAGGGAACAATAACTCTTGCCTTTTCGTCCGCTGCCCGGGTCGAATACTTCGATCCGAAAGGAGCCCATGGGCACATATTCGAAACGAAAACCACCCTCGCTGTCGCTGGTAAAATATCCCAGGGCCTGGCCCGAGGTATTGGAATAGAGAATCACACTGGCGTGGGGTATGACCGTATTGTTGTCCGGTGTCAATACTTTCCCGTAAATGGTTCCCCAGGCATCCAGCACCACATCGATGTTCACCTCTTCATTGTGCGCACTGATCTTTCCATTGGCCCGTCCTCCCACGTCGGTGGAGTTATCATAAGCCGAAACAGAGAATTCACCCTCATTAACGTTGGAGAACACAAAACGTCCATCCGGGCCTTTGGTTCCCGGATAGCTCTCAAAAGGATAACCCACATTTTTTAATGTCACGGTACCGTTGAAATCTTGAATTACATTTCCCTCAAAATCTTTTACCGTAACATTCACCTGTCCTTTTCCTTTTAAGCGCAGGGTGACTTCCACGGTGCCGCCTTCATAGCCCATAAAACCGTAAAGATCGCCCACGAAGTCGTTAATTTGATCCCTGGCTTCAATGTAGAAGGTGCCGGAAGGAACAAAATTAAAGGTGGCTTTCCCGTAATTTTCCACATCATTGGGGTCACTGCCGGTGAATATGTCTTTTTGAACTATATTATTCGAGGATGTAAACTGCAGCCACGCATTGGGAACCAGGGTTTGTCCGTCCGGCGAAACCACGGTTATTGTTACACTGCCGGTGCCCTTCAGCATAAGGTCGATGGTAACGGTTTCACCGTGATTGGCCAGGGTCCCGCTTTTGTAGGCACCCTGGGGATAAAAAACATTCCTGGCAATGACGCTGAATCCCCCGGTGAAAATGTCATCTATCTCCAGGTGGCCGTTTTCGTTGGTGGTATAGGTGCTGTCCATACCTCGAAACCCGATATAATTACCGGGTTTAAATTCAAACATGGAGTGAGTGAGGGTCACATCCGCCATGGTGCCGATGGCATCCTCATTAACAACATTAACGTTAATCTTTCCTTTACCCCGCAGTTGGACATCAGCGGTGGTGATTTGCAGCGGTTTGACCACGGCATTGGCAACCCCGGCATACCCGCTCTTTACTACCGTCACCTTATAAATACCGGGAATAAGATCATTCACGTTGTATTGACCATTGGCATTGGTGCGGGGAGCGGCCACCACCACATAGTTGCCGTTACTTACCAGGACATCCACATCGGGCAGGGGAGACCCGTCCACATCTTTAACGAGCCCGGTAATACTGCCTTTTTGTTGGATGGAAAAAACCAGGTTGATTCGAGCTTCCTGGCCCTCGTAATACAGGGTTGCCGAAGTGCCGGTCTGTTGAAAGGTATTTTTATCATATGCCTGGACCGTATATGTACCCATGGGTATATCCACCAGTAAAAATTCTCCACTGCTGTCTGTTTCGGTATGAAAGGGGGTATTGGGAATATAAACCACCGCCCCTATCAGGGGGGTCCCATCGCCGGTCATCACTTTGCCTGAAATTTTACCCGTGCCCCTGAAAATAATATTAACGGTAAAGGTTTGTCCTGCGGTCACCTGGCCGGAAACTGTCCGGTCGAATCGTACGGTTATTGGGTTAAGGGCTTGAATGGTCACATTCCCCACCGGGACATGGGAAAATTCAAAGAACCCGTCGGCATCGGTATGGGTATGCCCCAGGTAAATTCCCTCCTGGGACAGGGAGACCACCGTATTCTCCACCGGTGTGATCCCGTCTGCCTGGAGTACCCGGCCGTTGACATTCCCCGTAGGTTTTTGTGTCAATGGGATGGTCACATGTTGGGTTTCACCCGGTGAATTCAACGATGTATTGGCATAGCCCCGCTGGCTGCCGTGGGCAGCGATAAGACTGACGCGTCCCAGGGGCACATCCGCCAGTTGGAATTCGCCGTTTTCATTACATTGGGCACTGTAATACTCTCCAGGAGCGGCATTTTCCGCAGTGGCCAGGACCAATGCTTCAGCCGCTGGTGTGCCATCCGCTTTTATTACCTGGCCGGTCACCGTTCCCCTGCCTCTCATGATAATATCCAATTGAAGTCGTTGCCCATTTACCCGCAGCTTGCTGCTGACTTTTTCCTGTTTGCCGGTATTGGGATCAACCACCTCGATCACGAAGGATTTAGATAATATCCTGACAAAATCGAACTGGTAATTTCCCGATGCATCGGTGCGATCAAAGGAGTAGGTGGTTCCTGCGTTTCCGAAACCACTCAACTCACCCTCTTCATATTCCAGGAGCCGTACCATGGCGCCGCTGACGGGCTGTCCCTCGGCAGTCAATACCCTGCCGTAGACAATCCCACCCGGGGTCTTGATGGTGGCGGTTATGGGTTTTTCAACCGGTGACGGGGACATTAACCGTCCTTTGGTATCTTCCAGGTTTTCCACCCGGATGATGCTTTCCACAAAGGGAGAGATGGGATTGTTCATTCCCACCAGGATCACCCGGCCGGAAGGCTGGAGAAAGCTGGCATAAATCTCTTTACTTTCACTGGAGAAATTGGTTTTGTCTTTTGCGGTTTCATTGGATACGGTGCGATTAAAAAAGAGGGCCGCCACGTGGCCAGCCGAATCCACGGTGCAGTCCTGGGTGGCGCTGATCAATTGCAGCAGCGGTTCCACAATGGGCTGGACACTGCCCGGATGGGTCACTACATTACCGCCCCCTGGCTGTTCAGTGGATAATGTGAAGGCGCTGTCCCCTGCTTTAACACTGATATAGGAACGGCTGCCGGGTTCACAGGGAACACCGGAAAACATCACCTGGTTCAATCCGTTGTCTGCTGATGGAACAATTAAAGATAAATCAAAGGTACCGGGTTCCACCCCAATCACTTCTATGGTATAGCCGTTTTCATCCGCATGACCCACCAGGGCAAAATCCACCGGGTTCTGGTTTCCATCTTCCAGCAAATACAATTCGCTGTAAGGGATGTCCCGGACCGGTTCCGGCCCGCTGCGGGTCAATTGATTCCGGTAGTAGTCCACCACTTTCAATTGTGCAGAACGGTTTCCGCCGAAGGATAGGATAACAGAGAAAAAAGGGTTTTTATAGGAGCAGGTTTCAGCAAAGGATTCCTGGAAGTCAGCGGGTGAATTGGTTTTCAAATCCTCGTTGAATATGGCTGCCTGGGCTTCTGCGAATTTGATGCCTTTGGAGGTGATTCGCCGCAGGATATCAAAGGAGATATCCTGGAAGCGGTTCCCAATCCAGTCCAGGGCCAGTACTTCGATGGATTCCAGGTTATTGTCGCCGTATCCGATTCGCTGACCGGCTTCTGCTAAGTCAATGACCCGTCGTTTAACTACTTCGGTACTGATGGCAGGAATGCCTTCGGGTAACCCGCCCGGGGGTGTGGTGGCAATGCTGTAAGCCTCACCCAGCGCAACCATGGCGGTATTAATAATATCCTGGGGTAATAAATAGGCATAATCCGGGAGAACCAGGGTATCCGGCGATAGGGGAATGCCTTTTTCTCCCACACCGGCGGTTAACACGAATTTCCCTTTTACATTGCCCTCGACTTCCATGGCAGTCGCCCGCACCCGGCCGGTTTCCAGCGATAACATATGAAATAGTGCGGTAACGGATTCTCCCGGGGCAATGGTCTCGAAAGAAGCGGTTTCTTCGCTCAACAGCCGGGTACCGATTAACTGTGATGCCGGCATGGTAAGGGAAACAAGATTGGCTGCCACCGGCGATGTATTGACCAGGCTGACATGAATATCGTATGCTTCCCCGGCACGTACCACACCCGGATGGGCAAAGGTAACGGAAAATTCCGGGTTGCGAACAATAACCGCACCGGAAGCTTTTCCTTTTACCGGCGTATCACCGGAGGGCAGTCCAGAAAGCGTGCCTTCAAAATCCACTTCCACGATATGGGTTCCTTCTTTCAATCCTTCTGCCAGGAATTCCGCCATGCCGCTGAAGGTGGCCAGGATAATATCCAGGTCGTCGGCAGTGCCGATCTTGCCATCCGGTCCGGGGCAGCGGACCGGGATAGGGGTCCCGGCAATATGGGGCGGCGTGGTCTCTGCCTCCCGCAGCCCCTGGGGATATGTTATTGTTGCCGTTAAATCCTTTAAGGTAATATTACTGCCTTCCGGTGCATGGTTGGATATGATAAACATAACACTAAAAAACTGGTTCAAAAATGCAATATCATTGTTGAAGATTAAAACCCCCGGTATTTTAGGTACTTCTCCTGTGGTCCCCTCTCCGGTTGACGGCAGTTCAAGCTCAGGCAGTTCCAGCATAAAAGGAACTTTTTCCCTGCCTACCGGGCCTTTAACAGTGGTAAACTCAGCCATGCCCCCCTGGGTAGGAATATAGGGCTGCTGACCGGAATAGACTACCGGGAATTCGTACCGGACTTCCTGGCTCTCCACCAGGATACCCACGGAAAAATTAAAAACCGTAAAATTTCGATCGGTAATATTAATACCTTTCTCTCGTATCTCTTCCAGGGTTAACGGCCGGGTTTCCACCCGGGTCACAATGATATCCATGGCTTCGATTACTGCCTTTGCCGGTTCGGCGGTCAACAGCACATTCCCGTTCTTCTCCAGGTGGATATCCGTCAACGTATAGGTCCCTTTAGACGTAAAACCCGGGATAGAAAAGGGATGGTTGGGGAGAGTGGTAAGGAGAATCGAACCATTGATCCCGGGTCCCCGCAGTGTCCCTTTTACCACCATGCCTTCCAGCATTTCCGGGCTGTCCGCAGAAAAAACCGTATTTACAACGGTTTCCGTGTTGATGGGCACGGTCTGCTGCACCGGGGCAACCTGGAGACGAACACCTTTTACCGTAACCTCTCCCTTGGCAATCGTGTCGGTATCCTGACCGGAAAGATTGATAAAGGAAGTAAAAAAATAAAACCCCAATAAAACCCAACATAATAAACCGCAACCATTGTTCCTGGTTTTGGTTTTTTTAACTTTTTTCGATATCATCATGGTTCACTCCTCTTTTACTCATTTATTCAGACACTGAGATGTTCGAACACGTAAACACATAGACACCCACACACGTGGACATGCATATGAAAATACCACCCTCCTTGATATTGACTAAGTGTTTACGGTCTATAAGAACGTAAAAGCTTCAAATAGTACATACCCGTAATAACTCTTGTTTCCCTTGCATTACTCCTACGTGTTTATAAATTTACGGTTAAAAAGTCCGTAATTTTTATTTGATCTCTGGTCCCCGGGAATATCCCGAAAATGGTTCATTAGAGAAGTGTCTTTGTTGAATTTGGTTTTACAGGAACCAAAAAAGTATAGCAAAAAATTCGGCGAATGTCAACCCCCTGCCAAAAAAAATCAAATTTTCCTCAATTTTGCCTCCGCCGATTAGAAGGGTTATTTAGAAACCTGAAACTCCATACCTTTTTCCGGGATTTCGCTCTCTATTTCTTTCATATTGGTGTCCAGCACCCGGAACAATACCGGTTTGAAACGAACCTTGCCCTTGGCCACCGGCTTCAACCGCAGCACTATCCATTTTCCGGTACGTTTATGGGTGATTTTTAATGGCTGTTCCAGGGAAATATTGAGTTTTAGTTTTCCTGCCTGGTTATCGATATTTCTTAACAGGAGGCTTTTTACCCCTGGCTGGTTCAAAACCTCTCCTTTGCGCACATCCAGTACCTGGATAAGCGCAGGGTCAAATTCCATTTCCAATGTCACCGCGCGTATATTTCCATCCCCGGATAGGGCAAGGGGAATATCTGCTTCGATGTTCTTTTTTATATCCTTGCCTGCAGCCTGAAAAAACAGGGTGAGTTTTGGTTGTGTAGGTTGTTTTTTTTGTTCTTTTCTAATGGTATCCTCGATGAGTTCTTCTTCTGACTTCAATTTTAGAGGAAATGGAGGTTGTTTCAACCCCGGTCTTGTTTGTGTACCCACCCAGGAGAGTTCCAGGTCCTCTTCTTCAATCTCCGGGAAGCGGATGATCCTGGGGGTGAGGGTCAAGATGATATCGGTCTGTTCGATTTCATTCTTATTCCCGGAAAAGATCTCTTTTAATACCGGTACACTGGAAAGAAGGGGAAATCCGCTGAGGGTTTTTCGTTCTGTATCTCTTAGTAAACCGGCCAGCATGCTGGTCTCATTGTCTCGCAATTTAATAATGGTTGAAACGGAACGGTTACCCAGGGTAGGGGGCAGTCGTTCGGTTCCGGGACTGGTAATAAAGGTTAACTCAAATTTTAATTCCAGGGTAATTAACCCGTCATGGTGGATGTGTGGTGTTAAATCAATATTGATACCGATATCTTGCAATTGATAGGAGGTGATAGGTTGTTGGGCAGGTCCCTGGACATTGTAAGGGACGAAACTGGTGGTGGGTATGGGGACCTTATCTCCCAAATGCACCTCAGCTTTCTGCCCGTTCAACACCCGCATTTGCGGCCGTGCCTTGATTCGAGAGTCCCGGTCGGCTCTCAGTAACTTGTAATGAATAGAAGGAAGCGTTAAAAGATAATCCGATGCATCGGTATGCCCCAATCGATGAAGCCGTATAGTGGAGGTTGTGGGTGCCGTTTCCGTACCGGTCTCCGGCAAATACGTCTCGGTTAACTGGTACTGGCTCAACTCAATCCCATATTCCTGGACCCGCGTCCGGTTCACCTCGATAATCTCAATGTCAATAAACAGTTCCCCTTTGGGCTTATCATGAATCCGGACGATCTTTTCCGCCATTTTAACCTCTTGCGGCCGTCCCTTAAAGGTAATGGCATTCAACTCTTTATATACGGCAATGGTTTTCATACCTGTAAGGCTGCGAACAATTTTCTCAATCCCTTCGGGATCACCATTGCTGATAAATACTGTCTTCATCACCAGTTCTTCATGCTCCCTGCGTTTGGCCGGGGTATCGGGAATAATCATGATGGTATTGGCATCGATCACTTTATAAAACAGTTTCGTTTGCAGCAGGATTTTCTCAAGTACTTCCATGAAACCGACATTCTCCAGGTTAATGCCGATGCGTTTGGATTTAAAAGCTTCATCAAATATAAAATAAACCCCACTGGTTTTTGCCAATACTTTAAAAATCTGTTTCAAATCAGCTTTGGCAAATTTTATACTATAGGGTTTCTTTTGATATTTGATTTCAGGAGTAGTTGGTTCTGTTAATGCTGCTTTTTCTTTTAATTGTTGGGTTTCTGTTTTTTTCCGCTCTTGTTTTTTCAGTTCTTTTATTCTCTTTAACAATTGGTGTTTTGCCCTGCGGGCTTCATTGTTTTCCGGGTTGTATTCCAATGCTTTTTCAAAAGCTGCCAGTGCTATTTTGAATTGCCCGATCTCCATATACTGCTTACCTTTAAGTAAATGATGATTAGAGGCTGATATCAAGGCGTTGGTTAGAGATATCCGGTACTCGACGTTGTCCGGTTTTTCCCCCAGGGCTTTTAAAAGATAGGCCACGGCCCGGTCCCAATCTTTCCTCTGGAAGGCCTCCCTTCCCAGCTTGAAGTCCTTGCGCCAGGCACAGGATGTCCCCAGCAGCATACACACAAAGACAATTATGAATAAATATTTTCTCATTTCAAATGCTCACCGTTACTGTTTGACTGGTGCTGGTTTTATTTCCACTGTTATCTGTCACCACCAGCACCACCGTATACGTACCGGCAGCCGTATACTGGTGACTAATACTCACACCGGAACCTGTGCTGCCATCCCCAAAATCCCATGCGTAACTGACAATAGTACCATCCGGGTCTGAAGAAGCGGATGCATTAAAATAAACCGTCTCGTTTACTTTGGGACTGGAAGGTGAATAAACAAAAGAAGCAGTAGGGGCACTATTTTCACTCACTGTTACGGTTTTGCTCACATTGGCCTGGTTACCCGTATTATCCGTCACTGTCAGGAGGACCGTATAGGTCCCGGCATCGGAATAACTGTGGGTAAAGGTCATACCTGAGCCTGAACTCCCGTCCCCAAAGTCCCACTGGTAACTTGTAATCGTACCATCCGGGTCCGTGGACTCGGAAGCATTAAAGTAAACATTTTCTCCTACCACCGGGTTTGCAGGAGAAAAGACAAACGCAGCTGTGGGACTTTGACTGGTGCTGACAATGACGTTTTTAGTGGTGCTCCCGGTGTTACCGGTGTTATCGATTACCCGGAGGTAAACCGTATAGGTACCGCTGCTGCTGTATTGATGAGTAACCGTGCGGCCAGAATCTGTGGAGTTATCTCCGAAATCCCATTCATAACTGACAATGGTACCATCCGGGTCGTAGGAATCAGAAGCATTAAAATAAACCTCCTCGTTGATGGCAGGATTGGTGGGTGAATAAATAAACGATGCCACCGGGTTTTCATTCTCTCCTACAGAGATGCTCTGGGTGGCACTGGCGGTATTGTCGTCATTATCCGTTACCACCAGCAGAACCGTATAAGTACCGCTGCTGCTGTACTGGTGGGTAATGGTCTGACCAGTGGCAGTGGTGCCGTCCCCAAGGTCCCAATCATACGACACGATGGTACCGTCCGGGTCTGCTGATTCCGACGCATTAAAATGAATCGTTTCATCAACCGCCGGATTGGCGGGTGAATAGACAAAGGAGGCAGTGGGAGCTTCTCCTTCAGACACGCTTACCCTTTGATTGGTACTGCTGCGGTTGTCCGTGTTGTCCTGGACCACTAACACAACTGTATACGTACCGGCATTTTTGTATTTGTGAGTCGTGGTGATCCCCGAACCTGTACGCCCATCTCCAAAATCCCATGCATAGTTGACAATGGTGCCGTCCGCATCGGATGATTCAGAGGCATTAAAATGGACTTTTTCTCCTACTTTGGGGCTGGTGGGTGAATAAACGAATGATGCGGTGGGGGATTCATTGGTTTCCACATGAACCGTAATACTGGTTTCTATGTCCCCGGAAGCAGCGGTAACCACCGCGGTGACCGAGGTTTGCAGCAGGTCTTCTGCCACCCCGTTGGCATCCGTGGTAATCACATTGCCGCTGCTGTTTAATTGCCCTGCGTTTGTGCTCAGTGTGACTGGTATATTGGCCAGGGGATTAAGGTCTTCATCATAAGCTGTCACGCGAATGGTGGCAGCGCCGCCTCCTATAGGCAGCACCGGTGGGGATGCGCTTAAAGAAAGCGAATACAGTGCATATGCCCCGATGGTAATAGTTACAGGGTTTGGAGTCACCAGGGCGTTACCTGAGGTGACGGTAATCGTGGCCACACCGGACCGGTTATCATTACTCTGGAACAGGGCCTCTGCTGTGCCGTTTTGTGTCTCTTTCCTGGATTCAATCGTCCCGATATCAGTGGAGAAAAATATTACCGTGCCATCCGGGACCGGGGTGCCGCTGGCTTTATATCCCACCACTGTCACAATTGCCTGACCACCAAGCGGAATCACCGTCGGATTCACGGTTACCACTAAGGTGGCGTTATCCGGAGCCGTTAATATCGCTTTTTTGCAATAACCCAGGAAAAGAGTTAAAACGATGAGGGCAATATAATATAAAAATGAAAACTCTTTTATCTTACTCATCTTTTTCTCCATAGTTCGCTATTATGCTCCTGTGTTGCGTTAAATTGTTTTTTCCTCCAACCGTTTACCGTATACTGTCGTTGTCTGCTGAGTTTCAGCTATTTTCTAATTTAATATCTGTAATCTATCCGGTAAAATACAGTAATGTCCTAATTCCTTTGCAAAAAAAGAAAAAAAATTATAGCACAATTACAAGTGAATTCGCAACTTAAACATGAGGATGTCAAAATTTTTTAATTCTCCTCCCCTTTTTCCCTAAAGAAAAAGGCGGCTATTTTTTTCATATTTCCACCGCCTCCTCATACCATTTCCACCGCTAGATTAGTATATTTCCACCACTCCCCGACACTATTTCCACCGCTCCCGTATACCATTTCCACCGCTGAACAATACGTTCCTACCGCTCAACTCTTGCCTCATTCCTTCTCCTCTTCGTGCCCCTTTGTGTACCTTTGTGGCTAAAATTCCTACAGAAAAGAAAGGACGGGCAAAAAACACCTTGATTTTTTTCCCCTGCTGTGTTATATAAATCCATTGGTTTGGCAGGGAGGGGAATTTAAGCCGTGGAAAATGTGATTGTAGACATTAAAGACATTAAAGAGAGGCAAGGTGTTACCGAAACACGTCGGCAGGAGCGGAAGCCTGACCGCAGTTTGAAAAATTAAAAAAAGGTAAAAAATGAATAAAAATGAAACACAACCAACCAAAGACAATGTGGTCATCCAGGTCTCCAATCTAAAGAAAAAATTTGGCGACCTGACGGCCGTTGACGGATTATCCTTTGATGTATACAAAGGTGAGATATTTGGCTTCCTGGGACCCAATGGGGCGGGTAAAACCACTTCCATAAATATGATTTGCGGTTTAATCGAACCTACGGAAGGGGAAGTGGTTATTTGGGGTAATGGCAATAGAAACAGGAGTAAAAAAGACATTAAAACCCATATCGGTATCTGTCCCCAGGAAAACATATTCTGGCCCAAATTGACCTGCCTGGAGCAATTGAAATTTATGGGTGAAATGTATGGGATGTCGGGGAAACCGGCAAAAACCCGGTCAAAGCAGCTCCTGGAATTTATGGGCCTGGAAAAGAAAGCAAACGTTTTGGCCAGTAAATTATCCGGGGGTATGAAACGACGGTTGAATATCTGCCTGGCGCTGATTCATGACCCGGAAATATTGATCCTGGATGAGCCCGAGACTGG
This sequence comes from Candidatus Aminicenantota bacterium, assembly GCA_011772425.1. Lineage (GTDB taxonomy): Bacteria > Acidobacteriota > Aminicenantia > UBA2199 > UBA2199 > JAKAGC01. Next base: position 14,659 of record WVZO01000741.1, read on the forward strand.
CCTGGACCCCCAGAGCCGTATCCTGGTGAGAAACTTTATAAAAAACCTGGCAAAAGAAAAAACCATCATTCTCACCACCCATAATATGGATGAAGCCGACCGCCTGGCCGATCGAGTCGCCATTATTGACTATGGTAAGCTGCTCTTGTTGGATACCCCCACTAATTTGAAAAAATCAATTGGCGAAGGAGATTTACTGGAAATAGCCCTGGAGAAAGATGGGAAAGAATCTTTGGATAAAGTGAAGGACAGCCTGTTAGAGATCTGTGATCAGGTCAATGTCAGCGGTACCACCCTGATCCTCATGTCTAAGAATTTAATTGAGTCGGTATCTGAGATTACCAATCGAATAAAGGTACAGGGTTTTAAAATCAATGAAATGACCATGCGGGAGAATACCCTGGAAGACGTTTTCATTCATCTAACCGGGAGGAAGTTAAGACAATGAAATTGTTAAGTGTGATAAAAAAAAGTTTTAAAGAACAAATCAGGCATTTCTGGATATTTATCCTGACCGTATCCCTGGCCCCTTTTTTTGTTTCCATTTATTATGTGTTCACTGAATCCGCTAAGCCGCGCTATGATCTATTAATTGTCAACCAGGATAAAGGCATCGAGTATTTATCCGAAAAATTGAATTACAGTGATCGTTTGCTTGAAGGGGTAAGAAATTATCTTAAAGACACCCCAGGCGTTCCCCTCACCATAAGAATGACGGATAACAAATCAGAGGCCATAGAAAAATTGAAAAACAAAAAAGCCGATACGTTGGTGGTTATTCCGGGAGATTTTTCCCTTTGTTTCCATACCTGGCTCAATGTGGATACGAAAGATGATAAAAGCATTCAGATCGAGTTCATCGGTGATTTAACCGATATCAAATACATGGTGAGCGCTGTATGGGCCAAAGAGATCGTTAATGAGTATGTATTCGCAGCCACCCAAAAAACAAGACCTTTAAAAATCATCGAAACCAGTCTGGGCGTTTCCGGGAAAATAGAGGAGTTTGATTTGTTGGTACCGGGATTATTAATTCTTTCAATTATCATGTTAATGTTTTCTGCCTCCATCGCTGTCGTCAACGAAGCGGAAAATAATACCATTATAAGACTAAAACTTTCTAAAGTAAGCGCCTTTGAATTCCTGTCGGGTGTCAGCCTGATCCAGGTAATGATTGGCATCATTGCCGTACTATTAACGTTGGCTGTTGCTGTTTGGCTGGGATTTGAATTTGCCGGCTCCTTATGGATTTTAATATTCCTGGTGGTTTTAACCAGTATTTCTATTATTGCTTTCAGTTTGATTGTTGCCGCTGTCACCAAAACCGCCAACGAAGTGTTGATTATTGGCAACTTCCCGCTGCTCTTGTTTATGTTTTTTACCGGTGCTGCATTTCCCATGAAAGGTAAAGTCTTGTTTACCATTGCCGGTTATCCCTTTACCCTCCAGGGATTCATGTCCCCCACCCATTCGGTTTCCGCGTTAAAAAAAGTAATGATCATGAAAATGGGATTTGGGGATATTTTACCGGAAATTATTGCCTTAATTATAATGACCATTATCTATTTTATAATCGGTGTCTGGGCATTCCAACGCCGACATATGAAAGTGGAATAACCCTTATGATTGATAAGCCACAAAGGCACGAAGGCACAAAGGATTGTGTCTTCGTGGCTAATAAAAGGAGGAATAGAATGAAGAGAATTAGAGTATTATGCATAATCGTTTTGTGTGGAGTTTTCTTCTCACTCAGCGCTGCCGCGCAGGTGGAAATACCCACAGAGGAAGAATTTTTTAAAATCATTCGCACTCAAGGCATCAAGAAAGCCGTTAAAATATTCAGGGAAGTGCGGCAGAAAAATCCAAAGGCAGTCATTTTCAGGGAAAGAGCCCTGAATAGGCTGGGGTATGAATATCTCAATGAGGGAAAAATTGAAGATGCCCTTAAGATATTTAAGCTAAATATCGAGGCTTATGCGGATGCCTTCAATACGTATGACAGTTATGCTGAAGCCTGTATGGTAAGTGGAGATATAAAAGCGGCTATAAAATATTACCGGAAATCGGTGAAACTGAACCCGGATAATATAAACGGGGTCAGATATGTCTACGTATTGGAACATTACAAAAAACACGAATATTATATTCCCATGAGGGATGGAGTAAAACTGTATACCCAGGTTTACTCACCCAAGGATATCAGTCAAAAATATCCTATGCTTCTGCGGCGTACACCCTATTCAGTCGGCAGTTATGGGCCGACCAACTACAGGAACAGGTTAGGACCCAATGACATGTATCCCAGGGAAGGATTTATTTTTGTGCACCAGGATGTTCGGGGTAAATTCAAATCAGAAGGGGAGTTTGTTGTAATTAGACCTTATAAACCCAAAAAACAACGTGCTCAGGATACGGATGAAAGTAGTGATACCTATGATACCATTGAGTGGTTGTTGAAAAACATTCCCAATCATAATGGGTGTGTCGGTCAATGGGGGGGGTCATATGGGGGATGGCAAACCGTATTGGGGATGATCGATGCCCATCCGGCGTTGAAAGCCTCTTCGCCGCAAGCATCTCCTTCTGATATGTGGATCGGTGACGATTTCCATCATAACGGTGCCTTTCGCTTGATGTATACATTCGACTGGTTGGTTAACGATGCGCGGCCAAGGAAAGGCGTTACAACGAGACGTCCCCCCCGGTTTAACTATGGAACTCCTGACGGTTATAAATTCTTCCTGGAGCTTGGCCCGGTTGCCAATATAAACAAGAAGTACTTAAAAAATAGTGTACCCACCTGGAATGAATACATGGAGCACAGCGATTACGATGAATATTGGAAGAAACGCAATATTCTCCCGCATCTGAACAATATCACCCATTCTGTTTTACATGTTGCCGGCTGGTTTGATGCTGAAGATTTTTATGGACCCATGAGTATTTATTATACCCTTGAAAAGAAAAACCCCTTAAATAAAAGTACGCTGGTGGTTGGTCCCTGGCTTCATGGCGGATGGGGCAGAATGGCGGGAGATCGTTTGGGGAACATTCAATTTAAAGAGAAAACAGGACAATATTACAGGGAAAAGGTGGAATTGCCATTCTTTTTATACCACCTGAAAGGAAAAGGGAAATTGAATTTGCCGGAAGCATTGGTTTTTGAGACCGGGGCGAATCAATGGAGATCATACCGGCAGTGGCCTCCGAAAGAAGCCGTGGAAAAGAATATTTATTTGCAGGCTGATGAGAAGCTGTCATTTACTCCGCCGGTTGAAGAATCAGAGAAAGCGTTTGATTCTTATATCAGTGATCCCAATAAGCCGGTACCCTGGTCAGCAGACATTCGTACAAGGCAAGGTCATCTATGGATGGTTGAGGATCAACGGTTTGCGGCACGCAGACCGGATGTTCTTGTCTATCAGTCTGATGTCCTCAGCGAGGACATAACCATTGCCGGTCCGATTATCGCCAGTATTTATGTGTCTACCACCGGAACCGATGCCGATTGGATAGTCAAATTAATCGATGTTTATCCCAGTGATGCGCCTGATAATCAACCCAATCCCCGCGGCGTGTGCATGGGGGATTTTCAAATGCTCCTTGCCGGTGAAGTATTTCGGGCTAAATACCGGAACAGCTTCGAAAAACCTGAACCAATGGTGCCCAATAAAGTCACAAGGATTGAATTTGATCTGCGGGATAAATTTCACTGCTTTCTCAAAGGACACAGGATTATGGTGCAAATCCAGAGTACGTGGTTTCCGGTAATCGACCGTAATCCCCAGAAGTTTATGGACATTTACCAGGCAAAGGAGGAGGATTTTCAAAAAGCGGTTCATAAGGTATATCGTTCCCGGAAGTTTCCGTCTCATCTAAAAATTAAGGTGATAAAGTCACATTGATGTGTAAACAGTGAAGTTTAGAAGTTGAGACGATGAAAACATGAGGAGGAGAAATGAAACGTAAATTTATAATAATAAGGAGTCAAAAACATGGATACAAAAAAGACAATTTTAATTTATCAGCATGCTGAACGGATAAAGTCGGAACTCATCATCGCCTCCAGGCTCATGGTAAGGTTGGACTCATTGCAAGGCGAGGAACGCAAAGGAGCTGAAATAATGATGACCACTTTCCTGGAGGCCTTACTGGGTGAGATCAGAATTGGCCGGGCCGGCGATGAAGCGGGTTTTTTACAGAGAGCAGAGGAAAAGGTAATAGAAGCCAGCAAGAAATTGACGGTTTTCGGGGAAAAAGAGGTAAACCGGTGTATTTCAGAGGCCCTCTCCGCAGTAACCACCGTCTGCCAACGGGCAATGGAAGAACTTATGAATAAAAACCTTTTTTAATTTTCACTAATAGGGAACTTCCGGTCCATCAATTTCGTATTAAAGTATTAAAAATATTAAGAAAAAAAATGATGAAAGGAGTGTGTTCAATGAAAATGAAAATGAAAAAAATGACTCAGATTACAGTTTTGATCTGTTTGGTCTTTTTACTGGTTCCCATCTATACCTTTACCTGTACATCTTTTGCCCTCAACCATAAGGGTTATCTCATTTTTGGTACTAATTATGACAACAGTTTTGCGCCGGGCATGATCTATGTCAACAAAAAGAATGTACAAAAATCCGGCTGGGAACCCGGTACCACAGGGAAAACCGCGACCTGGGTATCCAAATACGGAAGTGTTACCTTTTCTTGTGTCGGTTACCAGCTCGCCTGGGCGGGAATGAATGAAGCGGGTCTGGTCATCAGCACTATGGCTCTTGCGGAAACAAGAAACCCGGTGCCTGATGAACGTCCTTCGCTGGTATCTCCCTTATGGATGCAGTATATCTTAGATACATGCGGTACTGTTGAGGAGGTGATTGAGAGTAACAGGCGGATAAGAATCTCAGATACCCGTGATCATTACCTGGTTTGCGACAGGAGAGGCAACTGTGCCGCCATTGAATTTCTTAATGGAAAAATGGTCTTTCACACTAAAAAGACCCTACCGGTGAAAGCGTTGGCTAATAGGCTTTATTCAACCTGCGCTGATCATTGGAAACAAAAAGCTCCGTTACCATCAAATCCTTATGACTCCAGAAGCCGGTTTGTCCGGGTTGCCAACATGATGGCATCATATAAAGCAAAAAAAAATAAATATGCCATTGATTATGCCTTTAAAATATTGAAAGACGTGTACCCGCGTAATGAAGAGTTAACTCGCTGGAGCATTGTGTTTGACACCAGGAATTTCAAGATTTATTACCGGAGCTATAACAATAAAAAAATCCGCCGCATCGATTTCAGGACGTTTGACTTCAACTGTTTTACTCCTGTAAAAATACTGGAAGTTCATAATGATCTGTCCGGGGATGTCACCCATTCCTTTATTGATTATTCGCACGATCTCAATCTAGATCTTCTAGTTAAGTCCGTTAAAAATTTTCGCCCGGATTATCCCCAGGAGAAGTTAATGCCTCTATTACAAATGATTGAAAACTTTCCCTGTCAATCCAAATCCGCAATAAAGTGAAATGAAAAAAATATTTGCTTTGTTTGTTGCAGTGATTTTGGTTTTAAGCTGTTCAGTTTCCTCACAATGTTCTCATCGACAGGAATTTTATCATCCGCTATATCTCAATAGAATTTGATTACAATACGTTTGTTCAAAAAATAGAACAACTTCTTTAAAGAATGCAATATGATTCTTTTGCCTGGAACCTTTCTCTGCTTATTCTATCAGAGTTATTTACATCCGGATGCTTTTTTAATAAAATAGAACTCTAAAAAGAAAAAATCATGAGTTACGTAGTAAAGAAGACGGGCTGCACAGACTGTGGTTTTTGCGTCGAGTCTGTGTGCCATATGGATAAAGAAGAGGGGTGTTTTGGCTGTGGGGCGTGCGTTCTGGCCTGCCCGTATTCAGCCGTTAAAATTGTTCCGCACCCCGGAGAGAAAAAAATCTCCATCAAGGTGAATGGGCAGGTTTTCCCTGTTTTTGAGAAAATAACAGTCAGGCAAGCCCTGGAAACATTGGGTAAATCCCTGCTTGCCCCTTGCGGCGTGGGAGGATGTTTTTCTTGTGCGGTGGAAATAAACGGAGAACTTAAGCCCAGCTGCACGACACCTGTAAAAGAAGGCATGGAGGTCTGTACAGACACCTCTTTCCAAACTCCCAGTAGACTGGTTTCCGGTTTTTCAGGGCATGGAGTAGGGGGAGTTGGCACTCCCTGGCCCCTGAAGAAATATACCGGTTACATCGAGGCTGCCTGCTTTGCCGCCGGCTGCAACTTCAGGTGCCCCCAATGTCAGAACTGGACCACCACATACCGTGGCAAAGGCACTCCGCTAACTCCCCAACAGGCAGCTCACATGATGACCAATACACGGAAACAAACCTCTGTAGACAGGATGGCCATTTCCGGGGGAGAAAGTACGCTGAACAGGCGATGGTTAGTAGAATACATCAGGGAGTTAAAACAATTGAACCCCGATAAATCGGCCCGCTTTCATGTGGATACCAATGGCTCAATTTTAACCGGGGATTATATCGACGAACTTGTAGAGGCAGGTTTGACCGACATTGGCATTGATTTGAAAAGTCTGGAGGTTGACACCTTTACCAGGATTACCGGTGTGGAAAATCGACATCTTGCCTTACAATATCATAATACCGCCTGGAAAGCGGTAAAATACATCCGGGACAACCACCCTTCACTCTTTTTGGGAGTTGGATTCCCTTTCAACCGGGAATTGATATCCGTTGAAGAGATTGAACGAATGGGTGAACAGGTACAAGCCATTAATCCGGGGATTCAGGTCACGGTACTGGATTATCGCCCTGAATTCAGGAATCATGAAATAAACAGGCCCACCTATGTGGAGATGAAACAGGTACATGAAATATTGAAAGATATTGGCTTAAAAACCGTAATCTGTCAAACCACGTTTGGATATATAGGAGCATAGTAGTGCAATGAAATTGGCAAGGCGATTGACTTTTCTTTTATTTGTTGTTTTTGGCCTCCATTTGGCAGCCGCACCCCCTTTGCGGCTGGCGATTCTGAACACCAACACCGGGGAGCCAGTTCCATGGGAAACAGTGGAACATTTTGCAGAACAGAACCCACCGCTGGTTTTGGTTTCGCTGACATTTCCCCTGGATATGGATATCGCCTCCATTTTCCCACCCCCCCACATTCCGGTACTGCTGCAGCTGGAATTAATCCCGGCACCGGGATGGTTTGCCGATCAACACCTGCTCCGTTTAGGTACACTGCTCACAACGTTTAAAAACGTTTCTCATTTATCCCTGAAGGGGTTGGAAACGATTAACGATTTTAATCGCCTGTCCTATGTAATCAAAAAAATCGCCTCCCTGGCCCGGGGCATCCGGCCGGGGATGCGAATCGCCATCGCCTGCTCTGGTTGGTCTTATGAACAAGACCTGATTGCAATCACCCAAACCCTGGCCGCCAACCCGGAGACTTCCCCCTATTTCGACTGTTTTTTCTTAGATACACCGGGTAAAAAAGAAATTCGGCAAATAATTTCCGACAATGTTCCCCATATCTGTTTCTGGGAAACAGTGTGCACCCCGGATGAACTTGAGGGCAAAGGAAAAGGAAAAGGTTTTGATCCGCCGCGGATTTTATCCTGTATCCTGGAAAAAAATCCGTTTGCCATGCCCCGCACAACTCTCCTGGTGATTCCCACAGAGAAGGCAGACATTTTGTATCCCTCATTGGTGCGTTTCTCCGCTTACCTGAAGCAACATCTTTATAGAGACACCACTTTCATAAAGATTTCTTATTCCGATGGCTCATTTTCGCAGCACCCCCTTTTCTTTCGCCCTTCCGATCATATGCCTATCCTGTTCCTGGGGGGGCCTCGGGTTCGTGGAGAGAAGGTCATGGTCACCTTGAAAAAGGGCTTATACAAGAAGGTCATTGTGGAGAATTTAATCAAAGGAGAGCAGGTTGTATTTAAAATTAAACGGAACTCCACCGGTCTGGTTCTGAATGTTAAAGGGGACTTTTTTTCGCTGCATCTTGTCCCCCGCAAGACCAGGAGACGCGATTCCCGGTACAAAGTCGATGTGACTGGAACCTACAGGCTTTCGGCAGAGGAGATTATTGCCGGGGTGCGGGCCTGGAAAGCCCGCCAACAAAGTCAATTAAGGGCCTTTACCGCTGCCATGACCACCTCCCTGCGGCTGCGTATCGGCAACCTGCGTGAAACCTTTGATTTAACTATAAAAGGCCCTATGTTTGCGGAACGCAATAAACCCTATGATTGGGTATGGAAAGAATTTTTTATCAATGGGGTCAAATGGAAAAGCAAACGGGTGCCTAAAATTCCTCTGCTGCAGCCGGAGAAGGTTAAGATAATGCCCCTGGATATCGATTTAACCGAGAAATACCGTTATTCTCTTGCAGATGAGACCACCCTGGAGGGAAAGCGGGTTTATATCGTTGATTTTAAACCGCAAAAGGAGTTCAAAACCACTTCCCTGTATCGGGGAAGAATCTGGATTGATGCCGGGACCTTTGCCATTTGCCGCGAACATCTCATTCAACTTAATTTAAGAGGTGAGGTGATATCAAATGTAGAAACCCGTTATTTCAAACCGGTACCGGGGGCACCGGGGATGCGGCTGCCGATGTCGGTCATTGGCCACCAGGTCTTTTCCACTGCCGGACGAATTACCAATGTAGAACGCAGCGTTAAACTGTCGCATATCGTTATCAATCCGGAAAACTTTCATACGTTAAAAGAACAGGCCTATCAATCGAATCTCCTGATGGTCCGGGACACCTATAAAGGATTTAGATATTTAATTAAAGATAAGAAGAGCGGCGAGCGGATCGTTGAGTGGAAAACGAAAAAATCCCAGTTGTTTGGGGTTTTGGGTGGATTTTATGACAGTTCGTTTTCCTATCCCATCCCGCTGTTGGGCATCAATTACATGAATTTTAACCTGGGAGGAAAGGGGCGTCAGCTGAATATCCTTTTTGGTGGTGTCATGCTGACAGCCAATTATAGTGATCCCTCTTTTAAGGGGACCAAAATGGATTTAGGGATGAATTTGATTGCGGTTGCTTTTCCTTTCAGGAACAGGGTCTATCAACAGGGTACAGAGATTGAGACGGAGAGGTTGAAGCGCTTACCTTTCCGGTTCCAGGTGAATACGGGTTTTCCCCTGGGCACCTATTTTAAGTTATCATCCTTTTTATTCTTTGAATACAATAAATTTTCTCCGGCCAAAACCACCGGGGAGGCGTTTATTTTACCCCGCAGCACCCTGGCCCTGGGCTGGCGGTCCCGGTTGACAGCCAATTTTAAAGGATTTCGCCTGGCCCTGTGGGGCGAGATTGCCCGCCGGTGTCAATGGCAGCCCTGGGGTGAACCGGGCAATGATTATTTTAATCCGGATCAGAGGACATATATGCGCTGGCGAGTGGTATTGACCAAAGATTTCTTTTTGTCTACCTTTAGAAAATTACATCTTACTGCCGGTTATTTTGATGGGTTTCATTTGGACCGCTTCAGTGCTTATAAATTTGGTTTTTTCAATGAGCTGAATATGCACGGTTATATGTCGGGGGTGGTTCAGGCCACCCGTGCTTTTATGTTCAATTTGTCTTACGGGTACAGTGTGGGCAAGGCATTTCGCTTGGAAGTGTTTTATGATTCCACCTGGGTCAGCAATCCATACAATAATTATCGCCATACTTATTTTTCCGGCGCGGCTGTTTCCGGAACCCTGAACATTCCCGTGTTGAAAGGGATTCTCCGCTTTGAGGCAGGTATGCCGGTGGTAAACAACGGCATTAGAGGCCTTTTCCTCTACTTTATCTTCCTCAAGATGTTCTAAAGCTTTTTTGATTTTACCACGAAGGCACGAAGAACACGAAGGGGGAAATTGAATTTATTTTCATCATGGAGTTGATATTTTTTGCCGGGTATGGTAGATAATAACTTCGCGGGAAAATGTAAAATGAAAAACATGAATTTAAGAAAGTGTTTGGTATTAATACCTATAGTCACCTTGATGTTCGCGGGCAGCGGATGTAAGAGACAACGTGTCGACCAACTCCTGGAAAAAGGAAAGTATAGGGCAGCGGAAAGACGCTGCGAAAAAGCAAACGTTGAAGAGAAATCAGAATGTTATAAAACGATTGCCGCCTTTTATCTGCAGAAAAATCACTACAAACGAGCCGCCATATATTATGCAAAGGCAGGTGATCATATAAGAGTAATCAATACGTATTTCCGGGGTGATCTCATCCCGGAAGCAGAAAAATATTGTGCAAACCAACATGGTAAAGCAAAAAAACAATGTGCTGACAGGTTGGCAAGAAAATTCTTTATAAATGGGAATTATCAGAAGGCTGTCCATTATTACAAGATTGCCGGAGAGAACCAGATGGTTTTGTATATCGAGACCAGGGTCCCGGTTTTCCAACTGGTTGACCAAATAGGTAAGAGATTGAAAGAACTGCGAGACCCTGGAGTGAGCGCAGAAATGAGGCGCATCAAACAAACGCTTACTGCCTATATTTATATGGAGAAATACCAGGAGTGGCCTTATCCCAGGGAGTCAGGGCCTGATAAAGGGGCGGCAAATATTTTTGCCAGGGCGGGGAAAATGCTTGAAACCATGGTTGTGCCTACTTTTGTCGAAAAATTAACCAGCAGCTCCTTTGATTGGTCAAAAAAAAATATTGAGTCTGTATCTTTTGATCATCAAAAGCTGGAAAGCTTGATTAATCTCATTAAGTCTTTGTATCATATTGCCGACAAAAGGGAATTCTTTACTAGGTATTCGGTGGTATATCACGGTGAAGAGAAAAAGAAAGAGAGAGATGCCCTTAAATCATTAAATTACGAAAAAGCGTACCTGAAAGCGCTTGATCATTCTAAGACTCTTTTGGAGACGATAGAAGAAGCGGACAGGGAAAAAAATAAAGAGTGGCTGCAGGATTATAAAGACGATTTAACCGTTGATATAAAAGTCATCGACTATATTTCCTCGATGATGGATAATATGAAAATAAGAATAGGAGATATTCGTAAACGCAGCCAGAGACTCCAAAAGAATAGTGAAGACGAAGCCGTTAAGAAAACGTCTGAGAAACTGTTCTGGGAGTTTGTTGCCGTTTGCAACCGGGTTTTGCATGCCATAAGCAAAGAGGATTATCAAAAAGCCAATGATCTTCTCATTTCCGGTTATGAAACCGCCAAGAGCGGGATTATAAACGGTAAATGATACCTGAAAATGAACTGCTGGTAAACCGTTAAAAGAAAGAAAAAAGGTCAAAAATTATAAATTTTGACCAAAAGTTTCTAAATTATACTATATTCAATAACTGAAGACGCGGTACTGCGTTAGTGTCAAAATGATGAATGAAAAAAATAAAAGGAGGTAAATTGTAACCATGAAAGCTAAAAAGTTAGTCAAAAAACTTGTTTTGAACAAAAAAACCGTTACTTGCCTGGAAAATGGCGAGATGAATGTGGTTAAAGCGGGAGGCTTTCCATGGGTAGATAATCACACAATACCCATCAACCAATGCCCATCCGCTGTTTATTGCTAATAAAAATAAAAGGAGGTAAATTGTAACCATGAAAGACAAAAAGTATGTCAAAAAGCTTGTTTTGAATAAGAAAACCGTTGCTTGCCTGGAAAATGGTGAGTTGAATGTGGTAAAAGTGGGTGGCAATCCCTGGATAGATGGTTCGAGGATTGTCGAACAATGCCCCACCATTAATTGTGCTCCTTGAAACGGTATTAAAGAATTTTTTTGCCTGGCAACTAATTATCACTCTAAACAAAAGCTTTTGCGGGGGGTCCAGGGGGGCAGTTTTCTCGAAAAGAGCCCCCCTGGCCGCCGGAGGCAAAATTAGTATATGAGGTAGTTAGCTGCCCAGCCGATTCGATGACAGCCGTAAGCGATTCTCATATAACCGTTTTCGCCCCAACTGGTGCCCCATGATGGTGTAATTTTCCAGGCGTTGTATTTATCATCCCAACCGCAAATGATAACGAAATAATTCACATCTGCTTGTGATGAGTGATTAAAAACGCCGCCTGTATACGCCATAAAATAGTAGTCAACATACACCATACAGGCAACAGCGCCATAATTCACTATCGCGGTTTTGATGGAGTTGGTGGAAGCCACGCTGTACCCGTTACCGCAAAAGCGCCAGCCGTCTGCCTGGTAAGATATGGGAACACCGGTGCAGGACGTCCCCGAATAATTCGAGGACAGTACCGCCCCATCACGGAAAAAGATATCGCTGGCAAACCAGCCGTTGCTGGCATCCCAGCCATAGGGGTTACAATCGATTAACCATGCTTCCGACAGGCTGACAGTAACACCGTCTTTTAGTTTAATGGTTTTTTCAAACATAGCCGTACTGGCCCAGGCCCAACCGTTGCCAGAGCCGCCGTTTTTTACCGGGGTGTACACACAGTCGTACCTTGCCGGAAGTTTTGCTGTTACCGCCGCCGATTCCTCCGCTTGAAGAGTGGATAAGAAAATAACGGCCATGATTACCAGTGACAAAGAAAAGACAGACACTGCATGTCTTGTTAATGTTTTCATTGTGCCTCCTTGTGGGTATATTTTTTGTAAACGAGTTTAGCCCTTTTTGGTTCCTGTTCGACTGGTTTATGTGGGTAATTGATCCAAATAAAGTGTATCAAAAAATACTTAAATTTTCAAGTATTTTTTACCCGGCCCTTTTTTTCTTTCCTTCTTGCTTATTTTTTTCTATTATGTTATATAAACGAGTTAAATGAAGCTTGATATCTTTGACGAAAAAGGTTTTAGTGAAAATGAGACTATTTGAGCCGATCAAACTGTCAATTAAATTCGGTTTGGGGAGGATAAATTGAACCTGTCCATCGCTGCTTTCTTTTCCCGTCTATCAAAAGGCTTTTGTACATTTTACGAGGAAGAATCCGGATCAAGGACTGTTTTTATAGAATACTTAAACATAAAAAATTTAGATTTAAAGAAATTGAAAACCATATCAATCCTTTTTTTACCTGGCAATCAAATTTCAGATATTACTGTCTTGAGTTTATTAACAAATATTCAATATCTCAACCTGGCGGATAATCAAATCACCGACCTCACGCCTTTGCAGGAATTAAAAAGTCTCAATCATCTTGAATTACAATACAATCAAATCACAGATATCACGCCTTTGAAGGATTTGCCAGGTCTCAAATATCTTGATTTATCTCATAATCCCATAAATGGTTTCAAGACAATAGAAGAATTGAAAAGAAAATTGGGAGGGAATTTTATCATTTAAAGAATTTAAAACTTAGAAACATTCCTGTCCCTTTTTACTCCAGCCGAAATTTAATCCACTCAGCTTCTTGCCCTGAAAGTATCGCATAGATGAAGGGATTGTTCTTAGTGGCATTAAGTGTTAAAACCTTTTTGTTTCCCGGACATACTGCGGTTTGGGTGGTGCCATCCCGCTGAGTTGCCACGATATGAGCTTCATTACCGTGCCCATGAACTTCAGCGGTAATCGCACATACATAACAGGGCAATTTGCTGAACAATAACATTACTGCTGCATCTTTCCAATTTCCACTGCCCGGGGGAACCTCTTCGCCTCCGCGGCACCAGAGCGAAGTGCCGACGTGTTTAATCTCATCATATATCCGAATACCATCCACTTTGTCAACTGTAAACATGACCAGTGGAGACCCCGCTGGTAAGCTTGAGAAGTTGAGGTTAATCCCTCCAGTCTCCGAGCTGCAAACTTTTTCATCTCCCCCACAATTGTTCAGAACCAGCGTTAATACCAGAACCAGGCTGACTTGAACAAACCATAAAAACGTTGATTTTTTTGCTTTCATTTTTTAACCTCACTTTTTTTTATTCCCGGTTTATTTTTTGTACCCTGTAAGTCAGAAAATGCGTCTGTCTCCTTTTCGTCTCTTCTTTAACAGTCTTCAATTTCAGACAATACACAACAACAGCAAAAAAGATGAGAATGATATTAAGAAATTGAGTCTGTGATAAATTAAAAATATAATTATGCACTGCATCCCCCCGCAATGCTTCGTTGAGGGTCCTGAAAATTAAATATAAAATCATAAAAGATAAAAATAATTGCCCTGCAAATTTTCTTTGTTTACGCACATATAATATTGCCATAGCTAAAATAATTAAGCCGGCGGATGCTTCATACAACTGGGTAGGATGTACCAGATGCTGAATCCCAAATTTTTGAGCCGCCAGACTGTCGACGGGAAATTGGACCCCCGGGAAAGAAGAA